>NZ_JAAFYZ010000243.1 GCF_018274385.1 Catenulispora pinistramenti | reverse complement strand
ATCAGGGCCAGCAACGGGCCAGCGCGCACGCGCCCCAGACCACCGCGGCCATCGTCAGATCCGACTGCCGGGCCGGAATCCGGTCGCCGCACGGCGCGTTCACCGGGATCCCGTCGGCCAGCACGGTCACCGGCCCGTTCGGCAACTCATACCGGGCCCCGACCCCGGTCACCTCATCGATCTGCTCGGCCCGCAACGCCAGCCCCGGCATGTCGATCTCCGAAGCCCGCCCCGACACGCTCACGACGAAGCACTCCCCCGGCAGGAAGTCCAGGTCCTCGCCGCCCAGCCCGGTCCGCCCGGTGGCGGACACGATCAGCACCGGCCGATGCCCGTCCAGCAACGCCGGCAGATCCGGCGCCGTCAGGTACCCGGCCTCATGGGCCGCCACGAGCCTTCGCCACTCGGTGTCGTGCACCGCGACCCGCATCCGCTGTCCCCGCAACGTCGCGGCCACCCGCTGCCCGACCGTCCCGAACCCGATGACCAGCGCCGGCACCCCGTCGAAGCCCTCCCCCGGCAACGCCTGCCGGGCCGAACGCACCACGGTCTCGGCGATCCAGTGCGCGTCGATCCCGCGCTTCACAGCACTCTGAGCCACGCTGAACACGGGGACTGACACAGGCGGATCAGTATCCGGGCAAACAATGTCTTCGAGCTCTTCGATACCCGCCATCGACTGCTCGACCACGCCCCGAAAGAACGGCAACAGCTCCGCCGCCGACCGCATCAGCGTCGGCAGCACATGCCCGCCGTCATCGATCACCACGCTCGGCTCCGACACCCGCGCGGTGTGCAGCCGTAAGGCGGCCTCGGCCTCCGTCACCGGCGACACCGCGATCCCCAGCCCGGCCAGGTGCGCCTCGACCCGCGACCGGAGTTTGTAGGGGTACTCCTTCTTCAGTACCGTCATCGCCTCGGGCCGGGCGCCCAACGCGATCAGCGTCCGGGCCTGCACCACCAGATCCGACAGCAGCGGCCCGACCAACACCACCCCGCACTCGCCGAGCGGCTTGTCCTTCATCTGCTCCGGCAGCCCGGCCAGCAACGGCGACTGCTTGGCGAAGGCATCCGTCTCCAGCCCGGTGAACGGCACGCCGTCCAAGCACCCCAGAGCCCGTGCCGCGTCCGCCTCGCCGATCCCCGCCCGCCCCAGAACCGTCGCGGACAGCACCAACTGCGCGTTCCCGCGGTCGCGCGGCCGGCTGGCCGGAGCGATCGCAATCAGCATGCTGCCATGGTGGTCGCCGTCGCCGTCACCGTCGGCGTCGGCGTCGGCCAGCGGCACCAGCCACGCCCCGGGCCCGAGCCGGTGCCGCCGCGCCGCGGCCGGGAACGCCGCCTCGATCCGGTCCAGCACCTCGGTCAGCACCAGACGGCCCTGCTCGGCGGTGCCCTGAAGCTCGGTGATCGCGGTCGCGGTGCTCCGGTGGTGCGTGTCCATCACAGCCCACGTATACCAGATTGACATGGAATGACCGGTTCACCACGCACTCGTTCGCGACTAGTCATGCATACGACGAAACACCGGCCGGAACCTTGTGCGTCATGTCACACACCCCCGCGGCCCGGACCAGCCGCGACGTCGCCGGCCTCGCCACCGCGTCCAGCGGCGCCGGCGAACATGGACACGGCCGTCCCATCCCGTGAGCAAGAATAAGGAGATGACCACGGGCACCACAGACAACCTCACCCCCGCCCAACGGGCGGCCGCGGTCCGGCGTCTGGAGAAGTCGATCGGCTCGCTGGCGGGGGTGGCGATCCAGCGGATGGAGGAGCGCCTGGCCTGGTACCGGGCCATGCCGCCGGACAACCGCTCGTGGATCGGCCTGGTGGTGCAGGCCGGTATCGCGGCCTTCGTCGAGTGGTTCCGCAACCCGCAGGACCGCACCGCGATCAGCGCCGACGTCTTCGGCACCGCCCCGCGCGAGCTGACCCGCACGGTGACCCTGCGCCAGACCGTCGAACTGGTCCGCACGACCATAGAGGTGGTCGAGGAGGGCATCGGCCAGATCGCGCAGGGCCCGGCCGAGCAGGCCGCGCTGCGCGAGGGCATGCTGCGCTACTCCCGCGAGATCGCCTTCGCCGCCGCGCAGGTCTACGCGCAGGCCGCGGAGCTGCGCGGGGCCTGGGACGCCCGGCTGGAGGCGCTGGTCGTCGACGAACTGATGCGCGGCGACGTGCTGGACGACACCGTGCGCTCCCGGGCCGCGGCCCTGGGCTGGGACAGCGCCTCGGGCCTGGTGGTCGTGGTCGGCGCCACCCCGAAGCCGCTGGACAACCGGGACAACGTCCGGCAGCACACCGCGCTGGTGGCCGACGCCGTGCACCGGGCCGCGCGCCGGGCCCGGCTGACCGTGCTCACCGGGGTGCAGTCGGACCGGCTGGTGGTGATCATCGGCGGCGCCGACGATCCGCTGACCGCGACCCGGGCCCTGGCCAACGAGTTCGGGCCGGGTCCGCTGGTGATCGGCCCGGTTGTCGAAGACCTCCTGTCGGCGGGCATTTCCGCCCAAGCCGCCCTGTCCGCGCTGCGGGCGGCCGGGGCCTGGCCGGACGCGCCGCGCCCGGTGCTGGCCGCCGAACTGCTGCCGGAACGCGCCCTGGCCGGGGACGACGCCGCGAAGGCGCAACTGGTCACCGAGGTGTACCGGCCGCTGGAATCGGCCGGAGCCGCGTTGCTGGAGACCGTCTCGGCGTATCTGGAGCAGGCCGCTTCGCTGGAAAGCGCGGCGCGGATGCTCTTCGTACACCCCAACACCGTGCGGTATCGGCTGAAAAGGGTGAGCGACCTCACAGGTCTGAACCCGGCACAACCGCGCGCGGCGTTCACCCTCCATATGGCGCTGGCCTTGGGAAGGCTTGCCGGGCCCGGAACCGGTTTGTAGGAACCCTCCAAGATCCAGACCATGATCTTCGTCCGCCCCGCTAAAGGCAATATGGCGGTGGACGAACCAGAGTGAATTCCGTGCTAGTTCTCGTCGCGCCGGGCCAGGGTGCCCAGACTCCCGGTTTCCTCACCCCATGGCTCGAAGTCCCCGGTTTCGCCGACCGGCTGACCTGGTGGTCCGCCGTGTCCGGGCTGGACCTGGTGCACTACGGCACCGAAGCGGACGCCGAGGCCATCAAGGACACCGCGATCGCCCAGCCGCTGCTGGTCGCCGCCGGCATCGCCTCGGCGCTGGCGCTGTTCCCGCATCCCAGTGACGCCTACTCCGCCGCCGGCCGGGTCGGCGCGGTCGGCGGGCACTCCGTCGGCGAGATCGCCGCGGCCGCCGGCGCCGGCGTGATCAGCGCCGAGTCCGCCATGGTCTTCGTCCGCGAGCGCGGCCGGCTCATGGCGCAGGCCGCCGCGGTCACCCCGACCGGCATGACCGCGGTCCTGGGCGGCGACCGGGACGAGGTGCTGGCCAAGATCGCCGAGCACCACCTGATCCCGGCCAACAACAACGGCGCCGGCCAGATCGTCGCCGCCGGCACCCTGGAGGACCTGGCGCGGTTCGGCGACGACGGCCCGGCCGGGGCCCGGCTGCGCGCGCTCAGCGTCGCCGGCGCCTTCCACACCCAGCACATGGGCTCGGCCGTGGAGCAGTTGGCCAAGCTGGCCAAGGGCATCACCACCCGCGACCCGCGCACCCGCCTGGTGTCCAACGCCGACGGCGCGGTCGTGCACGACGGCCGCGAGGTGCTGCGCCGCCTGGTGGCGCAGGTGTCGAACCCGGTGCGCTGGGACCTGTGCATGGAGACGTTCGCCGACCTGGGCGCCACCGGCATCCTGGAGGTGTCGCCGGCCGGCACCCTGACCGGGCTGGCCAAGCGCGCGCTCAAGGGCGTGCAGACCTTCGCCCTGAAGACCCCGGACAACCTGGACGCCGCCCGCGAGTTCATCGCCGAGCACGCCGAGCCCGGCGACGCCGACTCGCTGGACGCCGCCCCGACCTGGCGCCTGGTGATCGCCCCGCACGGCGGCACCGTGCACCTGGGCGAGGTCCGGGCCGGGGACAAGCTCGAGCCGGACACCGCGGTGGCCACGGTCGTCGCGCGCGGTGACAAGCACGAGATCACCGCGAAACACGAGGGCGAGATCCTCGAATGGCTCGTGGAGGACGGGGATCCGGTCGCGCCGGGGCAGCCGCTGCTGCGCGTCCATCCGACAGGCTCGTTCGGCTAGGCCGGGCGAGGAAAGAAACTCTCGGCCGGCCCGACGTTCGACAAAAGGGGATCCGATCATGGCAGTCATCAAGGAGAAGCAGGGCGCGGCCCACACCCGCATCATGGGCGTCGGGGGCTACGTGCCCAGCCGGGTCGTCACCAACGACGAGGTGATCACCTGGATCGACTCCTCCGACGAGTGGATCCGGACCCGCTCGGGCATCGCCGAGCGCCGCTGGGGCACCCCGGAGGAGACGGTCCTGGAGATGTCCGTGCAGTCCGCGGGCAAGGCGCTGGCCGCCGCCGGGATCTCCGGGGACCAGCTCGGCGCGATCATCGTCTCCACGGTCTCGCACTTCCACCAGACCCCGGCGCTGGCCTGTCTGGTCGCCGACCGGCTGGGCACCAACGGCGCCGCCTACGACATCTCGGCCGGCTGCGCGGGCTTCTGCTACGGCGTGGCGCAGGCCTCGGACATGGTCAAGGCCGGCTCCGCGGAGTACGTCCTGGTGATCGGCGTGGAGCGGCTGAGCGATCTGACCGACATCCACGACCGCGGCACCGCCTTCCTGTTCGGCGACGGCGCCGGCGCGGTGGTGATCGGCCCGTCCGACACGCCCGGGATCGGCCCGGTGGTGTGGGGCGCCGAGGGCGACAAGTACGACACCATCACCCAGACCTTCCCGTGGAACGACAAGCCCGAGGCCGAGGACGGCTCGGACGAGGTCCGCGGGCCGTTCCTGCGCATGGAGGGCCAGGCGGTCTTCCGCTGGGCCTCCTACCAGATGGCCGAGGTCTCGCTGAAGGCGCTGGCCGAGGCCGGTATCACGGCGAGCGACCTGGACGCGTTCATCCCGCACCAGGCCAACAACCGCATCACCGACCGGCTGGTGAAGGTGCTGGGCCTGCCCGAGGAGGTCCCGGTCGCCCGCACCATCGCCGAGTACGGCAACAACTCCGCGGCCACCATCCCGCTGGCCATGGAGCGCATGCTGGCCGACGGCACCGCGCCCAGCGGCGGGCTGGCCCTGCTGATCGGCTTCGGCGCCGGCCTGGTGTACGCGGCGCAGGTCGTTGCTCTGCCGTAAAGCCTCACCCGTTAATCTCACCCAGGGCCCGCGGCTCGCGGAACCCACCACCTAAGAAGAAGACAACGAAGGAGCGCCACACAATGGCTCTGACCCAGGAAGAGATCCTTGCCGACCTGGCCGAGATCGTCGAAGAAGTCGCGGGTGTCGACAAGGAGGAGGTCCAGCTGGACAAGTCCTTCACCGGTGACCTGGACGTCGACTCGCTGACCATGGTCGAGGTCGTCGTGGCCGCCGAGGAGAAGTTCGGCGTGAAGATCCCGGACGACGCCGTCAAGGACCTGTCCACGGTGGGCGACGCGGTCGGCTACATCCAGAAGAACCAGGCCTGAGCCACGCGATAGGCCCGCGGTAACGCAGTAACGCAGTACCCGTAGTACCAGCGGTATCCGCAGTACCCGTAGCACCCGCGATACGGCCGTCCGGCCGGCAGAACCGTAAAACCACCAGATAGAAGGTAAAGGCTCGTGACTGCACGCAAGTCTGTCGTCGTCACCGGGGTCGGTGCGACCACGCCGCTGGGCGGGGACGCCACCTCGTTCTGGGACGGGTTGCTGGCCGGACGCTCCGGGGCACGCAATCTGACCGAGGACTGGGCCGCGGACCTGCCGGTGCGGTTCGCCGCCCGGGTCGCGGTGGAGCCCTCGGAACACCTGAAGCCGGTGGAGATGCGGCGGCTGGACCGCTCCGCGCAGTTCGCCCTGATCGCCGCCCGCGAGGCCTGGAAGGACGCCGGCTTCGAGGGCAAGTTCGCCGAGCCGGGGCGGCTCGGGGTGATGGTCGGCTCCGGCATCGGCGGCGTCACCACGCTGCTGAACGCCTACGACGCGCTGCTGGCCAAGGGCCCGCGCGCGGTCGGCCCGCGCACCGTCCCGATGCTCATGCCGAACTCCCCGGCGGCCTACGTCGGCCTGGAGTTCGACGCCCGGGCCGGCGTGCACGCGCCGGTCTCGGCCTGCGCCACCGGCGCCGAGGCGGTCGGCCACGCGGTGGAGATGATCCGCTCCGGCCGCGCCGACGTGGTCCTGGCCGGCGGCACCGAGGCCGCCATCCACCCGCTGCCGATCGCGGCGTTCGCCAACATGATGGCGCTGTCCAAGGACAACGACGACCCCGAGCACGCCTCCCGGCCCTTCGACGTCGCCCGGAACGGCTTCGTCCTGGGCGAGGGCTCCGGCATCCTGGTCCTGGAGTCCGCCGAGCACGCCGCCGCCCGCGGCGCCCGGGTCTACGCCGAGGTCGCCGGCGTCGGCTTCACCGCCGACTCCCACGACATCGCCCAGCCCGAGCCCACCGGCCGCGGCGTCGCCGAGGCGCTGGCCTTCGCGCTGGCCGACGCGGACCTGACCCCGGCCGACGTCCGGCACCTGAACGCGCACGCCACCAGCACCCCGCTCGGCGACCTCGCCGAGATCAAGGCCTTCCGCAAGATCCTGGGCGACGACGCCGAGGACGTGGCGATCTCGGCCACCAAGTCGATGCACGGCCACCTGCTCGGCGGCACCGGCGCGATCGAGTCGGTGGCCACCGTGCTGGCCCTGTACCACCGCCAGGCCCCGCCGACGATCAACATCGACGAGCTGGACCCGGAAGTCACCCTGGACATCGTCCGCGACAAGCCGCGGGCCCTGCCGGAGGGCCAGATCGCGGCGCTGAACGACTCCTTCGGGTTCGGGGGGCACAACGTGGTCCTGGCCTTCCGTTCGGTCTGAGGACGCTGAGATGCCTTTAACCGAAACCGTCGCGGCGCCGGGGATCCCGGCGCCGGCCGCCCCCGCCGCTTCCGCTTCCGCTTCCGCTTCCGCCAAGCCGTCCCGCGAAGAGGACCCCCGCAACCCGGCCAAGCGCCTGGAGCGGCTGTTCGACGCCGGCAGCTGCGAGTTGCTGACCCCGGCCGACGACTCCGGCTTCCTGGCCGCCACCGGTCTGGTCGACGGCACCCCCGCGGTCGCCTACGCCTCCGACGCGACCATCCAGGCCGGCGCCATGGGCCAGACCGGCTGCCAGGTCATCCTGACCGCCTACGAGCGGGCGCTGGCCGACGGCAGCCCGATCATCGCCCTCTTCCACTCCTCGGGCGCCCGGCTGCAGGAAGGCGTGGCCTCGCTGCACGCCGTGGGCCAGGTCTTCGCGGCCATGACCCGGGCCAGCGGCAAGATCCCGCAGATCTCCGTGGTCCTGGGCCCGGCCGCCGGCGGCGCCGCCTACGGCCCGGCGCTGACCGACATCGTGATCCTGGGCCCGGCCGGCCGCATCTTCGTCACCGGCCCGGACGTGGTCCGCTCGGTTACCGGCGAGGACGTGGACGCGCTGCGCCTGGGCGGCCCGGAACCGCACGGCCGGCGCTCCGGCGTCGTGCACGTGGTGGCCGAGACCGACGACGCCGCGTACAGCAGCGCCCGCAAGCTCGCGGCACTGCTGGGGAGCCAGGGCACCCTGGACGCCGCCGCGGTCGAGGACCGCGACCTGGCGCACCTGCTCCCGGCCTCCCCGAAGCGCGCCTACGACGTGCACCCGCTGGTGAACGCGGTGTTCGACAAGAGCGGCGTGGAACTGCACCCCAAGTGGGCCCCGAACGTGGTGACCGCCCTGGGCCGCTTCGGCGGCCGCACGGTCGGCGTCATCGCCAACAACCCGCTGCGCCTGGGCGGCTGCCTGGACTCGGCCTCGGCGGAGAAGGCAGCCCGCTTCGTGCGCATGTGCGACGCCTTCGGCGTCCCGCTGATCGTCCTGGTGGACGTCCCGGGCTACCTGCCGGGCGTCGGCCAGGAATGGGACGGCGTGGTCCGCCGCGGCGCGAAGCTCCTGCACGCCTTCGCCGAGTGCGTGGTCCCGCGGGTGACCCTGGTGACCCGCAAGACCTACGGCGGGGCCTACATCGCGATGAACTCCCGGGCCCTGGGCGCCACGAAGGTCTTCGCCTGGCCGACCGCCGAAGTCGCGGTCATGGGCGCGGTCGCCGCGGTCCGCATCATCCACCGCCGCAAGCTCGCCGAGGTCTCCGACGACATCCGCCCGCAGATGGAACAGGAACTCGCGGCCGAGCACGAAAAGGTCTCCGGCGGCGTCCAGCGCGCGATCGAGATCGGCGTGGTGGACGAGGTCGTGGAGCCGGGCGCCTCGCGCAGCGCGATCGCGGCGGCCATCGCCGCGGCGCCGGGCGGGCTCGGCGGGGACGCTTTGGTGCGCGGGCAGCATGGGAACATCCCGCTGTAGCTGTCGCAGGTTCGACCCCCGATTTGCGCGTTTCCGCGCCAGTCGGGGGCTGATTCTTTTCGGGGGTGCTTGGTGGCGGATCGACCGGACGACATCGCGATCGACTATGCGCGCGGGACTCTGATGTCCGCGCGGGGCGAGGTCACTGAGAGGACGGTGAATGCCTCGCGCGTGATGGCGCGGGCGTTTCCCGACTCGTACACCACTGGGCTCGTCACCCAGTTGCTCAAGCACTCTGGATTCTTCCGAGATCACGCCGAGCTGCGACTACCGCTCATAGAAGAGGCAGTGGTCGCCGCCCGGCAGATCAAGGACACCGAGCCCACCTGGCCGGGGTTGGTGATCGAGGCGATCGTGACGCAGGCCAGATGTCTGCAAACCCTGGGGCGTTCGGCTGATGCGATGCGGGTCTTCGCAGAGCTGGAGCAGTACCGCGGGCTGCGTTCGAGACTCGAACGCTTTCCACCTCACAAGAACCACTGGGACGCGTGGCCCACCGCACTGGCGGAATCAAGCCGGCACGCTGAAGCCGTCGAGCTCTGGTACGAGGCACTGGAGTATGAGCGGGCACTGAGCTATTCAGCTGGCTTACCCTGGATAGTCCTCGAGCTGACCGACGCACTCGAAGTGCTCGGACGCTTCGACGAGGCGGTCGCCGTGTTCTCCGCGCACCTGGTGTCCAAGCAGTCGAAATACGGCCCCGACCTATGTTCCCTGGTCCATCTGGCCCGCATCCACCAGGCCGCGGGGAACCCCGCCGCCCGCGCCGCCACGCTGGACGAGGCCTGCGCCGTGCTTTCGACACTGCCCCGTCACGATGAATCCGGCCGACCGGTCAGGTTCATGGCCGCCCTGAACCACTTCCTCGTCTGCTCAACCCGAGCCGACGAACCACCCCGTACCGACGGCGAGCCCGGCTACTCCTATGGAAGCTACTGGTGGTCGCCCGGACTACGCCCGCGCTTCCATGCCGAGGCCGAAACTCTCCTCGCCGAAGCTTCCGCCCTGCCCCACGGTCCGGATCGGGTGATCCGCCATCGCCGCGCGACGGTCCGGCTCGCGTCCGAGTTCCTGCGACACAGGCCCGAACGCCTCGCAGAACCCTTCGACGAAGGCGTGGGGCTCGCTGAAGAAGCCCTGTGTGGCGGGTCCGAAGCGGCCCCAGAACTGCTTGCCCGCGCACTGCTGGACCGTGCGCAGTACCGGGCGACACGTCAGGACTTCGGTGGGGCGGCCACTGACTTCACGGCGGCCCTCGACCTCATCAAGCATTGATCGTCACCCCACGCAAGGCCCGTCGTTCCGCTCCGGGAACGTCTTCAAGTGGCTCAGCAACGCGTCGAGCTCGCACGTCGCCAAGCAGATCCCCTGGTCCCCGCTGCCGTAGTACAGATGCACCGTGCCGTCGATGACGAGCGCCCCGGACGGGAACGTCACGCGGTTCACGACGCCGGTCAGCTCGCTCTCCGTCTGCGGGGTCAGCAGCGGGGCGGGGGTGCGGGCGATCACCTTCCACGGCTCCGCCAGGTCCAGGAGCGCCACGCTGATCTGCCACTCCGGCTCCTCCTCGCTGTCGGAGTTGCAGTAGAAGAACAGCCAGCCCTCGTCAGTGCGGATCGGCGGGGCGCCGAGTTCCGGGCCGCGGCGGACCCGCTTCTTCACCAGCTCCGCACGGTCGCCGGGGATCAGGACCGCGCTGTGGTCGTAGGCGTCGACCGCAGCGGCGACGTGGCCCGGCGGCGGGTTCTTGACCGCGGCCAGGTCGTCGAACGCGGTGTGGATGATCGCCGCGCCGGGGGTGTCGGAGCACCAGGTGAAGAACCACAGGTACTTGCCGCCGACCGCCTCGGGGAGCAGGGTCGCCGCCTTCGACGGCGCGCCCCGCGGGCCGACGACGCCGTGCTTGGTGACGGTGTCGGCGCGCAGGTCCGGGGTGGTCGCCAGGGCGATGCGGACCTTGATGTCCGGCGGCGTGCCCTCCACCGCCGTGTAGTAGATGAAGTACTCGCCGTCGAGGAACACCACGCGCGGGTCCTCGCAGCCCAGGCCGTGCTCGTAGGGCTGGTCCGGGGCGATCAGCGGCTCCGGGCGGCGGGTGAAGTTGACGCCGTCGGTGCTGTCGGCGATGCCGATCGAGGAGACGTACTCCCCGGCCGTGGTGAACTCGACTCCGTTGGTGGCGCGGTACAGCATGTGGATGACGCCGTCCGCGCCCCGGACGACCGTGCCGTTGAGCACCGAGCCGGCCTCCCACGGCCGGTCGGGGTTGCGACGCAGGATCGGGTTGGCGGGATGGCGCTTCATCAACATGCAGACATCCTGCCGTAGAACTCAGTCTTCCAGCAGCAGCCTGCCGTAGTTCGCCATCGACCGGTTGTAGCGCGGCAGGTGCTCGGCCAGCGCCACGAGCACCAGCGACAGCCCTTCGCGCTCGCGGCCCAGGGTGGCCAGACACAGCGCGATCGTGCAGTCCAGCGCGTCGGACAGGTGGTCCTGGCCGCCGGTCTCCTTCTCCTTGAGCAGGTGCGCCAGGCCGTCCTCGACCCGCCCGATGTTCCGCAGCGAGCTGGACATCTGGATCACGGCCCGCCGCCGGTTCTCCCCGGTCAGCCCGCCGAGCTCCAGCGCCCGCGCGTACATCGGCACGGCCAGGTCGGAGTGGCCCCAGCTGTCGCGGGCGCAGCCCCGGTGGAAGATCGCATCGGCGTCGCCCTCGGGCAGTCCGGCGGCCAGCGCGTCCACCTCGGCGATGAACTTCTCCTCCTCGTAGTCGTCGATCGCGGCGAACAAGGCGGCGACCCGGCGGTTGACGTCGGTCTTCAGGTCGGCGGTCATGGCGGTTCCCCATTTCAGAAAAGTGTTCTGCGGTACGAGGAAGATCGTGCCGGGGCGCTAGGATCATCGAAAGTCTTTCGGCTACCGCCGAAAGACCCAACGCGTGGCGAGGAGGCGTCCAGATGGCCGTCAGTCTCGGCTTCGGCCCGGCCGACCTGGCACGATGCCGCTTCGCTGTCTCCCCGGCCTTCGAAACACTGTCCGCGATCCGCGACGCGACCGGCTCCCAGGGCCCGGGCGCGCACGGCCGCTGGCTGGAGAGCGTCCGCCCGGCCCTGCCCGGCCTCGGGCTGGATCCGATCGTCCTGCTGCAACCCCGCCGCGGCTACACCCCCGACTTCCTGGCCCCGCCGCCGACCGCGCCGGTCGGCGACTTCGACGCCGAGCTGACCCGCATCGCCGCGACCCCGGCGCCGGTGGTGCGCCGCGAGATCGAGCTGGCGCTGCGCTACGCGCCGCCCGGCAGCCGCGACACCCCGACCGGCCGGCTGCTGCTCGGCGACCCGGCCGAGGTCCTCAGCCTGCTGACGCAGCTGATCCGAGCCGCGTGGCAGACCCTGGTCGCCCCGCACTGGCCGCGGATCCGAGCGCTGCTGGAGGCGGACGTGGCCCACCAGTCCCGACGCCTGGCCGAGGGCGGCCTGGACGCGCTGTTCGCCGACCTGCACCCGACCGTCCACTGGACCGGCGACACCCTGATCCGCGACCCGGGCGGCGACGAGCACCACGACCTGGACGGCCGCGGTCTGATCCTGATGCCGAGCGCGTTCAAGTGGGATGAGGTGATCGTCATCACCGACCCGCCGTGGCAGCCGACGCTCGTCTACCCGGCGCGCGGCCTGGGCAACGCCTTCGAGCCCCGACGCGGCACCCCGGCCGCCGCCCTGACCAGGCTCGTGGGGCGGACCCGCGCACACCTGCTCACCGGGCTCGACGAGCCGGCGTCGACCAGCCGTCTGGCGCACCGGCACGCGCTCGCGCTGGGGACCGTGTCGGAGCACCTCGGCGTGCTGCGCGACGCGGGCATGGTCGTCGGCGAGCGGCATCGGCACGAGATCCGCTATCGGCGGACTGAGTTGGGCGATCGGGTGGTTGAGGGACGCTAGCCCAGAGCCGCGCTAGCCACGATGTTCTGCGCTAGCCGAGAGCGGCGCTAGCGCAGAACATCGTTCGGTGCTAGCGCAGAACATCGTCAAGGAAGTCCAGAACGCGGTCCACCAGGCCGCCGACATCGCCGGCGCCCTCCATCACATGCCCCGCGTCCTCGACCGGGACGAGATCGGCCCGGACACCGACCGCCCGCAGCGCTGCCGCCAGGTTCTCGCTCTCGCTGTAGGGAACGCCCGAGTCCGCCGTGCCGTGCATGAGCAGGAACGGCGGTGCGGCCGCGTGGACCTGGTGCACCGGGCTGGCCGCCCGGGCCCGGTCCGGGTACCCGCGCCTCGCGCCGTCGAGCAGTTCGTAGATGGGGTGGCCGGGGCGGTCCGCGTCGCCGATCCGCCTGGTGAAGTCGGTCGGGGCGTACCAGTCGACGACCGCGTGGATCGGGACGTCGGAACCCTTGTCGAGACCCGCCAGCGCGGCCAGGGTTCCGCCGGCCGACTCGCCCCACACCGCGAAGCGTCCGACGTCCAGGCCGAGCTCGTCGGCCCCCGCGCGCAGTCGTCGCAGCGTGCTTTCGACGTCTTCCAGCTGCGCCGGGAACACCGCCTCCGCCGACAGCCGATAGTCGACGTCGGCCACGGCATACCCGCGCGCCAGCACCCGCTCGTAGAACCCGGGCGACTCCAGCGCGTCCAGGGGATCCGGCAGGTCCACGCGCGAGCCACTCCAGAAGGCCCCGCCGTGCAGGAAGGCTACGAGAGGCCTGCGACCCTCACCCGGCGGTACCCGCAGATCTGCGTGTAGCGGCCGGTATCCCTGGATCCGGGAGACGGTGATGTTGCGGTAGTGCGCGACGCCCGCCGCGTCGATGAACGGTGCGCGGATTCTCTCCATCAACCGGAGCCCCCTCCATTGAATCTTTGCGCAGAGACTATCGCTCTATTGCAGAGAAATCACGACTCTTTTCATCGCCTCACCACCCGCTGGCCGCCAACTCCCGTGTCACCTCCAAGAACGCCGCGAGCGCCGGTCCGGGCTCTCCGCCGCCCCACACCACACCGACGCCCCACCGTGCCGCCTCATGGTCGATCGTCAGCCACCGGATCCGCTCCGGCGCCACCACGACCGGCGCCCGGGCCGACACCAGCGCCACCCCGACGCCCGCCGCCACCAGTGCCATCACCGTCTGCAGGTCGTTCGCCCGCTGCACCACCCGCGGCTTGATGCCCTCGGCCGCCAGGTACCGCTGCACCTGGTTCACGAACCCCGGCCCCTTGGTCTGCACCAGCGTCACCAGGCCGTGTCTGGCGATCAGTTCCCGCACTCCCGGCTCGGTGTCCGCGTTCCCCGGGACCGCCAGCATCAGCTGGTCGGTGCCGAGTTCGAGCACGGACAAGTCCGGGTCCACCGGCAGCCGGGCGAATCCGGCGTCCAGCTGCCCGCGCCGCAGCCGCTCCAGTTGGATCGCCGTGGCCATGTCGTCGAGCGTCACCCCGACGTCCGGGTTCCGGCGCCGGAACTCGGCGACCGCACGCGGCGCGATGTCGATCGTCGAGAGCCCGAAGCCCAGCGCCAGCCGGCCCGCGCCGCCGGTGGTCAGCCGCTTGGCCCGCAGCTCGAACGCGTCGAGCCGGTCGACCGCGTCCCGGGCGTCGGGCAGCAGGGTGCGGCCCAGCGGGGTCAGCCGCGCGCCGAGCCGCCCGCGCCGGAACAACGCGCCGCCGATCCGCGCCTCCAGGGCTTGGATCTGCTTGGTCAGCGCCGGCTGCGTCACCGCCAGGGTCTGCGCGGCCGCGCCGAACGTGCCGTGGTCCGCGACCGCGACGAAGGCCCTCACCAACCGGTCTTCCATTCCCCCAGTTTATCGATCCTCCGCCGACCGTCATTGGACTCATCGATCGTGACGGCGCTTCGATGGACCGCATGATGCTTCGAGCCGCAACCGTCCAGTTCGAACCGCGTCCCGGGGCCAAGGAGTACAACCTGGCCCGGGTCGAGCACTTCGCCCGCGCCGCCGCGGCCGACGGGGTCCAGCTCGTCGCCTTCCCGGAGATGTGCCTGCTCGGCTACTGGCATCTGACCAAGCGCGACGCGGCGTACCTGCACGAGGCCGCCGAGCCGGACGACGGCCCGAGCATCGCCCGGATCAGCGCCCTGGCCGCCGAGCTGCACCTGGGCATCGGCGTGGGCCTACTCACCGAGCGCGACGGCTGGCTGTTCAACGCCTACGCCGTCTGCCTGCCGGACGGCACCGTCCACGTCCACCGCAAGCTGCACGCCTTCGAGCACGAGGCGATCTCCTCCGGCTCCCGCTACACCGTCTTCGACACGCCATGGGACGTCCGGGTCGGAGTCCTGATCTGTTACGACAACAATCTGATCGAGAACGTCCGCGCCACCGCCCTACTCGGCGCCGAGATCCTGCTGGCCCCGCACCAGACCGGCGGCACCAACTCCGTCAGCCCGCACGGCATGAAGCCGATCCCGCTGAGCGTCTGGGAGAACCGCCACGCCGACCCGGCCACCGCCCAGGACGCCTTCCGCGGCCCGAACGGCCGGGAGTGGCTGCTGCGCTGGCTGCCATCCCGAGCCCACGACAACGGACTGTTCGTGATCTTCAGCAACGGCGTGGGCCGGGACGACGACGAGGTCCGCACCGGAAACGCGATGATCATCGACCCCTACGGCCGAATCCTGGCCGAGTCCTGGGCCACCGCCGACGCCATGGTCACCGCCGACCTCGATCTGGACCTGGTCCCGACCTCGACCGGCCGGCGCTGGCTCCGGGCCCGGCGGCCGGAGCTGTACCGGCCGCTGATCACGAAGTATGGGGACGAGGTGGACGCCCGGACGGCGCGCTTCAGTTAGGGCTGTGGCGGGCGGCGTTTGGCCTGCTGCTTGTGGCTGCGATGGTCGGTGTGGACTTGGCGGCCTTGGCGGACTTGGCGGTGCGGGGTGCGGGGTGCGGCACTTCTTGACTGGGGTGGTTCGGGGTTCGGATCTTCTTGTGGAGGCTGGAGTTTGTGGGCCGGGTTGCGGTTCGCGTGTGGGTTTCAAAGCTTTTTACGGCCTTCGGTCATAGTTGTGCCGGTTCGGGGTTCGGGTCGGCGGGTGTGCTTGTCGGCTGCCGGTTCGCGCGTTCACAACCCCGCCCCACCTCAGGCCTCTTCAACTCCAGCAAGTCCGAGCAAGATCAAGAGCAAGATCAAAGTCAAAGGCGATGGTGAAGAGCCGGGCCTCCGGCGGGCCTCGGCAACCTCAGGGAAACTAGCGCGGTTCCCTCGGGTGGCCGGGTCAGTCTCAGCGGCGGCGGTCCCTGAGGTGGTGCGGTCCGTTCCCCACGGCCGCGTCGTCAGCCCGATGGGTACAGCACCGGTGTCCGGGGGTAAAGTCCGCGCGCTTGCGGTCATGCGTGTGAGCTGCGGTTTTGATAGCGCGAACTTGACCCCCGGCCACCGGCACTGTAGGCGAA
>NZ_JAAFYZ010000242.1 GCF_018274385.1 Catenulispora pinistramenti | reverse complement strand
CCCCCTCACTCCATCAGCGCAAGCCCACAAGCAACCACCAACAACCCCAGCGCCAACCCCAGCGCCGCACTGATGCTCTGGTGCAGCACCAGCAGACCGCCGGAGAGGGCGCCGAGGAAGATGCAGCCGAGCGAGAGCAGGCGGCGCATCGTCGGTTTGCCGAAGGGGTCGGCGGCGATGCCGGTGACGGTCATGGTCAGGACCGTGGTGGTCAGGTCGGGGACCGCGAGCCTGCGGACCACGGCGTTCTGGACGCCGAAGCCGAAGGCCAGGATTGCGGTGAGCTGGGCGTGGGTGGCGGTTTTGGTGTCGTCTTCGAGGGCGGCTAGGAGGAGGGCCACCGTGACGAAGGCGGCGTGCGCCGCCACCGCGTTGGCCAGGCGGTGGTGGTCGTCGTCGCCGGGGGTGGCGCGGGCCAGGCGGGTCTCGGTGAAGGCTCCGGCGGCGAAGCAGGCGATGGCCAGGCAGGGGGCCCAGACGGTCAGGCCCTTGGCGCCTGCCAGGGCGAAGCCGAGGAAGACCACGTTGCCGGTCATGTTGGCCACGAAGATGTGGCCCAGGGCCAGGTAGCTGACGGCGTCCACGGTGCCGGTGACGAGGGTGGCGACGATCAGCGGGCCGGGCAGGACGCCGTGCTTGGCGGCGCCGCCGTCGTAGAGGCGGTCGGACAGGCGCAGGAGGGCGGCTTTCACGGAGGTGATTAGACCAGATGCCTGGCATCCGAGCCGCCGGTCTGGGGCGTGTTCCGTTCATGGAGTGGCCGGGGCGGGTAGGGGTCAGAGCGTGACGAAAGGAACGGACAGCTTCGCCTTCCCCTCCGGCGGGACCGTCGTGGAGCTCGCATCCAGTGCCGAATGTCCGCCCGAGGTCCGCGAGCGGGCCCTGCGCGCGCTGGCGGCCCGGGCCCGCGACGCCGCCGACGCCCGGCTGCTGATGGAGGCCCTGGGCCTGGTGGCGACGCCGCCCCGGGTCCGGCCCACGCGGCGCCGGGGCCGCTCCGTCATCCAATCGGTCGGCAGCGGAGGTGACGGATCGGAACCGGAGTGATCCTGGGGTCATGAGTGACCAGCTGCCGCCGGCTCCTCCGCCTCCGCCGGAGGACCCCAACCAGCCGCCCTATGGGCAGCAGCCCCCGCCATACGGGCAGCAGCCGCCCTACGGCGGGCAGCAGCAACCCGGGCAGCAGCCGCCTTATGGCCAGTCCGGCCAGTCCGGGCAGCAGGGCCAGCCTGGACCGCCCCCTTACGGGCAGCCGCCGTACGGCCAACAGCCATACGGACAGCCGCCTTACGGCCAGCAGCAGGGCTACCCGCAGTACCCGCAATACCCCGGCGGCGCCGACCCCTACGGGCAGATGGTGCGCGAGCCGGAGGTCCAGATCGACGTCCACGGCCTGCGTCCGCAGAAGCGCTGGACGGTGCTGATCCGGCTGATCCTGGCCATCCCGCAGCTGATCGTCATGTTCTTCCTGGGCCTGGCCGGCCTGGTCGTCCTGATCATCGGCTGGTTCGCGGCGCTGTTCACCGGCCAGCTGCCGACCGGGATGCGCGAGTTCCTGATCGGCATCCTGCAGTACCAGACCCGGGTCTACGGCTACCTGTACCTGATGGTCGACGAGTACCCGCCGTTCGCCTTCTTCGAGGCGCCGGGCTACCCGATCCAGGTGGACGTGCCCCCGCCGACCCGGCTGAACCCGGCCGCGGTGTTCTTCCGCATCATCTTGATGATCCCCGGCTGGATCGTGACCTCGGTGCTCCAGGAAGGCGCGGCCGTCATCGCGTTCTTCGTCTGGATCATCATGCTGTTCACCGGCCGCCAGCCCGAGCAGGCGTTCGGCGCCACCAGCGCGATGCTGCGCTACGAGACCCGGTTCGCGGCGTTCTCCGGGATGCTGACGCCGACGCAGCCCAAGGGCCTGTTCGGCGACCTGCCCGGCGCCTCGAACACCGGCGAGCGCCGCTCGCCGACCCGGCCGCTGTTCCTGTCCAGCGGCGCCCGGACGCTGCTGATCGTGATGATCGTGATCGGCGCCATCGCCTTCGTCCTCAACAACGTCTTCTCGAACAGCAACAACGACAACTGGAACAGCGACCGGGCCCCGTACACGGTGTCGCAGCAGGTGTCGCAGCACCGGTAGTCACGGACGCGACTAGTCACGGACGCAACCGCCGATAGAGCTCGCCGAGCGCGCCGCCCACCAAAGCGGCGAGCACGGCGAGCTCTATCGCGCTGCCCTCCACACTCCCCTGATACCAACCGCGCATCCGCTGCGCCGTCGTCGAAACCGCCCGCCCGAGCAGGGCGAGGACCACACACACCGCGACCGCCACGCAGATCGCCACCACGGCCACCTCCTCGTCTCCAGGCTCACGCGCGCCACCGTCGCGGACCAGGAACAGACACCGGAAGTTGCCCGGACGATTAACCGCACATCAGCCGGGCACACTGCCGCTTGTGGAAGAGGGGGACGGCCACGCCGGCGGCTTCGCCGAGGCGATCCGCGCCTGGCGCCAGCGCCGGGGCTGGACGCAGGAGGAGCTGTCGCACGCCAGCGGGCTGAGCACCCGCGCGATCCGGAGCCTGGAACGCGGCCGGACGCAGAAGCCGCGCCGGACGACGGTCCAGATGTTGGCGGACGCGTTGCAGGTGCCGCGGGCGCGGTTGATGGGGACGGTGCGGCGGGCAGTCGGGGAGGCGGAGGACGAGGCAGAGAACGGGGCAGAGCGCGAGACAGGGAGCGGAGCCGACACAGCGGACAGCGAGACGCCCCCGACCGGCGCGGGAAGAACAGCGGCTGGCGACGGGCCGATGGCTGAGCAACTGGCGGCCGAGCGAGCACTGAACGCTCTGCTGCGCGTCCCCCGCGAACTGCCGCCCGATCTCGCCGACCACGAGCTGGACGTGCGAGAGGTCGTGGCCGAGCTGGTAGCCGGCCCGACCGAGCCGTATCGGGCCGCGATCGTGCGAGTCACGGCATCGGAGGTGGCCATCCGCGCGGCGCACCACGCTTCAGCGAAGTACTCCGACGGCCAGCTGTTTGCCAGCCTCGCCGGAATACCGGCGGTCGCACCGGCCGCCGTGCTTCGCAGGTTCCTGCGATCGCTGGACGCCGACCGCCCCGCCGAAGCGACCCTCGACGAACTCGCGGCGGCCTTCCGCAGCGCCCTGGCCGGGCACCGGATGCTGGTGGTCCTGGTCGATGCCCAGGCCGAGGCGCAGATCCGGCCGCTGGTCCCGGCCGAGGCCCGGTGCGCTCTCCTGGTGGCGTTCGGGCCCCACCGGGCGATGGGGCCCGAACTCCTTTAGTCCTGCGGCTAATCCTGCGGCGGCACCCGCGTCGTGAATCGCCCGCCGAGGTAGCGGTACTCGGGATCCTCCGGATCCGGAGCCTGGTCCTCGGCGGCCGCGATCTTCTCGGCGAACACGTCCGAGTCGTCCTGCGGCTCGTAGCCGAGGCGGCGCGCGGGTTCCAGGTCCCACCACGCCGTCTTGTTCGCCGAGATGCCGTACACGATCTCGTACCCGAGTTCCGGGGCGGTCGCCAGCGCGTCGAACAGCCGGGTGGCGTCGGCCGGGCTCAGCCAGGTGTCGAGCATCCGGCGGTTCAGCGGCTCGGCGAAGCACGAACCGATGCGGACGGACGCCACCTGCAGCCCGTGCCGGTCGGCGTAGAAGGACCCGATGGCCTCCACGAAGACCTTCGAGACGCCGTAGTACGTGTCGGGCCTGGGCCGCACGTCCACGCCGATCGGCGCGTCCCGGAAGTCCGCGCGCTCGTAGTACCCCACGGCGTGGTTGCTGCTGGCGGTCAGGATCCGGGGCACGCCGGCCCGCAGCGCCGCGTCGAAGACCTGGTAGGTGCCGTCGATGTTGCTCTTCAGGATGCGCTCGAAGCGGTCCTCGACCGGGATGCCGGCCAGGTGGATGACCACGTCCACATCGCGCATGGCGGCGTCCAGGGCCGCGGCGTCGCCGACGTCGCCGACCAGCCACTCGGTGCGGCCGGGGTCGTCCGGGACCACCAGGTCGAAGCCGCGCACCTGCCAGCCCAGGCCGGCCAGGCCGGAGCGCAGGAAAGTGCCCACTCCCCCGGCCGCGCCGGTCATCAGTATCCTGCCGCGCTTTGTCTCAGACATCTGCGATACCGCCCTCACGCCGCCGTGTCGATTCCGTGCTCGGTCAGTACCCGGCGCCCCTCCCGGATCAGCTCGGCCAGCCGCTCCACGTGTTCCGGGGCGGCGTCGGTCAGCGGCGGACGCACCGGGCCGGCGTCCAGGCCGTCCAGGCGCACGCCGGCCTTCACCAGCGCGACGGCGTAGCCGGGGGCCTTCGCGCGCAGCTCGACCAGCGGCCGGAAGAAGCGGTCCAGCAGGTCGTTGACCACGCCGGTCTGGCCCTGGCGGTAGGCGTGGTAGAAGGCCAGCGCGATGTCGGGGACGAAGCAGAACACCGCCGAGGAGTAGTTCGGCACGCCGACGCCGGCGTAGGCGAGCTGCGACATCTCGGCGGTCGGCAGCCCGTTGAAGTAGTGCAGCTTGCCCTCGCCGTGCCGGTCCCGGACGGCCGAGACGATGCGCTGCATCAGGTCCAGGTCGCCCTTGCCGTCCTTGAACCCGACGATGTTCGGGACCTCGGCCAGGTCGGCGACCACGTCCGGGGTGAACGTGACGTTGTCCCGCTGGTAGATGATCAGGTCCAGGTCGGTGTTCTCGGCCACCGTGGTGTAGTGCTCGCGCAGCCCGGCCGCGCTCCCGGCGACGAGGTAGGGCGGCATCACCAGCAGACCGTCAGCGCCGGCCTCCTTGGCCGCGCCGGCGAAGGTCGCGGCCAGGCCGGCCCCGTACCCGATCCCGGCCACCACCGGCACCCGCCCGGCCGCCACTTCGGCGGCGGCGCGCACGCACTCGGCGTACTCCTCGACGTCCAGCGAGTGGAACTCGCCGGTGCCGCAGCACGCGAACACCGCCGCCGGCCCGGGGCGGTCGGCGGCGTCCAGGAACGCCAGCCGGGAGCGCAGGTGCTCCCGGTAGGCGTCCAGGTCTACGCGGCCGGGGCGGCTCGCCGCGGCGCGTGCGAACGGGGTGACCGGGAAGTACAGCAGGCCGTCCAGCCGGTCCACGAGTGATTGCATCAGTACCCTTATCCTTTGAGCGATCCGCTGAGCAGGCCGCGTTCGAACAGTCTCTGCAAGGCCAGATAGACCAGCACGCCGGGCACCGCGAGGATCAGCACGGCCGCCAGCCGTACCCCCTCGCCTTGTTCCTGCGACGCCTGCAGGCTGGTGACGACGACGGTCAGGGTGTCCATCTTCGGACTCTGCGACACCAGCAGCGGCAGCAGATACTGGTCCCAGATCATCAGGAACCCGAACACCGCGCAGGTCCCCAGCGCCGGCCGGCACACCGGCAGCACGATGCGCCAGAAGATGCGGAAGTCGCCGGCGCCGTCGATCCGCGCGGCCTCCTCCAACTCCAGCGGGACCCGCTTCATGAAGCCGGTCAGCACGTACACCGGCAGCGCCCAGCCGACCAGCGGGAGGATCAGGCCGCCGTAGGAGTTGACCAGCGTGCCTCCGGTGAACGGCTGGTGGATCTTGCCGAGCACCTGGAACAGCGGCACCGCGATCACCTCCTCGGGCATCATCATGGTGGCCAGGACGGCCAGCATGACCAGGCCGGCACCCTTGAAGCGCTTGCGGGCCAGCGCGTAGGCCGCCAGCGAGGACACCGTCAGCTGCAGGGTCAACCCTACGGCCACCACGATCATGGAGTTCAGCAACCCGCGCGCGACACCCAGGTGCCAGGCCTGGGAGACATTGGCGCCGGTGATGCCGTGCGGCACGTTCATCAGCGCGCCGAGCTTGGCCTGCTGCTTGGAGAAGGCGGTCGCGACCACCGTCCACAACGGGTAGACGAAGACGAACGCGACCAGCGCGTAGAGCAGCCAGACCCCGGCCCTGGTACGGATCCTCATGTGTCCCCACGCCTCCGCCACAGCAACATCAGACACGTCAGCACCATCGTGACCACCAGCAGCACGGTCCCGATCGCCGCGGCGTAGCCGGTGTCGTTGTTCTCGCTGAACTGCCGGTAGAGATAGGTCACGACGGACTCCGAGGACCCGGCCGGGCCGCCGTTGGTCGAGACCCAGATGTCGGTGAACACCCGCAGCCCCCTGATGACCCCGAGCACCAGCACGATCGTGGTGATCGGGCGCAGCGCCGGCAGCGTCACGAACCGCAGCCGCTGCCACCAGTTCGCGCCGTCGATGTGACAGGCCTCGTACATCTCCCGGTCGATGGAGGCCAGCCCGGCGACGAAGATCACCATGTCGTACGGGGCGTTCTTCCAGATCTGCATCAGGATCACCGAGGCCAGCGCCGAGTGCGGGCTGGAGAAGAACGGCTCCGGCCCCAGGCCCACCTTGCCCAGCAGGGTGTTCACCGAGCCGTACTGCGAGGGGTAGAGCAGCGTGGTCCACAGCTCGGCGGCGGCCACCATGGCGATCACGGTCGGCAGGAACACCGCGGTCCGCAGGATCCGGACGTGCCGGGCCGGGCCCTGGAGCAGGACCGCCAGCCAGAACCCGACGAAGATCGAGCCGGAGACGGCGAACACCGCGTCGATGAGCGTGTGCACGACGGCCGTGCGCAGATCCGGGTCGGAGAACAGCTTGGAGTAGTTCGCACTGCCGACGTACTGGTTCCCGAGGTAGGGCCGGACGTGGAAGAAACTGAGGTAGACGCCCCAGATCGTCGGCCACACCTTGAACACGCCGATGAACGCCAGCAGCGGCGCCAGGTAGAGCCAGGGCCCCAGCCGCCGCCAGAACGGTTTCGCGGCCGGGCCGCCACCGGGACGGCGGCGGCCGGACAGCGGGCCGTCCGCCGTCGCCGGGGTCCCGGGCTGCGCCGGACGGTAGAGGCGTGCCGTCATCCGACCCCCTGCTGCTTCAGGATCGAGGTGACGTCGGAGTTCATGGAGTTCAGCGCGGGCTGCACGTCCCCGCAGGAGGACAGCAGCTTGTTCAGGTCGTCCGACATCTTCTGCCGCAGCTGCGTCCAGTTCGGCGCGTTGTCGTACTCGTAGTGGCCGGAGGAGGCGTAGACCTGCTGCGCGAGTTGCCAGCGCGGGTCGTCGCCGTGCACGGCGGAGGCGTCGACGGTCTTGTTCACCGGCAGCCGGACGACCGTGGCGCTCGGCACCGCGGTCATGCCGATCTTCTGCGCGTCCGGGGTGACCATGAACTCCTCGAGCTTGGTCACCTCGTCCTGCTTGCTGTCGGCCATCGTGTAGATGTCGGTGCCCTCGGCCAGGGTCCCGGCGGTGCCGTCGGGGCCGGTCGGCGGGGCGACCACGATGTACTTGCCCTTGACCGCGGTCGCGTCCATGGTCGCGTAGGCGTAGGGGCCGGTGAGGTACATGCCGGCCACGCCGGTCTCGAAGGCCTTGTTGGTCGCGGTGGTGTCGTCGCCGAGCGCCGAGGGCTGGACGTCCTTGTTCTTGCAGACCTGGTCCTCCAGGAACTGCACCGAGGACACGGCCTGCGGGGTGTTGAGGGTCGCGATGAACTTGCCGCCGTCGGCCTTGAGGTAGTCGCCGCCGGCCGAGTACAGGAACGAGGACCAGAACCACGAGGTGTAGCCGCGCGAGGTGGAACCGGGGACGGCCAGACCGTAGGTGTCGTTCTTACCGTTGCCGTCCGGGTCCTGGGTGGTGAAGGCCTGCGCGACCTTGGCCAGATCGGCCCAGGTCTTCGGCGGCTGCAACCCGAGCTTGTCCAGCCAGTCCTTGCGGATCAGCAGCACGTTCGCCTGGGCCGAGAACGGTACCGCGTAGACCTGGCCCTTCAGGTCGGTGGCCGAGGCCCAGGCCTGGTCGGTGAGCTGGTTGGCACCGGTGAAGGTGCCCTTGTCGACGGGCAGGATGATTCCCTGCGAGGCGAAGCCGCCCATCTGTGCGGCGTCGTCGAGCACCATGTCAGGGAGCTGATGCGCGGAGGCCGCGGCACTGAGCGCGGTCTCGAAGTCGGTGAGCGTCGTCTTGCCGATGGAGACCTTGATGCCGGTCTGGGCGGTGAACGCGTCGAAGATCTTCTGGTACGCCTTCGCCGAGTCGCCGGCGCCCCGGATCCACACGTTGATGGTGCCCGTGGCGGCCGCGTTCTTGGACGTGCTCGCGCCGGAGGAGCTACTGGAGCCGCCGCACGCGGCACCGGTTATCGCCACGCCGGCGGCGACAGCCGCGGCGCATATGGATCGCGCTGTTCGGGGTTTCACGCTTCGCATGGGGCCCTCGGCTTCAACGGGGATTCATGAATGTGAACGAAGTACATGGGAGTGAACAAGCTCAGATGCAGGAAAGGTAGTAGCGAACGTACGAGTGGTCAAGAGGAGCACGGCGAGTAAGGGGCCCCCGAAGGAGTCCCCTAGTAGTCGGCGGCCAGCTGTTGGGAGAACCGGCGACGGCGGAGGCGTGGCCTCGCCTGTTGCTTCAGATATGTGAACAAAGGCCAGATATCTGAAATCCGCCGCAGACGGTAATGTGGGACGCGAGACCTGTCAACGAAGGAGTCCCATGGCCGACACCGGCATATCCAGCGGATCGGCGGTCGGATCCGCTGCCCTGACGAACGACGTGGACGCCGACGTGTCCGGCGCGTCCGCGATCGGCACCAGCCCGGCACTGGGCGCCGACTCCTCGGCCGGCGTGAAGTCGGCACGGCGGGCCGTGGAACTCCTGGAGGCCTTCGGCTCCAACCACGACTGGCTCTCACTCACCGATCTGCACCACTACACCGGGTTCCCGCGCTCCTCGCTGCACGGCCTGCTGCGCACGCTGCGCGACGTCGGCTGGATCGAGTCCGACGACGCCGGCACCCGGTTCCGGCTCGGAGTCAAGGCCCTGATCTGCGGGACCGCCTATCTGGACCGCGATCCGGTGATGCCGTACGCCACCGAGGCCCTGGAGCGGCTGCGGGACCAGATCGGCTACACCTGCCACTTCGCCCGGCTCAACGGCCCGGACATCGTGTACCTGCAGACCCGGGAGTCGCGCACGTCCGCGCACCTGGTGTCCCGGGTCGGCCGCACGCTGCCGGCGCACGCCACCGCGCTGGGCAAGGCGCTGCTGAGCGAACTGGCCGACGACGAGCTGACCGCGGTGCTGCCCAAGCAGCTGACCGCGCTGACCGAGCTGACCATCACCGACCGCGAGGCGCTGCGCTCGGAGTTGGCGTTCATCCGCGAGCGCGGGTACTCCACCGAGCGCGGGCAGAGCTCGCCGAACCTGGCGTGCGTGGCGGCCGTGGTGCCGTACCGGATCCCGGGGACCGACGCGATGAGCTGCTCCATGCCGGGCGAGCGGGTGACGGACGCCGAGCTGCTTCGGGTCGGCTCGTTGCTGCGCGATGTGGCCGAAGACCTGAGCCAGCAGCTGCGGCGGGCCGGGATCCGGTAGTCCCGACTGGATAACCCCGATCCGGGTAGCCCCGATCCGGTCATCCGATCCGGCGGTCCCGATCCGGCGGTCCCGATCCGGCGGTCCCGATCCGGCAGTCACGATCTGGGAGTCCCATTCGCGGATTCGGCGGCCCGGCAATCGTTCGCATATCTGAATGCCGTCTACTTTGCTGAATTGTTACCGGCTGATGTCTTGTCAGTCTCCTTAACCAGTGCCACGGTTCCGGCCATGGCGAATACCGCGTCCTCCGCAGCACCGGCCGCGCGCCGGCCGGTGAACCGCGCGACCCTGTACACATTCGGTGCGTTCGGCGGCATCCTGTTCGGCTACGACTTGGGCGTCATCGCCGGAGTCCTGGTCCTGCTCGCGAAACAGTGGTCGCTGACCGCGTTCCAGAAAGGCGCCATCACCGCCAGCCTGTCGGTCGGGGCGATGGTCGGCGCGCTGCTGGCCGGCCGGCTGTGCAACCGGATCGGCCGGCGGCTGACCATCATGGCGGCCGCCGTCGTGGTCATCATCGGCACGATCGCCTGCGTCACGGCCGGCGGCTGGCAGGTGATGATGCTGACCCGCGGCGTGATCGGCATCGGCATCGGGCTGTCCTCGGCGACGGTCCCGACCTACCTGGCCGAGTTGGCCCCGGCCCGCGTGCGCGGCGCGCTGGGCTCCCTGAACCAGCTGTTCATCGTCACCGGCATCCTGATCGCGTTCCTCGTGGACTACGCGCTGTCCAGCCACAACAACTGGAAGGGGATGTTCCTCGGGGCCCTGATCCCCGCGGTCATCCTCATCGTCGGGCTGCTGGTGCTGCCGGAGACCCCGCGCTGGCTGCTGAGCCAGGGCCGGGACGCCGAGGCGCGGGCGGTGCTGGCCGCGACCCTGCCCGCGGCGAGCGAGGCCGAACTGGACGCCGAGGTCCAGGACATCCGCGACATCATCCGGCGCGACACCGAGGGCCGCGACCGCTGGCGCGACCTGTGGCAGCCGTGGGTGCGGCCGATGGTCCTGGTCGCGATGGTCCTGGCCATCGGGCAGCAGTTCTCCGGCGTCAACGCCATCAACGCGTACTTCCCGACCATGCTGAAGTCGCTGGGCTTCGCCACCCGGACCGCGCTGCTGTCGGCGGTCCTGCTCGGCGTGGTGAAGTTCCTGTTCACGGTGTGGGAGCTGTTCATGGTCGACCGCTGGGGACGCAGGCCGCTGCTGATGACCGGCGCGGCCGTCATGACGGTCGCGCTGTTCTTCGCGGGCTTGGTCATCAAAGAGGTCAACCCCAGCCACAAGGGCATGCTGGGGACGCTGACGCTGCTCTTCCTGATCATCTATCTGGCCGGTTACGAACTCGGCTGGGGCGCCACGGTGTGGGTGATGATCGGCGAGATCTTCCCGCTGCGGTCCCGGGCCGCCGGCACAGGCCTGGCGACCACGATCCTGTGGGCGGCCACCGGCCTGGTCACCGCGGTCTTCCCGACGATGTCGGACAAGAAGAACCTCGGCATCGGCGGCGCGATGTGGGTGTTCGCCGGGATCAACATCGTGCTGCTGCTCCTGGCCCGGTTCTACATCCCGGAGACCAAGGGGCGCAGCCTGGAGCAGATCGAGCGGGATCTGCGGGGCGGGAAGCTGTCCGCGAACGGCGCCGAACCGGCCACGGGTGCGACCGGGGAGCCGGGCGAGGAGGCCGGACTGGTGTCAGAGACCTGATACCGGCCTGGCGCCACCCAGCGCCGCGGGTCCGGGTTGTGGCGGGCCCGGATCCGCGGCCGCGCACGAGCGTTCAAGACCGCCGCCGCCGGGAGCCGGGACGCTCGGGACATGAACGACAGCACCGTTGATGACAGCACCATGGATGACAGCACCGTGGACGCCGGCGAAAACCAGACCCCCGTCAGGTTCGACACGAAGATCGCGGTACTGCTGCGGGACGACCTCGCGGGGTGGCAGCGGCTGAACGTCACCGCGTTCCTGGTCAGCGGGATCGGGACGGCGCACCCGGAGGTCATGGGCGAGGCGTACGAGGACGCGGACGGCACGCGCTATCTCTCGGAGTTCCGCCAGCCGGTGTTGGTGTTCGAGGGCGGCAAGGAGCTCCTGACCGCGGCGCGGAGCAAGGCACTGGCGCGGGAGCTCGATGTGTCGGTCTTCACCATGGACATGTTCAGCACCGGGCACGACGCCGCGAACCGGGCGGCGGTGCGCGCGGTGGGCGGGGATGACCTGGACTTGGTCGGCATCGCGGTCTACGGCGCGAAGAACGCGGTCGACAAGGCGTTCAAGGGCGCCGCGATGCACCACTGACCTGATACCCCCGTCGCAGTCCGGCCGCTTTCAGCGGTCGGACTTGGTCGTGCTCGCGCTACCGCTGCTCGCGCTACCGCTGCTCGTGCGGCTGCAACCGCGGCGCGTCCCGGTCCGCCAGCACCGCGTCCAGCAGGCCCGGCCACCGCACGTCCATCAGCTCCCGGCGCAGCCGCACGTGCTTCTTCGCGCCGACCCACCACATGACCACCAGGCCGGCCTCGCGCAGCACCTTGTAGTGGTGCGACATCGTGGACTTGGTCGCCGTCAGCCCGCTCTTGTCCCAGACCTCCAGGCAGGCGATGCCGCCGTCGCCGCCGAAATCGCCGACGGTGCGGACGATGGTCAGCCGAACCGGCTCGGCCAGGGCCGACAGCACCGCCGTCAGCTCCACGGCGTCCTCGCCGGGATGGCTCAGTTCGTACTGCTCGACCTGGGTGTCCATTGCCACAGCCTAAACCCGCTTGCCTTGAGTTCGATAGTCGTCGTACAGTTCGATGCTAGTCGAACGGTTCGATGAGTGTCGAACTGATTAAGCTCAACCGAAATGTGATGGTGCCCCCGGTGTCTGCCACCACGGAAGAACTCCTCCCCCCTCGTACAACACCGACCGCGCCGGAATCTTCCGCGGACCCGCGACGCTGGCGGATGCTGCCGGTCATCTTGAGCGCGATGTTCATGGCGATGTTCGACTATTTCGTCGTGAATGTCGCCGCCCCGTCCTTCCAGCACGACCTGCACACCACCGACGCCGGCCTGGAACTGATCGTCGGCGGTTACGGCTTCGCCTACGCGGCCGGTCTGATCACCGGCGGCCGGCTGGGCGACCTGCTCGGCTACAAGCGGATGTTCGTCGCCGGCATGGCCGCCTTCACGCTGGCCAGCCTGGCCTGCGGGATCGCCGACTCCTCCACTGTCCTGATCGTCGCGCGCCTGGTGCAGGGCGCGACCGCGGCGGCGATGGTGCCGCAGCTGCTGGCGCTGATCAACGTGATCTACCCGGCGGCCGAGCGGCCCCGGGCGATGGCCTGGTTCGGCGCCACCATCGGCACCGGCTCGGTGGCCGGGCAGGTGCTCGGCGGCGTGCTGCTGGAGGCCAACCTGTTCCACTGGACCTGGCGGCCGATCTTCCTGGTGAACGTCCCGATCGGGCTGATCGCCGTGGTGCTGGCGCTGCGCTGGCTGCCGGACACCCGGGGCACGCACCGGCCGAAGTTCGACCCGGTCGGCGCCGTCGGCATCGCCCTGAGCATCGGCCTGGCGCTGGCCCCGCTGATCCTGGGCCGGGCCGAGGGCTGGCCGGTGTGGACCTGGATCTCGCTGATCGCCTCGGTCCCGGTGATGATCGTGGCGATGCGCTGGGAGTCCAAGCTGGCCCGGGCCGGCGGCGCGCCGATGGTGGACCTGACGCTGTTCAAGGAGCGGACGTTCAGCCTGGGCCTGGCGTTGTCCGGCCTGATGCTGGCCATGTTCGGCGGCTTCATGCTGGCGATGACCCTGTTCCTGCAGGGCGGCATGCACATGAGCCCGGTCCGTGCCGGCCTGCTGTTCGGCCCGCTGGGCGTGGCCTTCGCCACGACCTCGCTGCTGGCCCGGCAGGTCTCGGGCCGCTACGGCGCCCGGGTGATAGCCATCGGCGCCTCGCTGAGCACCACCGGCCTGGTGCTGCTGGGCATCGTGCTGGCCTGGCGCGGGGCGGACCTGGCGTCCTGGCAGCTGCTGCCCTCGATGGTCCTGGTCGGGGCCGGCAACGGCCTGGTCCTGCCGTCCCTGGTGGGCTCGGTGCTGGCCGGCATCAAGTCCCGGAACGCCGGCGCGGCCTCCGGGATGCTGGTCACCGCGCAGCAGTTCGGCGGCGCCGCCGGCGTCACGATCCTGGGCACGGTGTTCTTCTCCGCGCTCGGTTCGCACCCGAGCGGCCTCGGCGGCTACGTGAGCGCGATGCGCTGGGTGGACCTGGTGGACGTGGTGTTCGTCGTGGCCATCCTGGCGATGGCGTTCCTGCTGCCCAAGCAGGCCGCGGGCATGGCCGCCAAGCGCTGAGCCACTCCCCGCACCGCCCGGCCGGATCGCCTCATCAGCCGATCCGGCCGGGCATCGGCATGCGCGCCGCGCGTCCCGACCGCACCCTGGAACGTATGACGAATTCGAGCCCGGCCTCCCGGGTGGCAGCCGGGCGCGCCGCCCGCAAGCGGGTCACGCGCTCGTCGACCGGCGACTGGGCGCCCGCGCCGGACCGCAGCGACCCGATGGCGATCCTGGAGAAGCAGGGCGCCACCCGGATACCGGGCCTGGTCCCGATCCGCTACGGCCGGATGGCCGCCACCGAGTTCGCCTTCCTGCGCGGCGCCCCCGCCATCATGGCCGCGGACCTGGCGCAGTCCCCGGACACCGGCCTGATCGTCCAGCTCTGCGGCGACGCCCACCTGTCCAACTTCGGCCTCTACGCCTCCCCCGAGCGCCGCCTGGTCTTCGACCTGAACGACTTCGACGAGACCCTGCCGGGCCCGTTCGAGTGGGACGTGAAGCGCCTGACGGCGAGCATCGCGGTCGCCGCGCGCCAGAACGGCTTCAGCGACGACTTCGGCGCGGACGCGGCGCGGGAGGCGGCCCGGGCCTACCGCACGATGATGACCCGGCTGGCCGGCCTGAACGAGCTGGACGTCTGGTACCAGAGCGTGGACGCCACGATGTTGTTGCAGCTGTCGAAGCGCAAGCGGGGACGCCGCGAGGTGGAGGCGACGCTCAAGGCCGCAGAGCAGCGCACGAACCTGCAGGCGCTCAAGAAACTGACCGGCCCCGGACCCGACGGCACACCGCGCATCCGGTACCAACCGCCGCTGCTGGTGCCGTTCGCGGAGTTGGGCTTCGACCGCGACACCGAGGAGGAGACCATCCGCCGGGTCTTCACCGACTACCGCTCGACGCTGCAGGGGGATCGCAGGGCCCTGCTGGACCGGTTCCGATACGTGGAGTCGGCGATGAAGGTGGTCGGCGTCGGCAGCGTGGGCACCCGGTGCTCGATGTCGCTGCTGCTCGGCGAGACCACCTCGGCGCCGCTGTTCCTCCAGGTGAAGGAAGCCCAGGAGTCGGTACTGGCGCCATACCAGAGGGCGAGCCGCTACGAGCACCAAGGCCACCGGGTCGTCGCCGGCCAACGCCTGATGCAGGCCACCAGCGACATCTTCCTCGGCTGGGCCAGCGGCCCGGAGGGACGGTACTCCTACATCCGGCAGCTGCGTGACATGAAGGGCTCGGCGAACGTCCCCGAGATGGACAAGGCGCTACTGCGCGCATATGCGGACCTGTGCGGGCACACGCTGGCGCGGGCACACGCGCGGTCCGGCGACCGGGTGGCCATCTCGGCGTATCTGGGCGGCGGCGACTCGTTCGACCGGGCGATGGGTCAGTGGGCGGTGGCTTATGCGGACCAGACCCGGGAGGATCGCAAAGCCCTGCTAGAGGCTATTAAGACGGGGCGAGTGCGCGCGGTCAGTGCTTAAGGCAAGCGGCTGGTACTGGTTAGTGCCGCGTCAGGCAGCGTTTGCCCTGGTGATGACTTGGTCTGGGCGGAGGTTGTCGGCGTGGCGGTTTCGCTAGATTGCTGGCTGGATGCTGGATGCTGGATGCGGTAGAGGGCCGGTTTGGGGTGTTCGGGTTCGGATCTTCTTTGGGGGTTGCAGTTTGCTGGCCGGGTTGCGGTTGGGGTGTGGGTTGAAAGGCGATTTTTACGGCCTTCGGTCATAGTTGTGCCGGTTCGGGGTTCGGGGTGGTGGGTGTGTTTGTCGGCTGCCGGTTTTCGCGTTCACAACCCCGCCCCACCTCAGGCCTCTTCAACTCCAGCAAGTCAGAGCAAGGGCACAGGCAAGATCAAGAGCTAGATCAACGGCACAAGCAAGATCAACAGCAAGATCAAGGTCAAACCCATGGTGAAGAGCCGGGCCTCCGGCGGGCCTCGGCAACCTCAGGGAAACTAGCGCGGTTCCCTAGGGTGGCTGGGTCAGGGCTCAGCGGCGGCGGTTTGTGGGGTGGTGCGGTCCGTTCCCCTCGGTCGCGTCGGCAGCCCGGGGGGTACAGCACCGGTGTCCGGGGGTAAAGTCCGCGCGCGGCGGTTGGGTGTGTGAGCTGCGGTTTCGTACGGCGCGAACTTGACCCCCGGCCACCGG
>NZ_JAAFYZ010000241.1 GCF_018274385.1 Catenulispora pinistramenti | reverse complement strand
ATCGGGTGTGTGGCGGCGCTGGCCGCTGTCGGGTTGCTCGCCACCTACCGGGTGACCGGCGTGTTCAACATCGCCTTCGGATCCAACGCGGTGTTCTGCGCCTATGTCATGTGGCAGTGCGTGCGGGCGTGGTGACTGTGCCGGTCACGATCAGGTGGTGGGTGTCGACGGCGCGGAAGTTGAGCCATATGGCTGCGAGGGTGGTGGCCTTGACGCGGTGGTTGAAGTGGTCGCCGGGCGTGATCGGGTAGCAGAGTCCGATTTGGTCGGCGTCAATATATGCGCCGGTGATGCCAGTCGCGCTGAGGAGGGAAGAGCCCTCAGCCGAGTGTGGTTTTCCCGACGCCTGAGGGGCCGTAGAGCCACAGGAATGGTGTCGCGTTCACTGCTGCGCTGCGTCTTCGAAGGCCTGGTAGGCGGCCTCGTTGAAGAGCACGAAGCGGACCTCCTCGACGTCGGTGGTCGCTGCGCGGAGGGCTGCGACGGCGATGCGTGCGGCGTTGTCGAGCGGCCAGCCGAAGATGCCGGTGGAGATGGCTGGGAAGGCGACTGTTTTGGCGCCGAGGCTGTCCGCGATGGCGAGGGAGTTGGTGTGGCAGGCGGTCAGGAGTTCGGAGCGGTCCTCGGTGCTGCTGTAGACCGGGCCGATGGTGTGGATGACCCAGCGTGCGGGGAGGCGGCCGGCGGTGGTGGCCACGGCTTGGCCGGTGGCGAGGCCGCGGCCGTAGTGGGAGGCGCGGAGGGCGCGGCAGGCTTCGAGGATTTCGGGGCCGCCGGCGCGGTGGATGGCGCCGTCGACTCCGCCGCCGCCGAGGAGGGAGGAGTTGGCCGCGTTCACGATCGCGTCGGCGCTCTGCTTGGTGATGTCGCCGCGGGCCAGGGTGAGGTGGGGCACGGACATGGCGCGATGCTGTCAATGGTGGGCGGAGAGCCGCAACCGGAAAACGGTAAAGCGAGCAGTGAACGGTAGAACTGGCGCGGGCACAGCGAGCAGAGCGCGCGGCAGCAGGACGCGCACAGGCAAAGCGGCGAAGCAGCAGCGCGCATATGGACGAAGCAGCAGTGCAAGCGCAGGCGAAGCGAGTAGAGCGAGAAGGTGAGTAGAGCGAGAACAGCGAGCCCGCTACAAGCTCAGCGAAGAAGTCACCCACATGCCCGCGGGATGCTCCTCCCGAGCCAGCCACAGGAAGGGCTGCTGGTCTCGCTTCTCCGGGTCGGCGCCTTCCTCCCAGGGGAAGCGGCCTGCGCGGTCTGGCCAGACTGCCTGGAGCATGGGCCATGGCGGGGTCTGGAAGTAGTCCAGGCCGGCGCCGAACATGGCGGGGTACCAGCTGGGGTGTACGGGGCGGGTGGCTAGTTCGTAGCCTTCGATGACGCCTTGGCGGCGCTTCTCCGGACCTAGGCCGCGGCCGTCTTGGACTTGGCGTGCGATCTTGGCTACCAGGGCCATGGCGTTTTCGGCCGGGAGGCCGGTGATGCAGATGTCGAAGCCGCCGTTGCTGTGCCACATGCCGATGGAGTAGGCCCAGTCGGGGGTCTCGTGGCTGGTTACGCCCATGGTGTGCCAGCCGTGGGTGCGTACGTTGTTCGCGATCTCGCGGTCGCGGGGGTCCCATTGGGCCTCGTTGAGGGCCGGGGGCTGGCACAGGAGGCAGTGGCAGGGGGTCGGTTCTATATCCACGCGCTGAAGGCTACCGGGTGTCAGGCTTCTTGCGGGTCGGCGGGCGCCAGGTCGCCGGGGCCGTTTATGAGGCACTGGAGGGCGCGGTCCAGGAGGAGGAAGAGGTTGCGGCTTCGGTCGGCGATCCAGAGTTCCTGGGCGGCCAGGAGGGCGCCGATGACGGTGCCGGCCAGGACCTTGACCTCCAGCTCGTCCGGTGCGCGGTTCAGGCGCTCGGCGAACAGGGTGGCGAGCGTGTTGGCGGTGACGAGCATGTGGTCCATGGCGCGGGCGCGGACTTCGGGGATGGTGTAGCCGAGGTAGGCGCGTTCGAGGGCTTCCTCCTGGTCCTCGTGCGGGATCTGGGCCATGGCTTGGAACACGGCCGCGCGGAATGCCTCCAGGGTCGGCAGGTTGCGGGGCTGGGCGCGGAAGGCGGCGGCTAGGAGTGGGTCGTAGTCGTCTTGGAGGATCAGGTCTTCTTTGGTCGGGAAGTAGCGGTAGAGCGTGCTGGGGGACACGTCGGCCGCGGCGGCGATCTGCTCCATCGTGGTGGCCGAGTAGCCCGACTCGCGGAACAGGCGCATCGCCTGGTGCTGGATCGCGGCACGGGTCTGCGCCTTCTTGCGTTCCCGCAGGCCCACCGGTGCTGGGGCGGTGGGCGCGGCGGGCGGCGGGTCAGTCGGCGGCATTGAGGAGATCACCAGTTGATTCTGCTGCCTCGGCCCGCGAGGTGGAGACTCGGGCCCGGCGGGGCAGTTGGGTGGCGGCCAGGACGCCGACGACGGCGAAGGCGGTGCTGACCCACATCGTCATGCTCGTGGCGTGGACCAGTGAGGACCGGACCGATTCCAGGAGTGCGGGGGAGTGCAGCTTGGCCGCGACCGCGACGCCGGAGCCGGCGCTGCGGGTGGCCGCGTCGGCGAGCGGGGCCGGCAGGTGGGCTGTGGCCGGGGCCAGGTGGCTGCGGTACTGGCTGTTCAGGACGGTGCCCAGGACCGCCACCGCGACCGTGCCGCCGATCTGGCGGATGGTCATCAGCAGGCCGGAGCCGACGCCGGCGCGCTCGGGGGTGAGTTCGTCCAGGGCGGCGGTCATGGCGATCGGCATCGCCAGGCCGACGCCCACGCCGCCCATGGTGAGCCAGAACGCGATGTAGCCGTAGCCGTCGTGCACGCCGGTGGTGGTGCCGATCGCCAGCGCGACGGTCAGCAGGACGAATCCGGCGCCGATCAGCGGGCCGGGGCCGACCTTCTTCAGGAACGGCTGGCCGATCCGGACGCCGGCCATCAGACCGGCGATCATCGGCAGCAGCCGCAGGCCGGTGCCGAACGCGTCAGCGCCCTCGACCGCCTGGTAGAACTGCGGCAGCGTGAACATCAGGCCGAACAGCGCGAAGCTGACGATCGTGGACAGGATCGTGCCCCAGGTGAACGCTCGGGCCCGGAACAGCTCCAGGTCGATGAGGGTCTGCTGGGGCCGGCGCTGCAACTGCACGAACCCGGCCAGCACCACCAGTCCGCCGATCATCGGGACCAGCGCCCGCGCCGAGCCCCAGCCGGCGTCACCGGCCTTGATCAGGCCGTAGGTGATCGCGGCCAGCCCGATCGCCGAGGCCGCCAGGCCCGGGAGGTCGATGCGCGGCTTGGTCTCCGCGCTGGACTCCGGGACCAGCCACATCACCGCGAGCAGGGCGATCACCACGACCGGCAGGTTGATCAGGAACACCGAACCCCACCAGTAGTGGTCCAGCAGCCAGCCGCCCAGGATCGGGCCGAGCGGGATGCCGAGCATGTTGGCGGTGGCCCAGATGCCCATGGCGCGCGGCCGCTCCTCGGGGGTGAACAGCACCGTCAGCACGCTCATGCTCAGCGGGATCAGCAGGGCCGCGCCCACGCCGAGCACCGCGCGCCAGACGATGAGCTCGCCGGAGGAGGTGGCGAAGGCGCAGAAGCCGGAGGCCACGCCGAACGCGGTCAGCGCGATCACCAGCATCCGCTTGCGGCCGAAGCGGTCGCCGAGCAGCCCGCCGGGCAGCAGGGCGATCGCCATGGCCAGGTTGTAGGAGTTCGCGAACCACTGGAGCTGGCTGGTCGAGGCCTTGAGCGAGGTGCTGAGCGTGGGCAGCGCCACGTTCAGCACGGTCAGGTCCAGGCCCACGACCAGCAGGCTCAGTGCCAGGCCGCCGAGCGCCCACCACTTGCGGCCGTCCGCCGTCGCCGGTGCCGTCACCCCCGGTGCCGACTCGATCATGATAGCCCCCCTTCTATTGAAAGTAACTTCTAAGTGGAAGCTACTCTCATAATTTTGCGGGGGCAACGGAACCGGGGCGGTCAACGGGGGATCAGCGGCAGGTCGTTCGCCGGATCACTCCCGGAAGAACTCCAAAGCCGAGTTCAGCGGCTTGCGGGCGAGGTCGGGGACCTCGCAGTCGGCGGCCGGATAGCCGATCGGGAACAGGATGTAGGGGCGTTCGGTCGAGGGGCGATGCAGGATCTCGGTGAGGAAGGCCATCGGGTTGGGCGTGTGGGTCAGCGTGGCCAGGCCCATGGAGTGCAGGGCGGCGATGAACAGGCCGCAGGCGATGCCGACGCTCTCGTTGACGTAGTAGTTCTTGCGCAGCCGGCCGTCGGGCATCGGCGTGCTCTTCTCGGCGAAGGCGACGACGATCCACGGGACGGTGTCGAGGTAGGACTTGTCGGAGTCGGTCTCCAGCGGCCCGAGTGCCTCCCGCCAGGCCTCCGGGAGCCGGCCGCCCTCGTAGTTGATGTGTTCTTCGTGTTCGGCGGCTTCTCGGATCTTGTGCCGGAGCGCCGGATCGCCGACGGCGACGAACTTCCACGGCTGCTGGTGCGCGCCGGACGGCGCCGTGTTGGCGGCGGCCACGGCCAGCTCGATCATCTCGGGCGGGACCGGATCGGGGGAGAAGAAGCGGACGCTGCGCCGGGCTTCCAGATGCTGATGGAACTCGGTGCCGCGACGGATGGCCTCGGCCTGGTCGAGGCGTTCGGGGTGGAACGGCAGGAACGGATGCGTGTGGCTCCGCGTGCCGACGGGGGTGGCAGGGCCCTGGTCGAAGGCTGTCATGACGTTCAGAGTAGGCGCGGGTGTGGTTGGAATCACGCGGTCTGGGCGGGGGTGGGCGGCGGCCGGTGAGGTACAGCTGATGGGGTGACTGATGTTGAGACCGGTGTTGAGGCCGGCGGGGTCGAGCCGCCGCTGCACGTGTTCCGTACCCGGGTCTGGTTCGACGAGCTCGACAAGGTGGGCGTGCTGCACAACGCGCGGTACGCGGTGCACGCCGAGCGGGCCCTGAGCACCTGGTACGAGAGCCGTCCGGAGCTGATCGACGGACCGGACATGCGGCATCTGGTGAAGGCGTACGAGATCGAGTTCCGGGTGCCGGTCGACGGGGTCGGCGAGCTGGACGTGGAGCTGCGGCTGGCCAAGCTCGGGACGACGAGCTGCGTGTACGAGTTCCGGTTCGTCGGGGACGGCGGCGTGGTGCACGCGGTCGGGCGGCGGACGATCGTGCGGACCGGGCCGGATCGGCGGCCGGTGCCGTGGTCGGACGGGTTCCGGCGGATCCACGAGCGCGGGGTCGAATAGGCGCGGGCGGAGTAGCGGAGTAGGCGCGGCCTCAGCCGGAGAAGAGCACGCGGAAGCGATCGGGTGCCGCCGGATCGCGGTCGGCGACCTGGATCGGTGGCCACGCCCACTGCCAGACGCTGATGCCTGGCACTCGGGAGAACTGGATTCGTCCGCGGGTGCCTTCGACGGAGATGTGCGGCCAGGCTTCGGCGATGCCGGGGTTGGGGCCGGGGCCCGTATCAGGGCCGGTGCCAGCGCTGAGGCTGGGGCCGGCGCTGCGGCCGGTGCCATGGAAGCGCAGGGCTTCAGCGAGGACGGCGATGGTGTCGTAGCCCTCGAAGGCGACGAAGGACGGTGCGGCTCCCAGGCGCTCGCGCAGCGCCGCCTCGACTCGCGTGCCGAGCGGGGTGAGGCGTTCGGGGAGGTAGCGCAGGAACGGGATCGCGGTGCCGTCGCTGCCGAGCAGCGACTGCCACTCGGCGAACTCGGGCTGACCGGCGGGAGCGCCGATGAGGACGTCGGCGAGGCGGGGGTCGGCGCGGACCGCCTGCACGATCGGAACGGCGGGGTCCGGGATGCCGACCAGGAGCAGCAGGGCGGTCGCGCGGTGGTCGGCGAGGGCGTCGCAGACTGCTGCGGCATCGAGTGTGCTCATGTCGAGTTCGATGAGGGTGCCGCCGCGGGCGGCCAGGTGCTCCCGCAGGATGCGGGTGCCGGAGGCCCAGTAGACGGTGGGCTGCGTGGCGACGGCGATGCGGGTGTGGCCTGCCTTGAGGAGGAAGTCCGCGTAGACGCGCCAGCCGCGGGACTGGGCCGGGGCGATGCGGGCGACCCAGTCGGTCGGCTGCTCGGTGAGTGCGTCGAGGACCGCTGAGGAGCACAGGAACGGCAGGGCGAGGGCGTCGGCGCGGGCGGCGGCGGAGCGGGCCACGACGCTGTGGTACTCGCCGACGAAGGCGGCCACGCCCAGGCCGGCCAGCTCGTCGACGGCCGCCGCGGCTTGGGCCGGGTCGGCGGCGGTGTCGCGGACCAGCAGCTCCAGCGGTCGGCCGTCGATCAGGCCGACCTCGCCGGCCGCGAGCTCCAGACCGGCGAGCAGGTGGCGGCCGGCCTCGACCCAGCCTGGCTTGCTCAGGGGAGCGAGCGCACCGATGCGGATGGGCGGGGGCGGCGTATTCATAGGCTGATCGTATGCGGCCGGCCGCTGCTGCGAGAGAGAAAGAAGACCGCCGCTGATCCGAACGCCATTGGCGAATACAGATCAGCGGCGGCACTCAGTGTTCTTACCAGCTCCGACCAGCTCAGCCGTGACCGGCTCGGCGCTGGCCAGCTCAGCTCAGCTCAGCGAGTAAGGCGCCAGCTCCGAAGGCAGCTCCGAAGCCGAGGCCCGGTCCAGCAGGAACAGGCTGCGCCCGCGCCCACGCGCCCCGGCGGCCGGGATCTGCACCGGTCCGGCGCCGGACAGCGCCAGGTGCGTGACCTTCGCCTTCTCCGTGCCGGCCGCGACCACCCAGACCTCGGCGGCCGACTGGATCGCGGGCAGGGTCAGCGAGACCCGCAGCGGCGGGGGCTTCGGCGAGTTGTGGACTCCGACCACGCTGCGCTTCTCCTCGTACAGGGCCGGGTGGCCCGGGAAGAGGGAGGCGATGTGGCCGTCCGGGCCCATGCCGAGCAGCAGCACGTCGAAGGCCGGGACGTCCGCGCCCTCGCGGGCGAAGTCGGCCAGCGTGGCCGCGTACTGCTCCGCCGACTCCTCGGGCGTGAAGCCCGCGGTGTCGGCGGCCGGCACCGCGTGGATGTTCTCCGCCGGGAGCAGGCCCTCGGCGACCAGACCGTCCAGCAGTGCCTCGCGGGCCTGGGTCTCGTTGCGCTCGGGATCGCCGGTCGGCAGGAACCGCTCGTCGCCCCACCACAGCTGGACCCGGGACCAGTCCACGGCGGCGCGCGCCGGGGAGGCCGCGACCGCCGCCAGGGCCTTGGTCCCGACGGTGCCGCCGGTGAGGACGACGTGCGCGGCGCCACGCAGCGCCTGCACGTCGACCACCCGGGTGATCAGCCGCGCCGCCACCGCCTGAGCCAGGACTTCCGCGTCCCGGTGGACGATGACCACGGGAGTGGCGCTCATGGCGCGCCGTCCGCGGGCTTGGCGGCGGTCTTGTCGCCCGGCTTGTCGCTCGCCTTGTCGTCCGGCTTGTCGTCCGGCTTGTCGCCGGCCTGGCCGAGCGGCTTGTCGATGGCGAGGTTCTGCAGTTCCCGCTCGCGCTCGGCCGACTCCTTGGGCAGTTCGCCCAGCGGGCCCTTGTCGGGCTCGGCGGTCACCGTGATCGTCGACTTCTGCGGAGCGGTGGGCTGCATCTTCTCGATCGCCGCCGCGTCCTGCTCGGTGACGTGCCGCAGCACCTCCTCGTACGTCTCGTCGACGTCGAGCCGGCGCAGCTCCTCGGTGAGCAGGTCGGCCAGCTCGCGGCGCTTGAGCGCGACGTGCCGGTCGGGCTGCTCGGGCATCGACAGCACGGCCAGCATGCCGTCCGGGCGGGTCAGGCTGATCTCGCCCTTGTCGGTGCCCATGTGCACGCCGGTGATGCCCGGCCCGGTGTCGGTGGACAGGGTCACCGGCACGCCCAGGCGCCAGCCCAGCCAGACCGCCAGCAGCGTCGAGGAGGCGTTGTCCACCTCGGCGGTGACCTTGACGCTGCCGACCGTGGCCGGCAGCTGGTCCAGGGCCGCGGCCAGCATGGAGCGCCACGGGGTGCAGCGGGTCCAGGCCAGGTCGGTGTCGCCGGGGGAGTAGCCGCGCAGCCGGTCGGCGACCGGGATCGGCTGGTGGGTGCCGGAGGCGTCGGTGATCCGGCGCATCGCCAGCTTGCCCAGCGCCGAGGCGGCCGGGTCCTCCGGGGACTCGGCCGGCCACCAGGTGACCACCGGGGTGTCCGGCAGCAGCAGCGGCAGCACGACGGCGTCGGCGTGCGCCGCCAGCTCGCCGTTCAGCCGCATCACCACGGCCTCGCCCGGGCCCATCTCGTCGCCCACCCGCACCTCGGCGTCCAGCCCGGAGAAGGGCTGCTCGGGGTGCGGTATGACGACCAGGATGCGCGAGGGGTGCGCGCGCGAGGCCTCGCGCGCGGCCCGCAGGGCGTAGTAGTGGTGCCGCTCGTCGGTCTCGATCACCAGGGTCAGGACCGCGCCGGTGGTGGCCGCCCCGGCCTCCTTGCGGATGTCGATCAGGGCGTTGGCGATCTTCGCCGAAGTGGTGGAATCCAGGTGCTTGATCATGGCCGCCGCCAGCTCCGTCCGTCCTTGGCCAGCATCTCGTCCGCCTTGGCCGGGCCCCAGGTGCCGGAGGTGTACTGCTCCGGCTTGCCGTGCTCGTCCCAGTACTCCTCGATCGGGTCCAGGACTTCCCAGCCCAGCTCGACCTCGGCGACCCGGGGGAACAGCGGCGCGTCACCCAGCAGCACGTCCAGGATCAGCCGCTCGTAGGCCTCCGGGGAGGACTCGGTGAACGCCTCGCCGTAGGCGAAGTCCATGTTCACGTCGCGCACCTCCATCGAGGTGCCCGGGACCTTCGAGCCGAAGCGCACGGTCACGCCCTCGTCCGGCTGCACCCGGATCACCAGGGCGTTCTGCCCCAGCTCCTCGGTCTGCGTCGGGGTGAAGGGCAGGAACGGCGAGCGCTTGAACACCACCGCGATCTCGGTGACGCGCCGGCCCAGGCGCTTGCCGGTGCGCAGGTAGAAGGGGACCCCGGCCCAGCGCCGGGTGTTCACTTCCAGCTTCACCGCGGCGTAGGTGTCGGTGGTGGAGTCCGGCGAGATGCCGTCCTCCTGCAGGTACCCGACCACCTTCTCGCCGCCCTGCCAGCCGCTCGCGTACTGGCCCCGGACCGTGTAGGTGTCCAGGTCGTCCGGGAGCCGGATGGCCGAGAGCACCTTGGTCTTCTCCGCGGCGATGGCGTCGGCGTCGAAGGACACCGGCTCCTCCATCGCGGTCAGCGCCAGCAGCTGGAGCAGGTGGTTCTGGATGACGTCGCGCGCCGCGCCGATGCCGTCGTAGTACCCGGCCCGGCCGCCGATGCCGATGTCCTCGGCCATCGTGATCTGGACGTGGTCCACGTGGTCGCGGCTCCAGATCGGCTCGAACATCTCGTTGGCGAAGCGCAGCGCCAGGATGTTCTGGACCGTCTCCTTGCCCAGGTAGTGGTCGATGCGGAAGACCGACTTCTGGGGGAACACCGAGTCCACGATGGCGTTCAGCTCGCGGGCCGAGGTCAGGTCGTGGCCGAACGGCTTCTCGATGATCACCCGGCGCCAGGAGCCCTCCGGGCCCTGGTCCAGGCCGACCTCGTGCAGCTGTTCGACCACGCCGGGGAAGAACTTCGGCGGGACCGACAGGTAGAACGCGTGGTTGCCGTTGGTGCCGCGCTCGGCGTCCAGCTTGTCGATGGTCTCCTTGAGCTCCAGGAAGGCCTGCTTGTCGCCGAACTCGCCGGAGACGAAGCGGAAGCCCTCGGAGAGCTGGCGCCAGACCTCTTCGCGGTACGGGGTCCGCGCGTGCTCCTTGACCGCCAGGTGGACTTCCTCGGCGAAGTCCTGGTCGGCCCAGTCCCGGCGGGCGAAGCCGACCAGGGCGAAGCCCGGGGGCAGCAGCCCGCGGTTGGCCAGGTCGTAGATCGCCGGCATCAGCTTCTTGCGGGACAGGTCGCCGGTGACGCCGAACATCACCAGGCCGCAGGGCCCGGCGATGCGGGGCAGCCGGCGGTCGGCGGCGTCGCGCAGCGGGTTCGCCGCGCCTTCGGGCGCCAGCTCGTGCGACAGCAGGGTCTTCTCTGCCTGCGAGAGCTGATAGCCCTGGTGGCCCTTGTCCACCGCTGGTTTCGGGTATTTAGGCAAAGGGCTCACCGGAGCTTGTCCAGTTCGCCCTGGACCGCCTCGAGGAGCTCCTTCCAGGAGACCTCGAACTTGTCCACGCCCTCGTCCTCCAGCAGCTGGACGACGTCGTCGTAGGACACGCCGGCGGCGGCCAGGTCGGCCAGCACCTTGTGCGCCTCGGCATAGAAGCCGCGGATCGAGTCCTCGACCGGCTTGCCGTGGTCGGCCTCGGCGTCCAGGGTGGCCTCCGGCATGGTGTTCACCACGCCGCGGGTGATCAGGTCGTCGACGTACATGGTGTCCACATACGCCGGGTCCTTCACGCCGGTGGAGGCCCACAGCGGGCGCTGCGGCTTGGCGCCGGCGGCGGCCAGGGCCTTCCAGCGGTCCGAGGCGAAGACCTCCTCGTAGGCCTCGAAGGCCAGGCGGGCGTTGGCGACGCCGGCCTTGCCGCGCAGATCAGTGTTGCCCAGCTTCTCCAGGCGCTTGTCGATCTCGGTGTCGACCCGGCTCACGAAGAACGACGCGACCGAGGCGATCTTGCCCAGGTCGTGGCCGTTCGCCTTGGCCTGCTCGATCCCGGCCAGGAACGCGTCCATCACCGCGCGGTAGCGCTCCAGCGAGAAGATCAGGGTCACGTTCACGCTGATGCCGGCGGCCAGCACCTCGGTGATGGCCGGCAGGCCCTCGCGGGTGGCCGGGATCTTGATGAACAGGTTCTCCCGGTCCACCAGCCACCACAGCTGCTTGGCCTCGGCCACGGTCGGCGCGGTGGAGTGCGCCAGGCGCGGGTCGACCTCGATCGAGACCCGGCCGTCCTGGCGGTCGGAGGCGTCGTAGGCCGGGCGCAGCACGTCGGCCGCCGCCCGGACGTCGGCGGTGGTGATCATGCGGATCGCCTCGTCGACGGTGACCCCGCGCACCGCGAGGTCCTTCAGCTGCTCGGTGTAGACCTCGGAACCGACGATCGCCTTCTGGAAGATCGTCGGGTTGGTGGTCACCCCGACCACGTTCTTCTCGGCCATGAGGTCGGCCAGGTTGCCGGTCTGCAGACGCTTGCGGGACAGGTCGTCCAGCCAGATCGCGACACCGGCGCCGGACAGCGCGTCCAGGTTCTTGCTCGTCATCTCGTCATCTCCCTCTTCACCTGAAAATCAAGCGCCTGCGGCGGCCAGGGATTCCCGGGCCGCGGCCTCGACGGCTTCCGCCGTGATGCCGAACTCGCGGTACAGCGTCTTGTAGTCGGCCGAGGCACCGAAGTGCTCCAGCGAGACGCTGCGGCCGGCGTCGCCGACGTACTGCTTCCAGCCGGCGCCGACCCCGGCCTCGACCGAGACGCGGGCCTTCACGGCGGCCGGCAGGACCGACTCCTTGTAGGCGGCGTCCTGCTCCTCGAACCACTCCGTGGAGGGCATCGAGACCACACGGGTCGGGATGCCGTCGGCCTGCAGCGCCTCGCGGGCCTGGATCGCCAGCTGCACCTCCGAGCCGGTGCCGATGAGGATCACCTTCGGGGCGCCGCCACTGGCCTCGGCCAGCACGTAGCCGCCCTTGGCGGTGCCCTCGACCGCGTCCAGCGAGGAGTTCAGCGCCTCGTGGTCGTAGGTCGGGATGCCCTGGCGGGTCAGCGCGATGCCGACCGGGCCGTGGTCGTCGCTCCCGGTGTGCTTCTCCATCAGGGCCTTCCAGGCGCCGACGGTCTCGTTGGCGTCGCCCGGGCGGACCATCGTCATGCCCGGGATCAGGCGCAGCGAGGCCACCTGCTCCACCGGCTGGTGGGTCGGGCCGTCCTCGCCCAGGCCGATCGAGTCGTGGGTCCAGACGTAGGTCACGGGCAGCTTCATCAGCGCGGCCAGGCGCACCGTCGCGCGCATGTAGTCGGAGAACACCAGGAAGGTGCCGCCGAACGGCAGGGTGTTGCCGTGGACCGTGATGCCGTTCAGGATCGCGCCCATCGCCGCTTCGCGGATGCCGAAGTGCAGGATGCGGCCGTAGGGGCTGGACTCGCCGAACTCGGTCTCGCCGTAGACCGAGGGCAGGAACGACTTGCCGCCCTTGATCGTGGTCAGGTTCGACTCCGCGAGGTCGGCCGAGCCGCCCCACAGCTCCGGCACCGACTCGGCGATCGCCTGGATGACCGCCTCGGAGGCCTTGCGGGTCGGCACGTCCTTGCCCGGCTCGAAGGTCGGGAGCTTGGCGGCCCAGCCGGCCGGCAGCTCGCGCTTGGTGATCCGGTCGAACTCGGCGGCGCGCTCGGGGTTCTTGGTGCGCCAGGCGGCGAACTCGGCGTCCCAGGCCGCGTGCGCGACGGCGCCGCGCGCGCCGACCTGGCGGGCGTGCGCGAGCACGTCGGCGGCGACGTCGAAGGTTTTCTCCGGGTCCATGCCCATGACCTTCTTGGTGGCCGCGACCTCGGCCTCGCCGAGCGCGGCGCCGTGCGCCTTGCCGGAGTTCTGCAGGTTCGGGGCCGGCCAGCCGATGATGGTGCGCAGCCGGATGATCGAGGGCCGGTCGGTCTCCGCCTCGGCGGCCAGCAGGGCCTGGTGCAGCTCCTGGACGTTCTCGTGGTACTCCCCGCCGGCCAGCCAGTCCACGTGCTGCACGTGCCAGCCGTAGGCCTCGTAGCGGTGCAGCACGTCCTCGCCGAAGGCCACCTTGGTGTCGCCCTCGATCGAGATGTGGTTGTCGTCGTAGACGGCGATCAGGTTGCCCAGCTTCTGGTGCCCGGCGATCGAGGAGGCCTCGCCGGTGATGCCCTCTTCCAGGTCGCCGTCGGAGACGAACACGTAGATCTTGTGGTCGAAGGGCGAGCCGCCGGCCGCCGCGTCCGGGTCGAACAGGCCGCGCTCGTAGCGGGCCGCCATCGCCATGCCGACCGAGTTCGACAGGCCCTGGCCCAGCGGGCCGGTGGTGACCTCGATGCCGGCGGTGTGGCCGTACTCCGGGTGGCCCGGGGTGAGCGAGCCCCACTGCCGGAAGTGCCGCAGGTCGTCGAGCTCAAGACCGAGGCCCGCGTAGTAGAGCTGGATGTACTGGGTCAGCGAGGAGTGGCCGCAGGACAGCACGAAACGGTCCCGGCCGGCCCAGTGCGGGTCGGCCGGGTCGAAGCGAAGGTGCCGCTGGAAGAGCAGGTAGGCCGCGGGAGCCAGGGACATCGCGGTCCCCGGGTGGCCGTTACCAGTGTTCTGGACGGCGTCCATGGCCAGGGCTCGGACGGTGTCCACAGCGCGCTTGTCCAAGTCGGTCCACTCGAACGGGGTTGCGGTGCTTGCGGTGCTCACCGGAAGCGCTCCTTCGCAGTTCACGCGCCGAGGCCCCACGCTCGGGTACAGCTGGTGGGACCTCTGCGCAACATGATTCAGATCTCGTTTCGCCAGCCTACTCGGACCTCAGGGGCCCCGCGTTCCGAGTCAGCAGGTGAGAACGTACGGCCGGGCTAACCCTTAGTGAACGGCCAGTGGTGGGCCAGCGGTGGGTCAGTGGTGGGTCAGTGGTGGGCCAGTGGTGAAGGACTCGGATACCCGCGGTGGGCGGCGAGGCGGCGGCTCGACGCGCGGCGCGGCGGCGACTCAACGCGCGATAAGCCGACCCGCCGCAAGAGCGCCCGGGGGGACGGTTTAAAGTTGCGTGTTGTCCGAATCAGGCATCCATGGAGGACGGGCTTTTGACCACGGTCGAGACTCCCCCGGCCACGGCTCCGTCCCGGACCGTCACTCCCTCTGTGGAGCCGGTCGGCGAAGTCCGCGGTGGGCACACGATGGCGGTCGTCAAGGCGTACGTCGCCCTGACCAAGCCACGAATCATCGAGCTGCTGCTGGTCACCACCATTCCGGTGATGTTCCTGGCGCTGCGCCATGTCCCGGGGCTGTGGCCGGTGATCGCCGTGACCATCGGCGGCTACCTGTCCGCCGGCAGCGCCAACGCGCTGAACTGCTACGTGGACCGCGACATCGACGCCGAGATGCGCCGCACCCGGCGCCGTCCGGTGCCGGCCGCCTCGGTCACCCCGAAGAACGCACTCGTGTTCGGGCTCGTGCTCGGGGTGGTGTCCACCCTGTGGCTCGGGTTCGCGGTGAACTGGCTGTCCTCGGGCCTGGCGCTGCTGGCGAACGCTTTCTACGTGCTCGTCTACACGATGGTGCTCAAGCGGCGCACGCCGCAGAACATCGTCTGGGGCGGCGCGGCCGGCTGCTTCCCGGCGCTGATCGGCTGGACCGCGGCGACGGACCGGCTGGCGTGGGCGCCGGTGGTGCTGTTCATGGTCGTGTTCCTGTGGACGCCGCCGCACTTCTGGGCGCTGGCCATCCGCTACCGCGAGGACTACGCGTTGGCGAACGTGCCGATGCTGCCGGTGGTGGCCCCGGCCCGCGAGGTGACCAAGCAGATCGTCTGGTACTCCTACGCGACCGTGGCCTGCTCACTGCTGCTGTGGCCGATCGGGCACACCGGCCTGGTCTACCCGATCGCCGCGGCCGTGCTGGGCGTGGTGTTCCTGGTCGAGGCGCACCGGCTGGACCTGCGGGCGCGCTCGGGCAAGGAAGGGGTGGCGCTGCTGCCGATGCGGCTGTTCCACTTCTCGAACATGTATCTGGCGCTGCTGTTCGTGGCGGCCGCGGTGAGCCCTCTGGTCCACTGAGGGCCTTGGTCCACTAGCCTTCAAGCGTGTATCGGCTCACCAACACCACCCAGCACTACGCCTGGGGATCGCCCAGCGCCATCAGCGACCTGCTAGGCCGCGAGCCCTCCGGGCAGCCGGAGGCCGAGCTGTGGATGGGCGCGCACCCGAGCGCGCCGTCCCGGATCGACGGAGGCGAGGCGACGCTGCTCGACTTCGTCTCCGCGGATCCGGTGGGGATGCTCGGCCCGCAGGTCGCCGCCCGATTCAAGAACCGGCTGCCGTTCCTGCTCAAGGTGCTGTCGGCGGCCAAGGCGCTGTCCATCCAGACCCACCCCACGCGGGCCCAGGCCGAGGCAGGGTACGCCGCCGAGCAGGAGCGCGGGCTGCCGGCCGGCGACCCGAACCGCAACTACGTGGACGACTGGCCCAAGCCGGAGATCCTGATGGCACTCACCGCCTTCGAGGCGCTGGCCGGGTGCCGCAGCGCCGAGGACGCCGAGCGCGTACTCGCGGCGGTGGTGGCGCTGGGCGCCCAGGCGCTGGAGCCGGTCCGGGCCGAGCTGGCCGACAAGCCGGAGCCGGCCACCGTGGCCGCGGCGATCGGCAGGCTGCTGGAGTGGCCGGCCGAGACCCGCGGGGAGCTGGTGGCGGGCGTCGTCGAGGCCTGCCGGGCCGGGGCTGAGAAGGGCGGCGAGTCCGCCGACGACTCCGCTGGCGACTTGGGCCAGGGCTTGGCTGGTGACTTGGGCCAGGGCTTGGCCGACGACTTCGCGGCCGTGCTGCGGGTCGCCGAGGACTTCCCCGGCGACATCGGCCTGGTGGCCATGCTGCTGATGAAGCGGGTCGTGCTGGAGCCGGGCGAGGCGATCTTCCTGGAGGCCGGCGGACTGCACGCCTACCTGCGCGGCACCGGCGTCGAGCTGCTGGCCAACTCCGACAACGTGCTGCGCGCGGGCCTGACACCCAAGCACATCGACGTCGCCGAGCTGCTGCGCATCATGGACGCCTCGGTCCCGGTGCCGGTACGGCACGGCACGGCGATCGGCGTGGGTGTCACGGAGTTCGACACCCCGGCTCCGGAGTTCCGCCTCTACCACGCCACCCTCGACACCAAGACCACGCTGCGCGCGGAACTGCCCGGCACCGGGCCGCGGATCGTGCTGGCGCTGTCCGGCGAGGTCGAGCTGCGCGGGACGCGGGGCGCGCTGACGCTGACGCAGGGGGAGTCGTGCTTTGTGCCGGCGCGGGAGGGGCGGGTTGAGGTTTCGGG
>NZ_JAAFYZ010000240.1 GCF_018274385.1 Catenulispora pinistramenti | reverse complement strand
CGACCACAACCTGTCCAACGCCCTGATCGAATCCATGAACACCAAAATCCGCCAGATCACCCGCACCGCCTACGGCTTCACCAACCCCGAAGCCCTCATCGCCCTCGCACTCCTCGCCCACGGCGGCTACCGACCCCAACTACCCGGCCGAACCACCCACGGATAAGTCAGGGGCGCCGATTTTTACGGCCTTCGGTCATAGTTGTGCCGGTTCGGGGTTCGAGTCGGCAGGTATGCGACTTGGCTGCCGGTTTTCGCGTTCACAACCCCGCCGCACCTCAGGCCTCTTCAACTCCGGTAGGCCTGAGCAAGGGCAAGAGCCAGATCAAAGGCCAGATCAACAGCAAGATCAAGAGCTGTGGTGAAGGGCCGGGCCTCCGGCGGGCCTCGGCAACCTCAGGGAAACTAGCGCCAGTCCATCGGGTGGCCGATCTAGTCTCAGCGGCGGCGGTTTGTGGGGTGGTGCGGTCCGTTCCCCTCGGTCGCGTCGTCAGCCCGGGGGGTACAGCACCGGTGTCCGGGGGTAAAGTCCGCGCACTTGCGGTCATGCGTGTGAGCTGCGGTTTTTGATAGCGCGAACTTGACCCCCGGCCACCGGCACTGTAGGCGAAGCCCTGCCGACGCGACCGAGGGGAACGAACCGAAAACCAGCCGGAGAAGTGCAAAGCAGGGGGTGCGGTACCGGCGGCTCGGCGAGTTCGGCTGCCGGTCAGGGGGCTGGCAGCGCGGCAGTCGCTCGGGTGCGGATTCCGAGCTGGCGGGTGCCGGATCAGTGCGGCCACAATCGATACCGCCGCGATAGCAGGTATGCCGAGTCAGACCAACAGAAGGCGGATATGTCAACGACCAGCTGATCACCGGCCCGCCGCCAGGTCCTGACCGGCAGAAGAATCGCAGAACTCGTGTCCATGTTCCCTGCGATTGCTATTCTTCCGGCTGGTTTTCGGTTCGTTCCCCTCGGTCGCGTCGGCAGGGCTTCGCCTACAGTGCCGGTGGCCGGGGGTCAAGTTCGCGCCGTACGAAACCGCCGCCTACCTGCATGACCGCCGCGCGCGGACTTTACCCCCGGACACCGGTGCTGTACCCATCGGGCTGACGACGCGACCGTGGGGAACGGACCGCACCACCTCACAGGCCGCCGCCGCTGAGCCCTGGCCCAGCCACCCTAGGGAACCGCGCTAGTTTCCCTGAGGTTGCCGAGGCCCGCCGGAGGCCCGGCCCTTCACCATGGTTTTGACTTTGATCTTGCTGTTGATCTGGCCTGTGCTGTTGATCTAGCTCTTGATCTTGCCTGTGCCCTTGCTCCGACTTGCCGGAGTTGAAGAGGCCTGAGGTGCGGCGGGGTTGTGAACGCGCGAACCGGCAGCCGACAAACACACCCACCGACCCGAACCCCGAACCGGCACAACTATGACCGAAGGCCGTAAAAATCGCCTTTCAACCCACACGCCAACCGCAACCCGGCCCGAGAACTCCAGCCCCACAGAAAGACCCGAACCCCGAACAGCTCCGGCGGTATAGATCTATCGGCAGCCACAGACCAAGCAGCAAAACTCAATCGTCGAACTCAGGCACCTCATCACGCAAATGCGCCCGACCATCCATAGTCGAAGAAGCCTGCGCGTGATAGCGCTTAGGCATCCGCCCCGCCCCGCGCGCCAGCCGCCCAGCCTCAATCGCGTGCCGCATCGCGCTAGCCATCGCCACCGGGTTCTGTGCGCGGGTGACCGCAGTGGCCAGCATGACGCCCGAGCAGCCCAGCTCCATCGCCAGCGTGGCGTCCGAGGCGGTGCCGATGCCGGCGTCCAGGATCACCGGGACCGAGACGGCGTCCACCATCAGCTCGATGTTGTGCGGGTTGCGGACGCCCAGGCCGGAGCCGATCGGTGCGCCGGCCGGCATTACGGCCGCGCAGCCGAGTTGCTCCAGTCGTTTGGCCAGTACCGGGTCGTCGTTGGTGTAGGGCAGGACGGTGAAGCCGTCGTCCACCAGGGCTTCGGCGGCTGCGACCAGTTCGATCGGGTCGGGGAGCAGGGTGTGTTCGTCGGCGATCACCTCGACCTTGATCCAGTCGGTGCCCAGGGCCTCGCGGGCCAGGCGGGCGGTCAGGATCGCCTCGCCGGCGGTGAAGCAGCCGGCGGTGTTCGGCAGGACCTGGATGTTGTTGCGCTTGAGCAGGTCCAGTACTGAGCCGCGGGTGGCTGTGGACACGCGCCGCAGGGCCACTGTGGTCAGTTCGGTGCCGGAGGCCAGTAGTGCCTGCTCCAGTACCTCCAGCGACGGTGCGCCGCCGGTGCCCATGATCAGTCGGGAGGAGAAGGTCTTGCCGCCGAGTTCGAAGACGTCGGTGGGCTTGGCGGCCGGGGCGGGGCTGCTGCCGGCGCCGGACTCCCCGCGTGCTGCTTCGAACAGCGTCGTCATGTCAGCCTCCTTGCACGGCGGTCAGGATCTCGACCCGGTCGCCGGCCGCGAGCGGGGTGCCGTCCCAGGACGCGCGCGGGACGACCGTTTCGTTGACGGCCACGGCGATGCCGCCGCGGTTGCCGTCGCGCGCCGCCTGGACCAGCGAGAGGACCAGGTCGGCGACGGTGGTGCCCTCGGTGAGCTGCGAGGGCTCGCCGTTCACGGACAACTGCATCTGCGACGACTGCATCTGCGACGACTGCATCTGCGACGACTGCGTGTGCGAGGACTGCATGTGCTCAGCGCTCATTTCTGGGGACGCCCGAACCGTTGGGGACTGAAGGGGGCCAGCGCCTCCGGGACCTCGCCGGTGGCCAGGATCTCGGCCATCCCGTCGGCGGTGGCCGGGGTGAGCAGTACGCCGTGCCGGTAGTGGCCGGTGGCGTAGAGCAGCCCGGGCAGCGCGGTGGGACCGATCATCGGGGCGTTGTCGGGGGTGCCGGGGCGCAGCGCGGCCCGGGTCTCGATCAGCGGCAGCTCGGTGATGCCGGGGACCAGTTCGCGGGCGTCGCGCAGCAGTTCGTAGACGCCGCCGGCGGTGACTGTGGTGTCGTAGTCCTGCTCCTCGACCGTGGCGCCGAGGACGAGTTCGCCGTGGGCGCGCGGCACGAGGTAGGCCTGGTTGTTGCGGACGACGTAGCGCACCGTGCGGGAGACGAACGGCCGGAACACCTCCGGCACCGCCAGCCGCAGGATCTGCCCCTTGATCGGCCGCACCGGCGGCAGCAGCTCCGGCGGGATGCCGCCGATCTGCCCGGACCAGCAGCCGGCCGACAGCACCACCTGCTCGGCGGCCAGTGCCCTGCCGTCGTCCAGCACCACGCCGGTCGCGCGGTCCCCGGCCACGGTCACCTCGGCGACCTTCGACCGTACGATCCGCACCTGGGGCTCCCGCTCCAGCGCCGCGAACAACGCGGCCAGCAGCATCCGGTTGTCGACCTGGTGGTCCCCGCTGACCAGCAGTCCGCCGCGCACGCTCGGCGCCAGCATCGGCTCCAGCCGCCGGGCCTGGCTGCCGGCCAGCCACTCGGCCTTGAGCCCCAGCGACTGCTGGAACAGGTGCAGGTCGGCGAGCACTTCGCGGTCGTCGCCGTCGAAGGCCACGACCAGCGTCCCGGCCTCGGTATAGCCGGGGTCCAGGCCGCCGGCGGCCTCCTGGAGTTCGGCGATGAAGGACGGATACCGCTTGGCCGAGGCCAGGTTCAGGTCGAGCAGGGTCTCCTCGCCGTAGTGCAGTTCGGTGACCGGGGTCAGCATCCCGGCCGCCGCGAACGAGGCGTTGGCCCCCGGCGCCGGATCGCAGAGCGTCACCGACAGTCCCCGGACCGCGGTCCGCCAGGCGGTGGCCAGACCGATCAGGCCGCCGCCGATGATCAGAACGTCTGAACGAGCGGGTTCGGGCATGGTCATCAGTGTAGATCCGACGTCCGATGTACGGGATTCAGCGGCCGGGTTACGGGATTGCGCGGCCGGTGTACGAGGTTCAGCGGCGGACGTACGAGGTTCAGCGGCCGGCCGCCCCTTGCCACACGTTGATCAGCAGCAGCGGCTTGCCAGTGCTGACCCGGTAGAACTCGACCGCGTTGAGTGCGATGACCAGCGCGGCCAACATCGCCAGCGGCGCCAGCGCGGGCAGGCCGGGGGACAGCGCCGTGATGACGGCGGCCCCCAGCGCGGCTCCGACCCGGGTGTAGGAGGCGCCGCCGAACATCATGATCCGGGTGTAGCAGAACGTCGCGATGTAGAGCGTCACCCCGCTGCCGAGCAGCAGCGCGTGCATGCCGTGCAAATGCGCCCCCGGATCGGCCACCGCCTGCGACATCCCGGCCGCGGCCAGGATGATGCCCAGCACGAACAGCATGTGCCCGTAGGTGAACGAGGACCGGACCAGGACTGCCGGCACCTTGGCGACCCGCAGCGCGTGCTCGGTCGCCGAGGCCCCGTACTGGAAGTACGTCCACCACAGCCCGCAGGACAGCAGAAAGGCGACGAACAGCGTCACCGCCTCCTGGCTGTGCAGCGCGATATGCGTTCCGCCCTGCCCGATGTCGGTCAGCGTCTCGCCGAGCGCGATGATGATGAACAATCCGAAGCGCTCCGGCAGGTGCGAGGCGTCGAACTGCATGTAGTCCAGCCGGTGCCCGAGCACTATCGGCACCGCGAGCTCGATCAGCGCGATCGCCAGCCAGGCCCACTGCCGGCTATCGGCCGGGAGCAGCCCGGCCAGGGTCCAGGCCAGACCGGCCAGGACGCCGACGGTGAACGGGTTCAGCCGGATCCGGAACGCCTCGCGTCGCTGCATCGGGATGCCGAGCAGGATCCGGGAGACCAGGTACGCGCCGCCGAACAGCACGCCGCGGTTGCCGTAGGCGTCCGGCACCGAGATGCACATGACGAACGCGGCCCCGGCGATCGCCAACAGCAGCAGGTGCCGCTTCGTCGCGGTGATCACCATGCCGTTGAACAGGATGGCGCAGCCGACCCAGGCCCACCAGAACGGCACGAACAGCAGCACCGAGCGGCCCAGGCCGGCCCACCCGGCGCCGACGTAGACCGCGTGCGCGATCTGCGTCACCGCGAATACGAAGACCAGGTCGAAGAACAATTCGGCCCAGGTCACGCGCTGCACGGCGTGCGGGGAGCGGCCATGGTCCTCGCCGCTGTCGTCGGCTGTTATCTCGGTGCTGTCCCCGTCGGCCTCGGCCTCGATCGGGGTGTCCGGGTAGTCCTCGCTCGCCACGGCGACCATGATGGCCCATACAGGTTTTCCCCGAGATACAGTGGCGGACGATGAAACTAGAACGTGTTCTCGTTGTCGGCGGCGGGATGGCGGGGCTGCACACGGTGCGGTCACTGCGCGAGAAGGGTTTCCAAGGCGCGATCACGTTCCTGGGCGCCGAACAGCACGCCCCCTACGACCGGCCGCCGCTGTCCAAAGCGGTGCTGACCGGCTCCGGCCGCGCCACCGAGCAGGAGGTCGGCGAGCTCGCCTTCGCCTTCGACTTCGCCGAGGCCGAGGTGGACTGCCGGTTCGGCGAGCGCGCCGTGGCCTGGGCGCCGGGCGTGGTCAGCACCGAGACCGGCGTGGAGTTGCGCTACGACCGGCTGGTCGTGGCCACCGGCTCCGAACCGATCCGGCTCGGCTTCGGCGAGACACTGCGCACCTACGAGGACGCCGTACGGCTGCGCGCACGCATCAACGGCGGCAAGCCGATGGCCATCGTCGGCGCCGGGTGGATCGGCGCCGAGGTGGCCACCGCGGCCCGCGACGCCGGGACCGAGGTGGTGATCCACGAGGCCCGGGAACGGCCGCTGGCCGCGGTGTTCCCGCCCCAGGTCGGCGAGGCCATGGCCGGCTGGTACGCGCAGGCCGGCGCCGACCTGCGGTGCTCGGACCCGGTCGACGGCCCGCCGCCGGGCACCGACCACACGCTGGTCGCGGTCGGGGCGCGGCCGGACACCCGCTGGCTCGGCGAGGCGTTCCACCGGGCCAAGGACGGCTCGCTGCTGGTGTCCGAGCACCTGGAGACCAACGTCCCCGGCGTGTTCGCGGTCGGCGACGTCGCGGCCTACCGCAGCGTCCGCTACGGCGGCCGGCACATCCGGGTCGAACACTGGGACAACGCGCTGCGCGGCCCGCAGGCGCTGGTGCCGAACGTGCTGGACGGCGTCGGCGCGGCCGTGCACGACCCGGTGCCGTACTTCTGGAGCGAGCAGTTCGGGCGGATGGTGCAGTACGTCGGGCACCACACCTCCGCCGACCGCATGGTGCTGCGCGGCGACCTGGCCGCGGCGACCTGGTCGGTGTGCTGGCTGGACCCGCACGGACGGCTGACCGCGGTGCTGGCCGTGGGCCGGCCGCGCGATCTGGCGCAGGGCCGGCGGCTGGTGACCGCCGCCGCGGTGCTGGACGCCGCCCGGGTGGCCGATGCCGGGGAGGCTTTAACGTCGGCGGTGCTCTAGAACTCCTGGCATGCTGGAGGGCGTGACTGAGAAGAACACCGCTGTTGGGACCCGTTCCGTCGAGGCCCAGCGCGACTCGATCGACCCCGCCATCGACGCCCTCGTGGGGGAGTGGCTGACCCTCCCGGACGTCGCGGAGCGCTTCGGCGTCCAGGTGACCCGCATCCGCCAGCTGCTGCGCGACAACCAGCTGATCGCCGTCCGCCGCGGCGAGAACCACGCCCTGCACGTCCCGGCCGGGTTCATCGTCGAGGACCACACGGTCAAGGGCCTGACCGGCACCCTGACCCTGCTCAAGGACGCGAAGTTCACCGACGCCGAAGCCCTGCGCTGGCTGTTCACCCCCGACGACTCGCTGCCCGGCACCCCGGTCCAGGCGCTGCGCGAGAACCGCGGGACCGAGGTGCGGCGGCGCGCGCAGGCCGAGCTGTGAGTCCGGCGGCGGCCGGGCCGCGCGCCAAGCTGGCGGACGCCCGGCTGTATCTGTGCTGCGACGCCCGGGAGAAGCAAGGCGACCTGCCGCAGTTCCTGGACGCGGTGCTCGGCGGCGGCGTGGACATCGTCCAGCTGCGGCAGAAGGGCATGGAGGCGCGGCAGGAACTGGCGGCGCTCGAAGTGTTCGCCGACGCCTGTCAGCGGCACGGGAAGCTGCTGGCCGTCAACGACCGCGCGGACGTGGCCCTGGGCGCCGGGTCGGACATCCTCCACCTCGGCCAGGACGACCTGCCGGTCTCGCTCGCGCGCCGCATCATCGGCGAGAACCCGATCATCGGCCGCTCCTGCCACGCCGAGGAGGAAGTCGACGAGGCCGCGCTGGCCGACGGTGTGGACTACTTCTGCACCGGCCCGGTCTGGCCGACCCCGACCAAACCCGGACGCCCCGCCCCCGGCCTCAGCCTGGTCGAGTACGCGGCGCTGCTGGCCCCGGAAGGCTCGCGGCCGTGGTTCGCGATCGGCGGGATCGACGCCGGGAACCTCGGCGAGGTGCTGGCCGCCGGCGCGCGCCGGGTGGTCGTGGTGCGGGCACTGACCGAGGCCGCTGATCCGGGTGCGGCCGCGGCTGAGCTGAGCGGGATGCTTCGGGGGTAGTGGTTGTGGGGCCGGCGCGGTCAGTCCGCGCCGGCCACCAGCCCGGCATGCCGCCACTCATGCCGCGATTCCTAGCGCCACTCATGTCGCGATTCCCGGCGCCACTCACGTCGCGATTCCCAGCGCCACCCATGGCGCCACTCGTGCCGCGATCGCGTGCCGGTAAGGGCACCCTGCGTTAGGCTCCCAACGTGAGCCCGTCCGCGTCGCGTCGTCGCATCAGTCTGCTCATGCTGCTGCTCGCGGCGCTCGTCGCGCTCGTCGCGCTCGCGGGCTGTGGCAGCGGCGGCGATAGCGGCAGTGGCAGTGGCTCGTCCGGCAAGAGCACGACCTCGGTGGCCAAGCCCGCGGGCATGGCCAGCATCGCCGAGTCGGCCCTGCCCGCCGAGGCGCGCGACGTGATCAAGCGCATCGACGACGGCGGCACCTTCCAGTACCGGCAGGACGGCGTCACCTTCCAGAACCGCGAGCGCCGCCTGCCCTCCGAGCCGAGCGGCTACTACCGTGAATACACCGTCGCCACGCCCGGTGCGGCAGACCGCGGCGCGCGGCGGCTCATCCTCGGCCGCAAAAGCGAGCTCTACTACACCCCGGACCATTACCGGTCCTTCATGTGGGTCCTGCGAGGTGGTACGCCATGACAGCGTTGGCCCACGTCCTCGGCGACGCCGGTCCGGGAGTCCACCTGTGGCACTCCGACCGTCCCGCCGCCGAGATCCGCGCCGAGGCCGAGGAGATCGGCTGGCGCTGCGTCATCGTGGACGGCTCGCGCGTTCGCGACAAGCCGCAGTTCCTGGAGGAGTGCGAACGCTCCTACCGCTTCCCGGCCTACTTCGGCCACAACTGGGACGCGCTCGCCGACTGCCTCGCCGATCTGCAGTGGCTGCCCCCGCCGGAGGCCGGCAGCGGCGCCGGGATCCTCACCGTGTTCGAGGACAGCAACACGTTCGCCTTCGCCGACCTGGACGCCTACAGCATCGCCCTGGAGGTCTGGGAGGAGGCCGCCGAGGCCTGGCGCCGGATCGGTGTGCCGTTCACGGTGTTGTTGCGTCCGGGAGAGTGACCCGCGGCGCGTTGGAGTCCGGGCCGAAGTCGTGTCCCCGGATTGTCTCGAAGATCTGGGTCCGGCCCGGTACCCGGCGCGGATTGCGCAGGAACATCTCCACCAGTGCCGGCTCCGTAGGAGTCAGCCCGAGGTCCGCTCGGCGCGGCGTTGGTGCTCCATAACAGGGCCCTGAGCCGGGCTCGTAGTTCGGCCGGTGCGTCCGGCGGGTTCCGCGCGTGCGCGGCCAGCGCTTCGATGCTGAGAGCGTCATCCGCCGCTCCTCAGGGAATCCCCGGGCGTTCAGACTCTTGACACCCCGTCTGGTCTACACCATTTTGAACACAGCCCCCGTGGTGTAGACCACTACCCCCACAAGATCTGCGGGGTCTTCCCCAAGAGAGGTGTGCTTTGACCTTGGCAAGAACGCGCTTGCGTGCGTTCGCGGCCATGTTGGCCGCCATCCTGACCGCCGCCACGATGACTGTCGCGATGAGCGCGTCCCGCGCCCACGCCGACAGCAATCTGGTGGTGAACCCCGGCTTCGAGACCGGAAGCCTGAGCCCTTGGACGTGTGACGCCGGCACCGGCAGTGTGGTGTCGTCCCCGGTCCACAGCGGCGGCTACGCGTTGGCCGGAGCGGCGAACAGCTCCGACGACGCGCAGTGTACGCAGACGGTGGCGGTGCAGCCGAATTCGGCCTACACGCTGTCGGCCTATGTCCAGGGCGCCTACGTCTACATAGGCGCCACCGGCTACAGCTCCACGTGGACGCCGTCGGCGTCCTCCTACCAGCAGCTGTCGACCAGCTTCACCACCGGCGCCTCGACCACGAGCGTCCAGATCTACCTGCACGGCTGGTACGGGCAGGGCACGTACTACGCGGACGACGTCTCGCTGATCGGACCGGGTGGCCAGACTCAGGTGCCCCCCGTGCCGACCGGCCTGGCGGTGACCGGCACGACGTCCAGTTCGGTGTCGCTGTCGTGGAGCGCGTCCAGCACCGCCACCGGGTACAACGTCTACCGCGGCGGCAAGCTGGTCGGGAGCGCGACCGGGACTTCGTACACTGACTCCGGCCTGAGTGCTTCGACCAGTTACAGCTACACGGTTTCCGCGACCGACTCCGCAGGGGAGTCGGCGCAGTCCGGGGCGGTCAGCGCCACCACGGCGTCGAGCGGGACCTCGGTGCCGCCGACTCCGAGCGGGCTGACGGTGTCCGGGACGACCGCGAGTTCGGTGTCGCTGGCATGGAGCGCGGCCAGCGGTGCGACCGGGTACAACGTGTACCGGGGCGGTTCGAAGGTCGCCGGCGTGACCGGGACTTCGTACACTGACTCCGGTCTGAGCGCGTCCACCAGCTACAGCTACACGGTCTCGGCGACCAACGCCGCCGGCGAGTCCGCGCAGTCCGCGGCGGTGAGTGCCACCACGGCCAGTTCCGGGGGCAGTGGCGGTTCGCTGCCCAAGCATGTGCTGACCGGGTACTGGCACGACTTCGTGAACTCCGCCCAGCCGCTGAGCCTGGCGGCCGTGCCGGCCGGGTACAACCTGGTCGCGGTGGCGTTCGCGAACGCCGACCCGAGCAACCCCGGCGGCGTGACGTTCAGCGTCGACTCCGGGCTGTCCTCGGCGCTCGGCGGATACACCGACGCGCAGTTCAAGGCGGACATCGCGACTCTGCATTCGCGCGGCCAGAAGGTGATCATCTCGGTCGGCGGGCAGAACGGCGCGATCAGCGTCAGCGACTCCACGTCGGCGAACAACTTCACCAACAGCGTCTACGGGCTCATGCAGAGCTACGGGTTCGACGGCGTCGACATCGACCTGGAGAACGGCGTCAACGCCACGTACATGGGCCAGGCGCTGGAGTCGCTGTCGGCCAAGGCCGGCTCGGGGCTGATCGTCACGATGGCCCCGCAGACCATCGACATGCAGTCCACCGGCATGGCGTACTTCCAGCTGGCGCTGAACATCAAGAACATCCTCACGATCAACAACACGCAGTACTACAACTCCGGCACGATGAACGGCTGCGACCAGGGCGTCTACGCCGAGGGCACGGAGAACTTCATCACCGCGCTGGCCTGCATCCAGCTGCAGGGCGGCCTGCGTCCGGACCAGGTGGGCCTGGGCCTGCCGGCCTCGGGCAGCGCGGCCGGCGGCGGGTACGTGTCGCCGTCGGTGGTGAACGACGCGCTGGACTGCCTGGCGTCCAAGACGAACTGCGGATCGTTCGTCCCGCCGAGCACCTGGCCGAGTATCCGCGGCGCGATGACGTGGTCGATCAACTGGGACGCCAGCAACGGCTGGAGTTTCGTGAACACCGTCGCCCCGCACCTGGCGGCTATGCCGTGAGGCGGTGAGACCGGCTCCCCGGCGCGCGCCGGTTCCGGTCGCCGGACCCGGACGGGGTCGGCGCTGACGTCCTGAGACAGGGCCGACGCCGGGCGCCGGGAGAGCCATGCGGCGGCCGTCGGACTCCGGTCCGGCGGCCGCCGCGCGGCGTCCGGGGCGCTTCCCCGGGGGCAACCGGCACCGGTCCGAGCCGCTCACCAGCGTCAACGCTCTGCACTACGGTGGATGACGTGGTCCACGCTGTCGCAGCCGTCTTCTCCGGCGCGCTCACCGTCGTGCTGATGCTCCTGGTCGTCGCGATCAGCCTGCTCGCGCTGCTGGCTGCCCTGGGCCTGTTGCTGGGCTTTGCGGGCCTGCTGTCAGGCGGAAACGAGGACTGGCTGGACGCCGCCGGGGAGGTGCTGTCGTGGATCTTTCAAGTGCCGGTGTTCCTGTGCAGGATCTGCGTGCGGATCAACCTGCGCCTCGCGACGCGAGCGCCGGGGCCGCGGCGGTGGCACGTCTGGGTGGCGAATCATCCCGCGGCGGCACAGTCCGCGCGGAGCCGGCTGGTACGGCGCAGGCGGGTCACGCCGGAGATGCTGCGCGACGTGTTCGTCAGCAAGACCACCACCGAGCGGGTGCGGATCGACGTGGTCCTGCGTTGCGACGACTTCGGCGGCGTGATGCAGGTGATGCCGTCGCTGGTGAGTGATTCGCCGGAGCCGGCCTATGTCTGGCCACTGACATATGCTGATGACGCCACCGTCGTCCAGAACGCCCTGCGCCGCTGCTTCACCGACAAGAATCTCTACCGCCTGCTAAGCGGCTACGCGCGGTTGGCCAGCTTGGCCGGGCCCGAGGCCGTGTGGGCGTTGGAGCTGGACCGCGTCGGTTCGCTGGACCTCATGGATCCGGTGGTGCGTGCTTCCATGCTGTCCGGCGAGGCCGACGAAATCCTGAAATTGCTGGAGCGGTACTACTAGTGTAGTGCCGTATCAGGCAACGTTTGCGCTGGTGATGGTTTGGCCTGGGCGGAGGTTGTCGGCGTGGTGGCTTCGCTAGATTGCTGGCCGGGTTGCGGTTGGTCTGTGGTTTTCAAAGGCTTTTTACGGCCTTCGGTCATAGTTGTGCCGGTTCGGGGTTCGGGTCGGCGGGTGTGTTTGTCGGCTGCCGGTTCGCGCGTTCACGACCCCGCCGCACCTCAGGCCTCTTCAACTCCAGTAAGCCAGCGCAAGGTCAAAAACTGTGATGAAGAGCCGGGCCTCCGGCGGGCCTCGGCAACCTCAGGGAAACTAGCGCGGTTCCCTAGGGTGGCTGATCTAGTCTCAGCGGTGGCGGTTTGTGGGGTGGTGCGGTCCGTTCCCCACGGTCGCGTCGTCAGCCCGGGGGGTACAGCACCGGTGTCCGGGGGTAAAGTCCGCGCGCGGCGGACATGCAGGTAGGCGGCGGTTTCGTATGGCGCGAACTTGACCCCCGGCCACCGGCACTGTAGGCGAAGCCCTGCCGACGCGACCGAGGGGAACGAACCGAAAACCAGCCGGAGAAATACAAGACGCAGGGAACGAGGACACCGGTTGGTTGATGCGGCTGCCGGTGAGGCCTTGGCGGCGGGCCGGTGTTCGGTTGGTCGGGAACATGCCCGGGTGCGGTAGGCGGCGTGCCTTAGTGGCCAGGTCTATCTGTCATCCGGCGGCGGCGATCTTGGCGGCCAGGCGAGCCCGCGCCCACACCTGCACCCGCCAACCCAGAATGCGCCCTCGGAACTGCCGCGCCCGCCAGCCCAGAATGCGTACCTTCGGGACTGCTGCACTGCCAGCCCCCAGGCCAGCGGCTGAGCTCGCCAGCCCAGAATGCGCACCTCGGGGCTGCTGCGTTGCCAGTACCCTGACTGGCGGCCGTGCTCGCCGAGCCGCCGGTACCCGCACCACCCGTTTTGTATTTCTCCGGCTGGTTTTCGGTTCGTTCCCCTCGGTCGCGTCGGCAGGGCTTCGCCTACAGTGCCGGTGGCCGGGGGTCAAGTTCGCGCTGAACAAAACCGCCGCCAACCTGCACAACCGCCGCGCGCGGACTTGACCCCCGGACACCGGTGCTGTACCCCCCGGGCTGACGACGCGACCGAGGGGAACGGACCGTAGCCACCTCAGGGACCGCCGCCGCTGAGACTCACCCAGCCACCCGAGGGAACCGCGCTAGTTTCCCTGAGGTTGCCGAGGCCCGCCGGAGGCCCGGCTCTTCACCACAGCCCTTGACCTTGACCTTGACCTTCAGCTCTTGATCTTGCTTGTGGCTCTTGCCCTTGATCTTGCTTGTGCTGTTGATCTTGCTTGTGCCCCTTGCACTGACTTGCTGGAGTTGAAGAGGCCTGAGGTGCGGCGGGGTTGTGAACGCGGGAACCGGCAGCCGACAAACACACCCACCACCCCGAACCCCGAACCGGCACAACTATGACCGAAGGCCGTAAAAATCGCCTTTCAACCCACACCCCAACCGCAACCCGGCCCACAAACTCAAGCCCCCAGCAAACTCACCCGCCAACAGATCCGCCCGCCAACAGATCCCGCCCGCCGACCGACACATCGCGAACCACATCGCGAACCACATCGCGAACCACATCGCGAACCACATCGCGGACTCCCGCCCGAGCAAAGCGCGAACTCCCAGGCAAACGTTGCCCGACACGGCACCAGCTGCCCGCTCAGCACTCCCACCCTGGCGCGCACCGGCTTGACAGCTCTAACCAACACTCGTTTACTTAAGTCACCAACACTTGTTCAGTTAGAGAGGCAGCCATGCGTGTCGCAGTTCTCGGTGCCACCGGCAAGGTCGGGCAGCTGGTCGTCCGGCAGGCCGTTGAACGGGGCCACGAAGTCATCGCCCTGGTTCGCCGCCCGGATGCCTACGCCCGGCCCGAGCAGGGCACCGTCGAGGTCCGCCAAGCCGACGTCACCAAGCCGGAGGCGTTCCCCGACCTGAGCGACGCGGACGTCGTGATCTCCACGCTCGGCATCAGCAAGGGCGACGGGCCCGGGACGCTGCTCGCCGGCGCCAAGGTGCTGGCCGGACTGCCGACCCGCAGGATCGCGCTCGGCGCGCTCGGGTCCGGGGCGTCGGCCGGGGCCGGTGGCGGGGTGTACCAGACGCTCATGAAGCTGGTCATCGGCAAGCAGCTCCCTGAAAAGGCCGACGCTGACCGGATCGCCCTGGACGCCGGCGTGACCGTCTTCCACGCACCGGACCTGCAAGTCGGCGGCATCAGCGACACCCGCCGCACCGTCGCCCTGACCGACTACCCGAAGCCCTTCTGGCCGCCGCGCATCTCCCGCGCCACCGCCGCGGCCCTCATGCTCGACGAAGCCGAGCACCCCACACAGAACGCGAAGATCCTGGTACCGGTCGGAAAGGCCTGATCACCGTGAACGGGTACATCGCCCTTGAGGAAGCCATCGCTTTCCCCGCTCTCGCCTCGCGCCGGCCGCCGATGCCCTACCCGGACAACATCCAGCCGGACTTCATCGCGCACGTGATGGCCCGGCTTCCCGACGTGACCGACTTCCGGCTGCCCGACATGGACGCCAACGGTGTCGCGATGCAGGTACTCTCGCTCACCGTCCCGGGCATCGAGGCCGACCCCGATCCGCGGCGCGCCGTGGCCGACGCCCGGTTCGTGAACGACTCCCTCGCCGCGATCGTCCACACCCACCCGACCCGGTTCGCAGCCTTCGCCGCGCTCCCCCTCCAGAACCCGGACGCGGCCGTGGAGGAGCTGCACCGCGCCGTCGGGCACCTCGGGTTCAAGGGCGTCCTCGTCAACGACCACATCCAGGGCGAATACCTCGACGCCCCGGCCTTCGACCAGGTCTGGTCAACGCTGGCCGAGCTCGACGTCCCCCTGTATCTGCACCCTGGCATGCCTCCGGCGGACCGCTGGCACGTCCTCGACGGCCACCCCGAACTCGACGGCGCGCTGTGGAGCTGGCAGGCGACGACCGGCGGCCACGCGATGCGCGTCGTGATGTCCGGAGTCTTCGACCGGCACCCGACCGCACGGATGATCCTCGGGCACGGCGGCGAATTCCTGCCGTTCCAGCTCTCCCGATTCGACTCGCGCTACGCGACCCTCACCGTCCCGAAGCCGTTGCTACGCAACCCGTCCGAGTACTTCGGCACCAACGTCCTGGCCACCACCAGCGGCCTCCTGGCCCCGGCCGCCATCGAAGCGTTGGTGCACGTGATCGGCGCGGAGGCGGTGCTGTTCGCCATCGACTACCCCTACGAACAGACCGACAGGGCCATCGCGGCTCTCGACCGCACGGCCCTGCCGGAAGGCGACAAGCAGAAGATCGCGTTCGGCAACGCCCGCCGACTCCTGCGTCTTTGACGAGGCGCCGCCCTGCGCTGGCGCTACCTGTCAGCCGTCGCTGTCGCCACCCCCACCGCCACCACCCGCTCAGCCGGCGGCACCGGCGAAGGCGCCACCCGCAACACCGAAGCCGCCCAGCCCGGCAGCCACCAGTTCCACCGGCCCAGCACCCCGACCATCGCCGGGACCAGCAGGCAGCGCACGACCACGGCGTCCAGGAGGATGCCGGCACCGAGGCCGGTGGCGAGGACCTTCACGTCCACCGTGGGGGTGGTCGACATCGACAGGAACGACAGGAACAGGATCAGCGCCGCGCTCGTCACCAGGCGGCCGGTACGGCCGATGCCGGTCACGACGGCGTGGTCGGTGGCGCCGGTGGCGTCGTATTCCTCGCGCATGCGGGTGAGGATGAAGACCTCGTAGTCCATCGACAGGCCGAACAGGAACGCGAACACCATGATCGGCACCCACACGGTCACCGAGCCGGTCGCCGGGACGCCCCACAGCGCGTGGCTGCCGTGGCCGTCCTGCCAGACCAGCACCATCACCCCGTAGGCCGCGCCGACCGAGAGCAGGTGGAACAGCACGGCCTTCACCGCCAGCACCACCGAGCGCGAGCGCGAGGTTCTGACACTGGTCGGCACGGGCCTGTCGAACGACGAGATCGCCGGCGCGCTGCACCTGTCGCCGCTGACGGCCAAGACGCACGTCAGTCGGTTGTTGACGAAGCTGGGGGCTCGGGATCGCGCTCAGTTGGTGGTGACGGCCTACGAGACGGGGCTGGTGGTGCCGGGGGTGGGT
>NZ_JAAFYZ010000024.1 GCF_018274385.1 Catenulispora pinistramenti | reverse complement strand
CCGCCCGAGCACCCCCATGAGCACCCCCACGAGCGGCACGCCCGGCACGGCTTGATACGCACCTTCCACCCCCGCCGCGGCCGGGCCAGCACCACCCAGACCGACGCGCTGACCAGGCTCTGGCCGCGCTACGGCTACACCATCCCGGACCCGCACCACGACTATGAGACCCCCGAGGCCGCCCCCGACGCCGCCTTCGACCGCGAGGTCCTGTTCGGCCGCCGCGCGCCGCTGGTGCTGGAGATCGGCTGCGGCATGGGGGAGGCGACCGCCGAGATGGCCGCCGCCGACCCGGACCGGGACTACCTCGGTGCCGATGTCCACACCCCGGGCCTGGGCAACCTGATCGCGCTGGCCGAGGCGCGCGGGCTGACGAACGTCCGGGTGGCCCGCGGCGACGTGCTGTTCCTGCTGCGCGACGGCATCGCGTCCGGCTCGCTGGCCGCCGTGCACATCTTCTTCCCCGACCCCTGGCCCAAGGCCAAGCACCACAAGCGCCGGATAATCCAGCCCGACACCGTCGCGCTGATCCGGGACCGGCTGCGGGTCGGCGGTGTCGTGCACTGCGCCACCGACTGGGCCGAGTACGCCGAGCAGATGCTCGAGGTGTTGCGGGCCGACCCCGGGCTGCGCGACCGCTACGCCGGGTACGCCCCGCGCGAGGCCGTCGGCCGTCCCCTCACCGGCTACGAGCGGCGCGGCCTGCGCGACGGCCGGCCCATCGCCGACCTGGTGTTCGAGAAGACCGGCGGCTGACCGGCGGCTGACCGGCGGCTGACCGACGGCTGACGGTTGACCGCCATCTGAGCGTCGGCCGACCCCCGGCTGACCGCCGCCGGGACCACCGGGAAGGGGATCAGAACCCGGATACCCCTTCCCGTCCGTGTTCCCCTCGCTACATTGAGTGTGTGCAGCAGATCGCTTCCCGCAACGCGGTAGACGCCGAGATAGCCCGACTGGCGGGCCTGATGCTGGCCCGCACCGACGAGCTGACGGACCTGGTCCTGAACCGGGTCGCCGAGGAGTTCCCGCTCTACATCGGCATGATCGAGCCGGTGGCCCTCCACGCCACGATCAAGGACCACATCCACTTCGCCTTCGAGCCGATCACCCGCTACATGCCCCCGGACTCGCGTCCGGCGGCGACCTCGGGGCGGGACCGGGCGATGGAGGGCATCCCGCTGACCGTCATCATGGACGGCTACCGCATCGCCTTCGGCGTGCTGTGGAAGGAACTGGCCGGCACCGCCGACTCGGTCGGCCTGTCCACCAAGGCGGCGCTGCGGGCGGCCTCGGAGGTGATGGACACCCTCGACGCGTTCACCCGCGAGAGTTCGGCGGCGTACAAGGAGGAGCTGCGCTACCAGGCGCGGCGCGAGGAACAGCAGCGTGCGGCCCTGGTGCAGGCGCTGTTGGAGGGACGGCTGGACGACACGAACGTGTGGGAGGCGGCCGAACTGCTCCGGCTGCCCACCATCGGCCCGTACGTCGTCATCGCCGCCCGCGTCGCCAACGCCGGCGAGTACGGCCTGCCGCACATCGAGCGGGAACTCGGCGGCATGGGCATCGATTCGGCGTGGCGGCTGATGCACGACGTCGAGGTCGGGGTGGCGCACGTGCCGCGGCCCGGCGACCAGTTCGAGAAGATGGTCACCGCGCTGGCCGCCGAGGGCACCGGCCGGGTCGGCGTCAGCCCGCCCTACGACCACCTGCTGTCGACGTCGCAGGCCATGCGGCTGGCGCGGATCGCGATGCGCGGGGCGCAGGAGCGGCGCACGGTGGTGGTGTTCGGGCGGGACCCGCTGTCGGCGGCCGCGGCCAGCGCGCCGGACATCATGCCGCAGGTCGCCGATTCGGTGCTCGGCGGGCTGGACGGGCTGCCCGGGGAGGACCGGACCCTGCTGCTGGACACCTTCGGCGCCTGGCTGGACTCCGACGGCTCCGCCGCCGGGGCCGCCAAGCGGTTGTTCGTGCACCCCAACACCATCCGCTATCGCCTGCGGCGCCTGGAGGAGCGGACCGGCCGCCTGCTGTCGAACCCGCGGTCGGTGGCGGAGCTGAGCCTGGCCTACGAGATCGACTGCGCGCTGGCAGGTGACGGCGGAGCGGCGGGATAGGGGTTTTCGGCGTGGTCGAACACCCCGTGCGGCGTGGTCGGCGTGGTCGAACACCCCGTTCAGGGTGCTCGAATCCGGTCGAACACCGGCCGGCGGCAGCCCTCGGGCGCGAGAATCAAAGCCGTGGACACCGTGGACACCGTGAACAGTGCCGATGAGATCGCGCAGCGCGCCATCCCCGTGAAAGTGGCCGCCGCCGGGCGCCTGGCAGCGGAGACCGGCTTCGCCAAGTCCTGCCCGCCCGAGGTGGGCCGCCTGTTGAGCACGGCCGCCGCCGCGAAACCGGCCGGCGTGATCGCCGAGAGCGGCACCGGTGCCGGCGTCGGCACCGCCTGGCTGCACAGCGGCCTGGCCCCGGCCGCCCGGCTGGTCACCGTGGAGCGGGAACCGCTGCTGGCCGCCCGCGCCGCCGAGCTCTTCGCCGACGACCCGCGCGTCGAGGTCCTGACCGGCGACTGGCGGCTGCTCGAAGCGCACGCGCCTTTCGACGTGTTCTTCTGCGACGGCGGCGGTAAGCGCGACGATCCAGAGCGCGTCATCGACCTGCTGGCGCCCGGCGGCGTCCTCATCATGGACGACTTCACACCCTGGCCGCAGTGGCCGCCGCTGTTTCAGGGCCGGGTCGACGAGCTGCGCGTCTTCTACCTGACCCATCCGAAGCTGGCCGCCACCGAGGTGCTGACCACGGCCACCACCTCGGCGGTCATCGCCTCGCGCCTCGGCTGAGGCGCTGAGACATGCCGGTCCCGCATCTGATCCGGAGGGAGGCTGCGGGCGGCCGGTGAGGGCACTACCGGACCGCCCGCTCCCGTCACCCCTCCAGGAACGCCATCAGTTCTCGATTGAACTCTGCGGCGCGGGTGACGATCAATCCGTGCGGCGCTCCCTGCATCCGCACCAGCCGGCAGTCGGAGACCGCCTCGGCGACCAGCGCCCCGGTGCTCTCCACCGGCAGGAGGGCGTCGGCCTCCCCGTGCACGACCAGGGTCGGGACCGTGATGGCCCGCAGGTCGTTGCGGAAGTCGGTGGTCGCGGCCTGGCCGAGGGACTCGGTCATGCCCCGGTGCGAGGCCGCGGCGGCGAGCATGATGACCCGGGTGTGCAGCGGCTGCGGCATCGTCGGCCGGGACGCCGGGGTTCCGGCGATCTCGAAGAACTTGGTCGCGAACCGGTGCAGGAAGCTGACCCGGTCATCGGTCAGGCAGCGCTGGTACTCGCGCAGCTTGGAGTCCTCCAGGAACCCCTCGGGGTGCGCGCCGGTCCGGCGCAGGTAGGGGCCGGCCGCCGACACCAGCGCCAGCCGGGAGATCCGCTGGTTGCCGAAGCGGCTCAGGTAGCGCACCGCCGTGCAGGCGCCGGAGGAGAAGCCGACCAGCGTGGCCTCCCGCAGGTCGAGGTGTTCCAGCAGCATGTGCAGATCCGCTGCCAGGGTGTCCGGGTCGTAGCCGCCGCGCGGCTTGGCCGAAGCGCCGAAGCCGCGGCCGTCGTAGGTCACCACCCGGTGGCCGGCCGCCAGCAGTCCGGGGACCTGGAACTCCCACTGGCCGACCGACAGCGGCCAGCCGTGGATCAGCACGACCGGGCGGCCCGAGCCCCGGTCCTCGTAGTGGATGTCGACGGGAAGGTGGTTCTCCTTGTCGACCGTCACCCGTGCCATGTGTCCGCACCTTTTCCAGGTTCCCGGTGGCGGGTCCTTCCTGCCACTAAGAAAATGGTCGCGGAAAGTGGCCTCCAGGTCACTGTTCTGATGCACATGGCTGGCGGCCCCCGGTTGTGGCCGGGGATAAGGGCGGCGACGTGCGGGCGCGGCACCCCTGGACGTCCTCTGGGGTGCGCAATAATGCGCCCGGCCGTAGCCTGCCCACTATGGGTTCTGCTGAAGCGCACGTGGAGGCCGGTGGCCGTAGCGTCCGGATCTCCTCCCCGGACAAGCTTCTCTTCCCCGATGCCGGAATCACCAAACGCGACCTCGCCACCTACTACGCCGATGTGGCCGACGGCCTGTTCCGCGGCCTGGCGAACCGGCCGGTGGCGCTGAACCGCTTCCCGGACGGCCTGGGCGGCAAGTCCTTCTTCACCAAGTCCGCGCCGAAGGGCCTGCCGGACTGGGCCTCGACCGCGCACGTGACGTTCCCCAGCGGCCGCACCGGCGACGAGGTCTGCGTCACCGAACCGGCCACGGTGCTGTGGACGGTCCAGATGGGCACGCTGGAGCTGCACGCCTGGCCGGTCCGCGAAGCCGACACCGACCACCCCGACGAGCTGCGCATCGACCTGGACCCGCAGCCCGGCACCGAGTTCGCCGAGGCCGTCGAGGTGGCGCGCGAGGCGTACGCGCTGTTCGAAGAGCTCGGCATCCGGCCCTTCGTGAAGACCTCCGGCGGCCGCGGCCTGCACCTGCTGGTCCGCATCGAGCCGCGCTGGACGTTCGTCCAGGCCCGGCGCGCGGTGATCGCGCTGGCCCGGGAGCTGGAGCGGCGGCGCCCGGAGCTGGTGACGACCTCCTGGTGGAAGGAGGAGCGCGGCGAGCGCATCTTCATCGACTTCAACCAGATGGCCCGGGACCGGATGACCGTCGCCCCCTACTCGACCCGGGCCCGCCCCGACGCCCCGGTGTCGATGCCGGTGCGCTGGACCGACCTCGGCGACGTCGCGCCCGGCGACTTCACCGTCAAGACCGTTCCCGCTCTGTTCGCCGAGAACGGCGACGCCAACGCCGAGATCGACGACACCGCCCACAGCCTGGAGGCGCTGCTGGAGCTGGCCGAGCGCGACGAGAAGGACCGGGGGCTGGGCGACCTGCCCTACCCGCCGGACTTCCCGAAGATGCCCGGCGAGCCCAAGCGGGTGCAGCCGTCCAAGGCCCGCGCCGACGACTCCGAACAAGGGAGCTGAGATGGAGCTGCCGGTCATGCCCCCGGTGGAACCGATGCTGGCCAAGTCCGCGGCCAAGGTCCCGACCGGCGACTACCTCTACGAACCCAAGTGGGACGGCTTCCGCTGCCTGGTCTTCCGCGACGGCGACGAGGTGGTGCTCGGCAGCCGCGGCGGCAAGGAACTCGGCCGCTACTTCCCGGAACTGGTCGAGTCGCTGAAGGCCGCGCTGCCGGCCAAGTGCGTCCTCGACGGCGAGATCGTGGTGGTCGTCGACAGCCGCCTGGACTTCGACCGCCTCAGCGACCGCATCCACCCCGCCGAATCCCGTGTCAAGCTGCTCGCCGAACGCACCCCGGCCTCCTTCGTCGGCTTCGACCTGTTGGCGCTGTGGGACCAGGACCTCACCGGCCTGCCGTTCGTGGAACGGCGCCTGGCCTTGGTCGCGGCCGTGGAGGAACACGACTACGTGCACGTCACCCGCGCCACGGAGGACCCGAAGCGCGCGACGACCTGGTTCGAGCGCTTCGAGGGTGCCGGGCTCGACGGTGTGGTGGCCAAGCCGGCGCAGGGTGCCTACACCCCCGGCGAGCGCAGCATGGTGAAGGTCAAGCACGAGCGCACGGCGGACGTGGTCGTGGCCGGCTACCGCCTGCACAAGAGCGGGCCGATCGTCGGCTCCCTGATGCTCGGCCTGTATGGCGAGGACGGCGTGCTGAACTACGTCGGCGGCTCCAGCGCCTTCACCATGGTGCGTCGCAAGGAACTGATTGACGAACTGGCACCGTATGTCGTCCCGGAGGGCGAGCCGCACCCCTGGGCGGACACCGCCGAGGCGGACTCCAACGCTGGCGGCGAAGACTCCCACCGCCGCCCCGGCACCCTGAACCGCTGGAACGCCGGCAAGGACCTGTCCTTCATCCCGCTGCGCCCCGAGCTGGTCTGCGAAGTCCGCTACGACCAGCTCCAGGGCGACCGCTTCCGCCACAACGGCCGCTTCCTCCGCTGGCGCCCGGACCGCGACCCGCGATCCTGCTCCTACGGCCAACTGGACGTCCCGGCCGCCTATGACCTGGCCGACGTTTTCGGCTAGGGTTTCGCGCCATGGCCTGTCGTATCAGTGAGCTAGTCCTCGGGTGCCGCGATGCCGAGGTGTTGACCCGGTTCTGGTGCGAGGTGTTGGACTTCGTCGTGCTGGACCGCATGGACGACGGCTCGGTCGAGATCGGCCCGCGCGAGGGCTTCGGCGGCGCGCAGCCGACCATCATCCTCAGCGTCCGGGACGAGCCGGAGCCCGGCAAGTCCCGGCTCCACATCGATGTCAACGCCACCGACCGGGACCAGGACGCCGAACTGGAGCGGCTGCTGAAGCTCGGTGCCCGGCCGGCCGACATCGGCCAGACCGGGCAGGAAGCGTGGCACGTGCTTCAGGACCCTGAGGGGAACCAGTTCTGCTTGCTCAAGGCGCGGATCAAGGAGCTTTGACCGCACGCCGGGGCACCGTGCCGCCGCCGGGCGCCGCCGCCGGCGCCCTTTAGGCCGACAGGAACCGGTCGGCGGCTTCGACCATCGCCGCCGATTCGAAGATGCCGTAGTGCGTGGTATCCGGCAGGATCGCGAGCCGATGCGCCCCAGGCCGCCCGGCGCCGTCCCACCCCGCGTCCCGCAGCCCGCCGCCCAGCAGCGCCCAGAAGTCCGCGATGTGCTGCATCGAGTACATGTCGGCGTCGGCGAAGATCAGCTGTGTCGGGACCCGCAGCGCGCGGATCTCCTCGGAGTAGTCGAACGGCTGTCGGAGCCAGTCGCTCATCTTCCCGACCAGCTGCGGGAAATCCTCCAGGCGCGGAGCGGTGCGCTCGTACAACTCCCAAATCGGCGTCTCCTTCATGAAGACCGCGGTCTGCGCCGACATCTGCCGCTGCTGCTCCTGGACGTCCGGGAAGAACCCGTCCTGCCGGAACGGGAACGACACCACCACCAGCTTGCGCACCACCTCCGGGTGCTGGATCGCGCAGCGCAGGGCGGTGCCGCCGCCGAAGGAGTAGCCCATCACGTCCGCGCGGCCCAGCCCCAGGTGCCCGATCAGCGCGGCCACGTCGTCGCCGAGCGTTTCCACCCGGATCGGACGGTCGATGTCGGCGGTGCGGGAGTGGCCCTGCAGGTCGGCCGTGATCACCCGCCGGCCGGCGGCCAGCGCCGGCAGGATCGGTGCCCACGTCTGCGAGCCGAACAGTCCGCCGTGCAGCAGTACCAGCGCGGGGTTGTCCTCGGTGACCGGGGCGTCGCCGTGCTCCTCGTAGTACATCGACAAGCCGTTGACGTCGGCGTAGCTCATGGTGATGGCCTTTCCTAGGCGGTGCGTTCTCGCCAGGTATGACGACGCGCGCCCGCCGAACTCATCGGTGCCCACTCAAAGTGCCACGCTACCTTGATCGGCATGGAACTACGCCAGCTCGAGTACTTCGTCGCCGTGGCCGAGGAACTGCACTTCGGCCGCGCCGCCGACCGCCTGCACATCGGCCAGCCGGCGGTCAGCCAGCAGCTGCGGCGGCTGGAGCGGGAGCTGGCGGCGGAACTGTTCGACCGCTCGCCGCGCCACGTGCGGCTCACCCCGGCCGGCGAGGCCCTGCTGCCGCAGGCGCGCGACGTGCTGGCGGCCGTGGCGCGGGCCCGGGCGGCGGTGGCCGGGGCGGCCGGTGCGCGGCCGGCGCCGTTGCGCATCGGAACCAGTTCCGGGCTGGGGGAGCGGCTGGAGCTGGTCCTGGACGAGTTGCTGCGGCTGGCCCCGGATCTGCCGGTGGAGCTGGTGATGACCGGCCCCACCCACGAGCGGCTGGACCGGGTCGCCGACGGCAGCCTGGACGCCGCCTTCGTCCGCGGCGCCGTATCCGACGAGGGCCGGGGCCTGCGCACGGTGCAGCTGTGGCGGGACGAACTCGTGGCCGCCGTGCCGGCCCGGCACCCGATCGCCCAGGAGCGGTACGCCACCTTCGCCGCCCTGGCCCCGCTGGGCCTGCGCCTGACCGCCCGCCGCAACAACCCGGCCCTGGTCGACCTGATCGTCGGCGCCTTCCACGCGGCCGGCCGCGAACCCGCGTCATCGAGCCCTTACACCCGCCTGGCCGACACCCTCGCGGCGATCGGTACCGACGGCGCCAGCTACACCGTCATGTACGCCGCGCACGCCGCGCAGATCCGCAACCGCCGCGTCGCCTTCCTGCCGTTCGAGCCGCCGGGCCTGGGCCTGATGACGCACCTGGCGGTCAGCCGGTCCCGGCCCACGCCGCATTTCAGCATCCTGATGCAGGCCTGCGATCCGGTGGCCGATGCCGGCCCGGCAGCCGACGACGTCCCGGCGGCCGATGCCGGCCCGGGGTCCGCCGGCGATCAGGAATCGTGATCGCAGCCAGTCCCGGTCGCGTCTGGTTCGCGGTCCCGACCTGCGATGAACTTGATCTCGCAAGGGGAAAGCACAGCGAACCGAAGGAGATCACCATGCCGAACATCACCATCCACCAGATGCCCAAGACCGTCGAGCAGAAGCGCGAGATGGCCGCCCGCATCACCGACGCGATGGTCGACGTCTACAAGGCCCCGGCCGAGACCGTCCACGTCTGGTTCCAGGAAGTCACCACCGAGGACTACGCCGCCGGCGGCCAGCTCGTCGCCGACAAGCTCGCGCAAAAGTAGGACCGCTGCTACAACGGTCCTTATGCGGATCTTCATCAGCGCGGACATGGAGGGGATCACCGGGCTCGTGGACGCCGAAGACGTCCAGCCCGGTGGCCGGGACTACGAGCGCGGACGGCTGGCGATGACCGAGGACGTCAACGCCGCCGTCCGCGGCGCGGTCCGGGCCGGCGCCACCGAGATCGTGGTGAACGACGCCCACGGCCCGATGCGCAACCTGCGCACCGAGATCCTGGACCCGGCCGCCCGCCTCATCCGCGGCAAGCCCAAGGCGATGGGCATGATCGAAGGCCTCACCGCCGACTTCGACGCCCTCATCTGCGTCGGCTACCACTCCCGTGCCGGCGCCCACGGCGTCCTGAGCCACAGCTTCATGGGCCACGAGATCGAGGACATGTGGCTCGACGACCGGCCGACCGGCGAGATCGGCCTGGTGCAGGCCAGTGCCGCGGCGCTCGGCGTGCCGCTGGTCGCGCTCACCGGCGACGACGCCGCGTGCCAGGAGGCCGCGGACTGGGCCCCCGGCGTCGCCACCGTCCCGGTGAAGTACGTGCGCGGACGCTTCGCCGCCGAACTGCGCCCGGAGAACGAAGCGCACGCGGCCATCGAGGAGACCGTCGCTACGTCACTCGCCGCACGGCGACCCGCCCTCGCGCCCAGCGAGCAAGCCGCGACCCTGGCGGTCCGCTGGCAGTCCTCGACCGTCGCCCACACCCTGCTCGGCATCCCGAACGTGACGGCGGTCGATCCCCGGACCGTCAGGGCCGTCAGCACACCCCCGGACCTCTTCCGCCAGTTCGGCGTCTGGATGCGGGTCGCCTCCTCGCTGACTAATCAGGCCCCTTACTGTTGAGCGCCATGACGGATGTGAAGACGACCCAGCCGATCCTGGTCACCGGCGCGACCGGCACCGTCGGCGGCGAAGTGGTGGCCGCGCTGCGTGCCGCCGGCGCCCAGGTTCGTGCACTGGTTCGCAACGACGCACAAGCCGATGCCTTCAAAGCGGCCGGCGTAGAACCGGTGCGTGGCGACCTGAACGAACCGGCTTCCCTCGCCGGCGCCCTGACCGGCGCACAAGCACTCTTCCTGCTCCCCGGCTACAGCGATATGCCCGGCGTCCTGAACCAGGCCCGGCAGGCCGGCGTCGGCCACGTCGTCCAGCTGTCCGGCGTGTCGGCGGCCTCGGGCCACACCGACAACGCCATCACCGCTTACATGGCCGCCAGCGAACAGGCGGTGACCGAGTCCGGGCTGTCCCACACGATCGTCCGCCCCTCCGCCTTCATGGCGAACGCCCTGCGCTGGGCCGACCAACTGCGCGCCGGCGACACCGTGCGGGCCCAGTTCCCCGACGTCGCCGCGGCCGTCCTCGACCCGGCCGACCTGGGCGCCGTGGCCGCCGCCGCACTCCTGGACCCGGAACGCCACGGCGGCCGGGTGTTGCTGCCGACCGGGCCCGAAGCGCTGCGGCCCGCCCAACAGATCGCGATCCTCGCCACCGCGCTGAACCGCGACCTGCGCTGCGAACCGCTGTCCGACGAGCAGACCCGGGCCCAGATGGTCGCCGACGGCACCCCGGAGAAGTACATCGAAGCGTTCTTCGACTTCTACGTCGCCGGTGCCATTGACGAATCACCCGTGCGGCCCGTCGTCGCGGAGGTCACCGGCCGGCCGCCGCGCACCTTCAGCGACTGGGCTACCGCTCACTCCGCGGAATTCGGGCCCCGCCGTACTCCGGATCGGTGACGTGCTCGGCCCACGCCGTCTCGTCGCCCTCCCACAACGCCAGGTGCACCATGAACCGGTCCGATGCGGCCCCGTGCCAGTGCTGCTCACCCGGCGGGGTGTAGACGACATCACCCGGATGGGCCTGCACGATCTCCCCGCCCCGGGCCTGGATCAGCGCGACGCCCTCGACGATGTAGAGGGTCTGGCCCAGGCTGTGCGTGTGCCATGCCGTCCGCGCGCCCGGCGAGAACCGCACCGCGTTCAACCGCGCCCGCGACTCGCCCTCGCCCCGGTACAGCACGTCAGCCCACACGTCGCCGGTGAACCACTCGGCCGGCAGCTTCACCGTCCCGGACGGTTTCAAGATCTCCATGGTCGGTCTCTCCGATGTGATGGCCGTGATGGCCGTGATGGCTGAATGCCAGTGCTGGCTTCTCTGCTTTGACGCTCCCATGCAATCCCAACCGTCACCGCCCGGGGAGATCCCGGTGTGACAGGTACTGCCAGGACCTGTCACACCGCACCCCTCAGGCCTAGCCTGGAGATCATGGACGGCCGAGACGAGTTCCGCGACTTCCTCACCTCCCGGCGGGCCCGGATCACTCCGGACCAGGCCGGGCTGCCCGCGTACGGCGGCAGCAACCGGCGGGTCCCGGGACTGCGGCGTGAGGAAGTGGCGCTGCTGGCCGGGGTGAGCGTGGAGTACTACACGCGGCTGGAACGCGGGAACGCGCGCGGGGTCTCGGAGAGCGTGCTCGACAACCTGGCCCGGGCCTTGCAACTGGACGACGCCGAACGCGCGCACCTGTTCGACCTGGCGCGGGCCGCCAGCAGCAGCGGCTCCCGGCCCCGCCGGCCGGCCAAGCAGCAGGTGCGGCCGATCGTGCAGCGGATCCTCGACGGAATGGACGGCGTCCCGGCACACGTGCGCAACGGCCGGTTCGAGTCGCTGGCCGTCAACCGCTTGGGGCGCGCGCTGCTGGCGCCGGTGTACGAGGGACGCGAGTTGCCCGTGAGCCACGCGCGCTTCGCGTTCCTGGACCCGCGGGCGCACGAGTTCTACGGCGACTGGGAGCGGACGGCCAACGACATAGTGGCCGCACTGCGATCGGAAGCCGGCCGCAACCCGTATGACAAGGCTCTGACAGACTTGATCGGCGAACTGTCCACGCGCAGCGAGTTCTTCCGGACCCGGTGGGCGGCGCACAATGTGCGGTTCCACAACACCGGCGTCAAGGTCTTCCACCACCCGGTGGTGGGGGAGTTGCGGATGGAGTACGAGTCGCTGGAACTGACCGACGGGAGCGGTTTGGCGGTGAGCGTCTACAGCCCCGAGCCCGGTTCGCCGTCCGAGGACGCCATGGCGCTGCTGGCCAGTTGGGCCGCGACGATGGATCGTGAGCAGGAGAACGCGCGGCAGGAGGATGCGCGGCGGGGCTGATCGCGTGAGAGGACGCGCGGCAGGAGAACGCGCGGCGGGGCTGATCGCCTGAGTTGACAGCGAAGTCAGCAGTCCTGATAGCGTCACCACCGCAGCGACTACTTCTCGCGGACATATTCCGCGAGCGGCCGGGCGGTTCCTGGGTTCGCAGACAGACGAGTTCTGTCGCACACGGGAACCTGTAGGGGTAGTCGTGCAATCTCATCTCATAGCGGCCGAAGCAGACGCGATCGTCGAGCGGGCCATCGTCGAACACCGGCTTGTCGGCGTCAGTGTTGTGATCGGCGTGGGCGGCCGTGTCGTCTATCGCCGCAGTGCCGGGTCGGCGGATCGAAACACTGGACGGCCGCTTCGCGATGACGCGGTCTTCCTGCTGGCCTCGGTCACCAAGCCGTTCGTGTCGGTGCTGGCCATGCAGCTCGCCGAGGCCGGACACCTCGACCTGGCGGCACCCGTCAGCGACTACCTACCGGACTTCCGCCCGGCCCTGCCCGACGGAAGCCGTCCCGATATCAGCGTCCTGCAACTGCTCACCCACACAGCCGGGCTGCCGTATGGGATGTCTCCCGATGACTACACGGCTTTCCACGCTGCGGGAGCGAGCAATGGAATGGACGTGCCGGGGCTGACCTCCGCCGATGCGGCGCACCGGCTGGCCCGGGTGCCGCTGCTGTTCGCTCCGGGCACCGATTGGGAGTACTCGACCGGAATGGACGTGGTGGGCTGGGTCATCGAAGCCGTGACCGGCCGTCGGCTGGGCGAGTCCGTCGCCGAACGGATCACGGGCCCGCTCGGCATCACCGGCACGGGCTTCACGGTGTCCGACGCGGCGCGGCTGGTGACCTGCTACTCCGACGCCACACCGGAACCACGGGCGGTGCGCGAGGAATCCGTGATCGTCACCGGCCCGAACCGCACCACCGTCACGCCGGGCCGCGTCCTGAACCCGACCTCGTACCACTCCGGCGGCGCGGGCATGGCCGGCACCGCGGCGGGGGTGTGGACCTTCCTCGAAGCGGTCCGCACCGGCCGCCTGCTCACTCCCGAATCCCGCACCCGCATGCAGACCCTGCAAGCCGGGAGGGACAAGATCCCCACCGGCCCCGGAGTCGGCTTCGGCATCGGGTGGGCAGTGCTCGACGATCCGGCGCGGAACGGGAGCCCGCAATCGAAGGGCACTCTCAACTGGGCGGGTACCTATGGACACAACTGGTTCGTCGATCCTGTTCGGGAGATCACTGTGGTGTCGCTGAGCAACACCACGCCGGCGGGGATGTTCAGCGACTACACGTTGCAGCTGCGGGACGCCGTCTATCGCGGTTTGTCGTGAGCCGCCCGCCCCGTGCTTGGAATCGCGGGGCGGACGGCCGGCCGAAGTCTGAATGAACATCGCGGCCGAATGGGACATGGATCTTGATCGTTCTCGGGGTGGCGGTCGAGGCTGTCGGTGCTGCTACGCGGTGTAGCAACGACTCGCTGTGCCGACTGAAAACCCTCCGGGAGTCCCCACATGTCCTCTTCCGCATCGCGCCGTGCGCGACTCAGCGTTCTGGCTCTGACCGGCGTCGCGTCGGCTTTGGTGCCCGCGGTGTCGGCGCAGGCCGCGACGACGGCCGCTGTTCCCGCCGTCGCTTCGACCGCGCCCGCTGTCGCGCACCTGAAGCTGTTCGCCGCGGCTCCGGCCGGTCTCACCGACCCCGACGACATCACCCGCCTGGGCGACCTGGTCTTCGTCACGTACCAGAACAACGCCGGCCCGACCGGCGCGCCGGCCGGCAGCAAGAGTGATGTCGTCGCCTTCGACCTGCGTACCGGTTGCGTCGAGGGGCGCTGGACCATCGCCGGCCGGGTCGACGGCCTCACCGGTGACGCGCGGCACCACCGGGTGATCGCCACCGTCAACGAGGACCTGAACTCGACCCTGTACACGATCACCCCGGGCCGGGGCGACGGCGGCCTCAAGCACTACACCTACTTCCCGAACCCGGCCCAGACCGGTTCGGACGGCACCAACGGCGGCACCGACTCGGTGGCGATCAGCCGCGACGGCACCATGTACGTCGCGCACTCCAACCCCGACGTCTCCCTGCCCGGCGCCGACAACGCCCCGGCCGTCTACACGATCAAGCTCAGCGGCACCACCGCACACCTGACCCCGCTGTTCGGCGTCAACGACCCGGCCACGCTCATCAATCCGGCCGCCGGTGCCCCGAAGAGCGCGCCGATGGGCCTGACCGACCCGGACTCCAACAAGTGGGTCCCCGGCCCCGACGGCGGCACCCTGATCCAGGACTCGCAGGCCGACAGCAAGCTGATCTTCGCCTCCGACCTGGATGCCGCGCACCCGACGCTGCGCGAGCTGAACCTCACCAACGCCACCGGCCCGGCATCCGTCACGCCGCAGCTCGACGACATCACGCCGACCGGCGCCGCGGGTCGGCTGTTCATCGTCGACCAGAAGAGCGGGTCGATCTACACGCTGGACACCAAGGGCTTCGCCGGCGGCGAGCTGTTCGCCGCGCAGCCCGCGCCCGGCGACGGCGACCTGGCGAACACGCCGGGGCTGAAGCTGATCAACGAGAAGACCGGCGTCGCGACGCCGGTGGTGACGGACGTGACGCTGGGGAGCCCGAAGGGGCTGTTGTTCGTGCACGGGCACGAGGGCTGGGGCGGCGGCGAGGGTTGGGGTGGCGGCGGCGAGGGCTGGGCCCACGCGCCTGGCATCTCATAGCGCCGCGTTCCTCCGATACGGTGCGGCCATGGCGAATCTCGTACTGGTCGCGGGTGCGCGGCTCGGGGCGTGGGCATGGGACGACGTGCTGCCCGAGCTGCGCGCGGCGGGCCACGGCACGTACCCGCTGAGCCTGTCCGGCCTCGCTGAGAAACAGGGCGTGCCGGCCGGGCAGCAGACACACGTTCAGGACATCGTGGACGAGATCGAGGGCCGGGACCTGCGCGACGTCATCCTGGTCGGCCACAGCTACTCGGGCATCCCGGTCGGCCAGGCCGCCGAGCGCATTGGCGACCGGCTGACCCGCGCGGTCTTCGTCGACTCCGCGCTCCCGGTCGACGGTGAGGCGTTCATCTCCCTCATGCCGGACGGCGGTGCGAAGGTGATGGCGTCGATCGCCGAGAACGCGGGATTCTGGCCGCCCGTACCGGCGTCCCACTTCGCGGGCCACGGCCTGACGGACGATCAGATCGCCCGCATCGTGGCCGGCTCGACGCCCCACCCCGGCGCCACGCTCACCGAACCCGCCGTCCTGAAGCGCCCCCTCGCCGAACTCCCGGCGACCTACATCAGCTGCTCCCTGGACGGAGCCGCACTCGACGCCGACCTCGCCGAGCTGATGACCAGTGACCGCTGGCGCCTGGCCGAGCTGACCACCGGCCACTGGCCGATGTTCTCCCAACCCCGCGAACTGGCGCGGATCCTGCTCGACGCGGCCGGACCGATCAGTGACGACGCCGCCACATCAGATACCGAACACCATCGAACACCAGGAAGATCCCGCTGAACCACGCGACCGACAGCGCACCGGCCACGATCAACGGCCGATGCTGCTTCTGCAACGCGTCGAGCGCCATCCCCAGCGCACCCGACCCGACGACCCACACCACGCCGAATCGCAGGAACCGGCCCAGCGGTCGGTCCCACAGCCATCCCAGCGGCTTGAAGGGTTCCACGAGGTCAGCATCCTGAGAAGCCGCGCAGGCGTCAATGGCCGACCCGGCGAGATGAGACGCCCGCGACCGCGCCGGCCCTACCGCCAGCGTCAGCGCCCGCGAGTGTCCCATCCCAACCGCCTCGGACCAGCGCCCGCGACCGCGTTACCGCAACCGCCATCGCAAGCGCTAGCCCGTGGCTCCGCCCTACTCAGCAACCAACCAAACCACCACATCAACCTCCAAAACCGCCCCCTCAACCTCCTCCGACCCAATCAGCACCCGATACCCCTCCGGCAGCGCCACCGGCGCCGCCGACAAGTTCGCGTAGCAGAGCACCTCCCCGCGCCGGAACGCCAGCACCCCGCTCGGCGCCGCGATCCACTCCAGCGGCGTCCCGTCGCCGAGGCCGCGCCCCAGCCACTCGCGCCGAATGTGCAGCAGCGCGCGGTAATGCGACAGGGTCGAGTGCGGGTCTTGTTCCTCCGCGGCGGCGGTGCGGTTCTTCCACTCCGCGGGCTGCGGGAGCCACGGCGCGGCGGTCGCCCCGGCCGGCGAGAAGCCGAACGGTGCCGCGTCGCCCGACCACGGCAGTGGTACGCGGCAGCCGTCGCGGACCGGGCCGTCGTGGTCGCTGTGGTGGCGGTTCGGGTCCTGCCACGTCTCCGGCGGCAGGTCCTCCACCTCCGGCAGTCCCAGCTCCTCGCCCTGGTACACGTACGTCCCGCCGGGTAGCGCGTTGATCAGCTGCATCGCCGCCCGCGCGCGGCGCTCGCCGAGGGCGTGGTCCACTGGGGTGCCGTACAGGCGGCGGGCGTCGGTCAGGGAGGTCTGCGTGCGGCCGTAGCGGGTCGCGTGCCGGATCACGTCGTGGTTCGACAGCACCCACGTGGCCGGGGCCCCGACCGCCGCCAGCACCCCCAGCGTCGCGTCGATCTCGGTACGCAGCGCCGTGGCGTCCCACGGGCAGCTCAGCAAGCCGAAGTTGAAGGCCGTGTGCAGCCGCGTCGGGGTCAGATAGCGTGCCACCCGCGAGGCGTCCGCGACCCAGGCCTCGGCCACGAACACCCGCTCGCCCTCATAGGAGTCCGCGACCTGTCGCCAGCCCTCGTAGATGGCCAGCGTCTCGTCGCGGTCGAAGTACGGGTGGTCCGCCGCCACGCCGTCCAGCATTCCCGCGGCGGCGGAGGCGGACGCGACATCGGGGAACGCGGGGTCCTTCGTCAGACCGTGCGCGACATCGATCCGGAACCCGTCGACCCCCAGATCCAGCCAGAACCGCAGGATGCTCTCGAACTCGGTCCGCACCTCGGGGTTCGTCCAGTTCAAGTCCGGCTGCTCCGGCGCGAACAGGTGCAGGTACCAGTCTCCGGGCTTCCCGTCGGCGTCGACGGTGCGGGTCCAGGCCGGCCCGCCGAAGATCGACGGCCAGTCGGTCGGGGGTTCCGAACCGTCCGCGCCCCGTCCCGGCCGGAAGTGGTACCGCGACCGGGCTGGGGAATGCGGCGTGGCGGCCAACGCCTCCTGGAACCAAGGATGCTGATCCGACGTGTGGTTCGGCACGATGTCCAGGATCAACCGCAGCCCGTGCTCGTGCGCGTCGGCTATCAGTGCCTTGGCATCCTCCAGCGTCCCGAACAGCGGATCCAGCCGCCGGTAATCGCTCACGTCGTACCCGGCGTCCACCTGCGGTGAGGCGTACCAGGGGTTCAGCCACAACGCGTCCACCCCGAGCGCCGCCAGATACGGCAGCCGCGACCGCAGCCCGGCGACATCGCCGACCCCGTCTCCGTTCCCGTCGGCGAAGCTGCGGATGTAGACCTGGTAAATGACGGCGTCACGCCACCAGCTGCTCATGTATTTCACTCCGAGACTCGATATAGGGGGATGGCTCAGCCGCGCTCGACGCGCCACACGTGGAAGGCCGGACCGTCGGAGGGCAAGGGGGCTCCGGGGACCAGATCCGGCCCGCCCAGCAAGTGCGAGGCGGCGAACGGCGCGGCCACCGGCTCGTGTGCGGTCCGGCTCACCTGAACCACCACCGTCTCCTCCGGTAGCGCGCGTTCGAACAGCACGAAATCCTCAGCCGCGTGCAGCCACCGCAGCCCGCCGGATCGCAGCGCGGCATGCGAGCGCCGCAGCGCGATCAGCGAGCGGTACACCTCGTACGTACCCTGATCCCACGCGCCCTCATCCCACGGGAACGGCCGGCGCCCGTCCTCCGTGTGCAGCGCCCCGGCCACCCCGACCTCGTCCCCGGCGAACACCATCGGCAGCCCCGGCAACGTCATCAACAATGCCACCCCGAGCGCCTGCCGTTCCGCGCCGACCACGGATCGGAACCGGGGCATGTCATGCGAATCCAGCAGCGTCATGTTGTGCGTGACGGCGCGCCACGGGATCAGCGCCGCGAACTGGCGCATCACCGCGGCCATCTCGCCGCCGCCATGGACCGGCGCCGGACCGGGTACGCCCCACAACTCCGGTGTTCCGGGACCGCCGAGCCAGCCCAGCACCGGCCGCGTGAACCCGGCGTAGGCCATCGTCCCGTGCCAGCCGTCGCCTTGCAGCGTCGCCGACGCGTCGAACTGGTGCTCCGCCAGCAACAACGTCTCCGGCGCCACCGCCCGCAACGTCTCCCGCACCGACCGCGCCATCCGGGCATTGAGATCGATCGCCCCGTACCGCCCCGCCGACTGCGCGACGTCCACGCGCCAGCCGTCCAACCCGAACTCGGCGGGATACCGCGCGATCACCGAATCCGGACCCTCATACAGTCGCCGCCGCAGTTCCTCGGACCGGTGGTCCAGCTTGGGCAGCGACGGCACGCCGAAGAACGACGCGTACTGATGGCGATCCGCCCCGAAGTAGTAGAACCCTGCTTCGGCACTCGCCGGGTCGGCCTGCCCGCGCCGGAACCAGGGATGCATGTCCCCGGTGTGGTTCAACGTGATGTCGCCGAGGACCTTGATCCCGCGCAGGTGCGCCTGTGCGGTCAGCTCCTTGAGCGCTTCATCGCCGCCGAGCAGGGGGTCGACGAAGTCGAACGACGAGGCGTCGTACCGGTGGTTGGAGCGCGAAGGGAAGAACGGCGTCAGGTACAGCGCGTCGATCCCGAGCCCGCGAAGATAGTCCAGCTTCTCCGCGATGCCCCACAAAGTTCCGCGGTAGACCTGCTTCGTCCCGGCCGGTGTCCCGTATGGCACCGGATCATCCCATTCGGCCGGAACGGCCCAATCCGGCAAGGCCCCCACCGGATGCGCCGCCGACCGCGCGAACCGGTCGGGGAAGATCTCGTAGACCACCGCACCCTCGGCCCACGCCGGTGGCGGGTCGTAGGTGGGCAGCTTGAAGTCGGCGGTGTCCGTGACGTCGACGTCGTGCAGCCCGGTGCCGTTCAGCCACTGCCGCCGCCCCGGCTTCCCGGGCTCGATGAGGAACCGGTACCCGAGTTCGGCGTTCACCACCGGCACGCTCGCGCGCCACCAGACCTCGTCGCCGGTCTCCCGGTCCACCAGCGCCTCGGTGTAGGCGGGCTCGCCGTCCGGCGTGCTGCGCACGTGTACCCCGCGCGCCGCCATCGCCTTGGAGGTCCGCACGAACACATCGACCTTCTGCCCGACCCGGGGCGCGGGATCGCTGACGTACAAAGGCGATCCGTCGTGGTGGGCCGAGGGGCCGAGGGCGGGGGGATTCACGGGCATGGGCACGGCTTTCCGGTGGGCACAGCATTGGCGCGACCCGGCAGACGCTAGGCAAACGGATCGTGATCCGTAAGAGGTTGCCGATGTTTGCCGCTGTGTTTCACCCTTCTGCTTCCATGTTTCGCAACGAAACACCTATAGTGCGGCGCATGTCTTCTCGACTCGACGACATAGCCCGCCAGGCCGGGGTCAGCAAGGCCACGGTCTCCCGCGTGCTCAACGAACGCCCCGGCGTCAGCCCGCAACTGCGCAAAGCGGTGCTCACGGCGCTGGACGTCCTCGGCTACGAACGCCCGTCCCGGCTACGGCCCCGTAGCGCCGGCCTGGTCGGCCTGCTGCTGCCGGAGCTGGAAAGCCCGATCTATCCGTTGTGCGCACAGGTGATCGAGACGAACCTTTCGCGTCAGGGTTTCACCCCGGTGCTGTGTTCCCAGACGCCGGAGGGCGCGGGGGAGGACGAGTACGTCGGCATGCTGCTGGACCGCGGTGTCTCCGGCGTCATCTTCGTCTCCGGGATGCACGCCGACACCGGCCAGGACCACTCCCGCTACCGCGATCTGGTGGCGCAGCGGCTGCCGTTGGTGTTCGTCAACGGGTTCATCCCGAACCTGGAGGCACCGTTCATCTCCTGCGACGACCGGGCCGCCGGGGAGCTGGCGGTGGCGCACCTGGCCGAACTCGGGCACCGCCGGATCGGGCTGCTGCTGTCCTCCGACCGGCACGTCCCGGCCCGCCGGCAACTGTCCGGCTACCGCACCGCGATGGAGACCCGGTTCGGGGCCGGCGGCTACGAACCGGACCTGGTGGACATCTCGTTCCCCGGGGTCGAGGGCGGGTACGCCGGGGCTTCCAGGCTGTTGCAGCGCAACGTCACGGCCATCGTCTGCGGTTCGGACATGATGGCGCTCGGTGCGATCCGGGCCCTGAAGCAACATCACAAGCGGGTCCCCGAGGACGTTTCCGTGATCGGTTACGACGATTCAGTCCTCATGGGCTACACCGATCCACCGCTGACCACGGTGCGCCAGCCGGTGCTCTCGATGGGTGTCGCCGCAGCCCGGACCCTCATCGACCAGATCCGCGGGGTGACCATCCGCAAGACCGAGTCGCTGTTCTTCCCCGAGTTGGTCGTGCGGGCCTCCACGGGGCCTCTTGCAGAAACGTAGAAACAGAAGTGCACGGACCTGAAACAGCGACGCAAGAAGCTGCAACGGATTGTCCGGTCCGAGTTTCCAGTTAGGGTCTGCGGTGTTAACGGCGAGTCACGGCCGGACCCCGCCGACATCAACGCTCTGACCTGTCTTCTTCAGGTCGTACGCGGAGCTGAACTCCTTCCCCCAACAACTGACCAAAGGGGTCATGGTGAGATACCGTCCCTCCTTGACGACCGCGGCTGTCGCGGTCGTAGCGGCAGCTCTTTCCCTGACCGGCTGCTCCAGCTCGTCCTCGAAGTCCGCTGCCGGATCGTCCTCCTCGCCGTCGGCGTCCGGTTCCAGTGCGTCGACCGCGGCTGCGGCCTCCGCCGGTTCTTCCTCGGCCAGCGCGCCGCCGGTCCGCGACCCCAGCACCGACCTGGTGATCTGGACCGACGCCCAGCGCGCCCCGGTGTTGCAGCAGTTCGCCCAGAGCTTCGCCACCGCGAACGGCATCTCGGTGAGCGTGCAGCCGGTGTCCACCGATCTGCAGTCGGCGTACGTCACCGCCACCGCGGCCGGTAAGGGCCCGGACATCGTGGTCGGCGCCACCGACTGGATCGGCAACCTGGTGCAGAACGGCGCCATCTCGCCGCTGCCGCTGACCGCGGCCCAGAAAAGCGGCTTCGAGACCACCGCGTTGAACGCCGTCACCTACAACAGCCAGGTCTACGGCGTGCCCTACGCGACCGAGAACCTGGCGCTGATCACCAACACCGGTGAGGCGGCGGCGAATCCGGCCACGTTCGAGGCCATGGTGGCCAACGGCCAGGCCGCGGTGAAGTCCGGCAAGGCCTCCGAGGCGCTGGCGATGCAGATCGGCCAGCAGGGCGACCCCTACACCGCGCAGCCGCTGCTCGGCTCGGCCGGCGGCGACATCTTCGGGACCAAGCCCGACGGCAGCTACGACCCCTCGCAGGTCGGTGTGGACAATGCCGGATCCAAGGCGTTCGCCGCGCAGCTGGCCAAGTACGGCGAGAAGGGCCAGAACGTCTTCAAGCGCTCCATCGACGCCGACAACGCGGTGTCGCTGTTCACCTCCGGCAAGACCCCGTACCTGATCTCCGGCCCGTGGTCGCTGGAGCAGATCCGCAAGTCGGGCCTGAAGTACGCGATCAGCCCGGTCCCCGGCTTCGCAGGACTCGGCCCGGCCGAGCCGTTCGTCGGCGTGCAGGCGTTCTACGTCTCGGCCAAGGCCAAGAACGCCGCGCTGGCGCAGGAGTTCACGCTGAACTACCTGACCCGCAAGGACGTCGAGGAGGCGCTGTACAAGGTCGACCCGCGGGCCCCGGCCCTGACCGAGGCGTACAACGACGTGTCCAAGACCGACCCGGACATCGCCGCCTTCCAGGCCGCGGCCGCGCACGGCGTCGTGCTCCCGCAGATCCCGGCGATGTCCGCGGTCTGGGGCCCGCTCGGGATCGCCGAGGCGGCGATCGTCGGCGGCGCCGACCCGAACACCTCGATGACGAACGCCGCCACCCAGATCCGCGCGGCGATCGCCAAGGGTTAGCCGGCCAACGGTTGGCCGGCCACCTCCTCATCCGTCCTTGAAACCGCAAGCCTCCGCACGGTGCGGCGACTCGAATCGCCCCCGGGCCGTCGCACCGTACGGAGCCGAAAGAAAGCAGGGGAGCGGCTGTGACCGTCTTGCCCTCTGAGCGTCTGGCCCGCCTGTCCTGGCCACGGGTCGTCTTCGTCGGCCTGGTCGTGCTCTTCGCGGTGCTCACCATTCCGACGCTGGTCGACAAGCACTCGTGGACCGGCGTGGCGGTCACCGTCGCGGGGACGGCGATCCTCGCCTACGTCTACCTGACCCCGAAGCGGATCGCGGCCCGGTTCCTGGTTCCCGGCACGATCCTGCTGCTGGCGTTCCAGGTCTACCCGATCGGCTACACGATCGACACCGCGTTCACCAACTACGGCGACGGGCACCGGCTCAGCCAGTCCCAGGCCGTGGCGCAGATCGAGGCCGACTCCGTGATGGAGAACCCCGGCGCGCAGCGCTACGAGCTGTCGGTGGCGACCAAGACCGCCGACACTTCCGGTGCGTTCGTGTTCTTCCTCACCGACCCGAACGGGAAGGTCGAGCGCGGCGACGCCGCCGGGCTCACGCCGGTCCCGGACTCCGAGGTGACCAAGGACCAGTTCACCGGCAAGGTGATCACCGCGGCCGGCTGGCACATCCTGACCGGCATCCAGGTCAACGGCCTGGGCCAGCGGCTGGCCTCGTTCGCGGTGCCGACCGGCAGCGGCTTTATTAAGTCCGTCGGCCTGTCCGAGGCGTACGTCGGCCAGTTCACGATGAAGTACGACGCCGCCGCGCACACCATGACAGACACCCGGACCGGCACCGTGTACAAGGCTTCTGACGGCGAGTTCAAGGCCGCCGACGGCTCCGGCAAGACGCTGCCGATCGGCTGGAAGGTCAGCGTCGGGTTCAAGAACTTCACCTCGGTGCTGACCAACGCGACCATCCGTGGACCGTTCCTGCGGGTCCTGGTCTGGACGATCGCGTTCGCCGTCCTGTCGGTGCTGAGCACTTTCGGCCTGGGCCTGCTGCTCGCGGTGGTCATGGACCATCCCCGGATGCGCGGCCGAAGGCTTTACAGCTCCCTGCTACTCCTGCCCTACGCGATGCCCGCGTTCATCTCGACCCTCGTCTGGGCGAGCATGTACAACAAGGACTTCGGCCTGCTGAACAAGCTCTTCGGCACCCACATCGACTGGCTCGGCAGCCCCTGGTCGGCGCGCGGTTCGGTGTTGCTGACGAACCTGTGGCTCGGCTTCCCCTACATGTTCCTGGTCTGCGCGGGCCTGTTGCAGGCGGTGCCGCAGGAATTGAAGGAGGTCGCGAGGGTCGACGGCGCCTCGCCGTTCCGGGTGTTCCGCTCGGTGACGATGCCCACGGTGCTGATCGGCGCGATGCCGCTGCTGATCGCCTCGTTCGGCTACAACTTCAACAACTTCAACGTGATCCGGCTGCTGACCGACGGCGCTCCGTACCCTTCCGGCAGCTCCACCGCCGGTGACACGGACATCCTGATCAGCTACACCTACCGCCTCTCGTTCGGCGGCCAGGGCGCGCAGTACGGCCTGGCCTCGGCGATCTCGTTCCTGCTGTTCGTATTGGTCGGCCTGATCTCCTACGCCGGCTTCCGGCAGACCCGACAGCTGGAGGAGGTGTACGCCCGATGAAGGACCGTCTGTGGTGGCGCCACCTGATAGGCATCGCCGCCCTGGTGTTCGCGCTGGTCCCGATCATCTTCCTGGTCTCGGCCGCGCTGAACCCGGTCGGCACGCTGTCCACCACCTCGCTGATCCCGAGCGGGGCGAGTCTGGCCAACTTCAGCAAGCTGTTCCACGACCCGAACTCGCCGTATGTCCGCTGGTACGTCAATACCCTGGTGATCTGCGGCGTCTCGTCGGTTCTCAACGTCCTGATCGGCGTCAGCGGGGCGTACGCCTTCTCCCGGCTGCGCTTCCGCGGCCGGCGGCCCGGGCTCACCGGCATCCTGCTGGTGCAGATGTTCCCGAACTTCCTGGCGCTGACCGCGCTGTACCTGCTGTTCATCAACATCGGGAGCGTGCTGCCGGCGTTCGGCCTGAACACCTCGCTCGGCCTGATCGTCGTCTACCTCGGCGGCGCGATGGGTGTGAACACCTGGCTGCTCAAGGGCTACCTGGACACCATCCCGGTGGAGCTGGACGAGTCGGCGCGGATCGACGGCGCCACCGAGGCGCAGGTGTTCTTCCGCATCATCTTGCCGCTGGCCCGGCCGATGCTGGTGGTGGTCGGGCTGTTCTCGTTCGTGTCGTTCCTGAACGAGATCATCCTGGCCGGCGTGTTCCTGACCGGCAGCGCGCACAAGACGCTGGCCGTCGGCCTCTACGGCCTGGTCTCCGGCAACCACAACACCGACTACGGCGAGTTCGCCGCCGGCTCGCTACTCGCCGGCATCCCGGTGGTCCTGATCTACCTCTACCTCCAGAAGTATCTCGTCAAGGGCTTGACGGCGGGCGCCGTCAAGGGCTGATCCGCATCATTCGTATAGGAGAGGCAACCATGCAACGACGCCGCAGACTCGCGTTGGCCGGCACGGCCGTGAGCCTGGCCGCGGCCACCGTGGTGACCGCCGCCGCGGCCCCCAGTTCGGCCGCCCCGATCCGGTCCGGCAAAACCGCCGCGACCGCCGCCGCCGCGGTGAGCTCCACCCCGGTCAGCACCGGCGACATGACCAACGACGTCATCTACCAACTGCTCACCGACCGCTTCTACAACGGCGACACCGGCAACGACAACCCGTCGTCCGCGCCGAACCTGAACGATCCCACCCACACCAACTGGCAGGAGTACTGGGGCGGCGACTTCGCCGGGGTCACCGCCAAGATGCAGTACCTGTCCGACCTCGGCGTGGGCGCGATCTGGATCTCGCCGCCGGTGCAGAACGTCAACGTGCCGGTCCCCGACAGCAACGGCAACACCACCGCGGGCTACCACGGTTACTGGGGAATGGATTTCTACACCCCCGAGCCGCACTTCGGGCAGTGGGCGGACTTCGACGCCATGGTCGCCGCGGCGCATGCCAAGGGCATCAAGGTGATCATGGACTGGGCGGTCAACGACTCCAACCCCGAGGACACGAGCAACCCGAACTACGGCGCCGGCGGCGCGCTGAAGCAGAACGGGACCACGCTCGCGACGTACGATAACGACCCGAACGGCTACTTCCACCACAACGGCGGCGTCGCGGACTACAACAACCTGTACGACGTCGAGTACCAGAACCTGTTCAACCTGGCCGACCTCGCGCAGGAGAACCCGGCCGTCACGAACTACGTGGAAGGCGCGGTCAACACCTGGCTCGGGCACGGCGTGGACGGCATCCGCATGGACGCCGTGAAGCACATGCCGGGCGGCTGGCTCAAGAGCTACGTCGACAACATCGAGGGCTCGCACAGCGTCTTCATGTACGGCGAGTGGGCCGACCCGAGCAGCGCGCCGCTGTGGCCGAACGAGGTGAAGTTCGCCAACACCGACGGCCAGTCGCTGGAGAACTTCGACCTGAACACCGCGGTCCGCGACGTGTTCGCCAACAACGCGAACATGTCGGAGCTGGACTCGGAACTGAGCCGCCAGCAGAGCTCCGTCAACTGGTCCAACGACCTGGTGGACTTCGTCGACAGCCAGGACGAGAACCGCTTCCTGTCGGTCAATAACAACACCACGCTGCTGGACCAGGCGACCGTGGTGGACATGACCGTGCCGGGCATCCCGTCCATCTACTACGGCGACGAGCAGTACCTGCACAACGACACCACCAACTCCTTCGGCCAGGTCGGCGGCGACCCCTACAACCGGCCGATGATGAGTTCGTTCGCTGAGAACACCCGCGGCTTCGGCGACATCCAGAAGCTGGCCGCGTTGCGCAAGAGCAACCCCGCGCTGCGCTACGGCACCTCGACCCAGCGCTGGATCAACAACGACGTGTACGTCTACGAGCGCAAGTTCTACAACGACACGGTCCTGGTCGCGGTGAACAAGAGCACGTCGGCCAGCTACCCGCTGACCAACCTGAACACCGCCCTGCCCGCCGGCAGCTACAACGACGTGCTCGGCGGCGCCCTCGGCGGCGGCACGCTGACCGTCGGCGCCGGTACCGGCGGCAACAATCCCGTCGGCTCCTACACCCTGAACCCGGGCCAGGCCGCGGTGTGGTCCTACGTCGCCCCGACGCAGTCCACCCCGCAGGTCGGCAACATCGGCCCGACCATCGGCCACAGCGGCGACGTGGTCGCCGTGACCGGCACCGACTTCGGCTCCTCCGCCGGCACCGCCACGGTCGGCGGCGTCCCGGCGACCGTCGACTCCTGGTCGAACGGCGAGGCGGACATCACCATCCCCTCGGGCGTCACCCCGGGCCTGGCCTCGGTGGTGCTGAAGTCCTCCGGCGGCGTGGCGGGCAACGCCATCTCCTACCACGTGGAGACCGGGACTCAGGTCCCTGTGACATTCAACGTCACCGGCACATCGACCCAGCCGGGCGACGAGCTCTACTTGGCCGGCGACCAGGACGAACTCGGCAACTGGAGCACCGACACCTCGGTCGCGATCGGGCCGATGCTCGACCCGAGCTACCCGACGTGGTTCACCATGGCCAGCGTCCCGGCCGGGGCGAACATCCAGTTCAAGTTCTTCATCAAGCACTCGGACGGGACCGTCACGTGGGAGAGCGGTTCGAACCACACGTATACCGTGCCGACCTCCGGGACGGGGAACGTGACCGTCGCCTGGTGAGGCGTATCTGAGTCCTGATGAACAGGCGGCGACCGGGTTGAGGGGCCCGGTCGCCGCCGCTTTGTCGTCAGAGGACCGAAGGGCACGCCCGCGGGCGGTCAGCTCACCGCGGCAGTCCGCTTGTCGTCGCCGACGGGTCGATCACCCCGCCGTCCATCGACGCCGGCAGCATCGCGCGCACCTCGTTCGTGGCCGCCACCTTCGACGCGGCCGTCGTCACGGCCGGGATCGTCGCGGCCGGGCTGGCCGTCGCGGCGGCCGTCGCCGGGCTCCCGCGCCACCCGGACGTGTCCGTCCCGGTCGGTGCCTTCGAGGCGATGTAGGCCGCGTACACGCCGAACCACTGCGCGTCCGTGTACGGCGACCATCCGTGCTGCTTCTCGCGGCCGTAGGTGAAGGTCGCGTCGGCCGGGGGCGAGGTCTGCGAGTCAAGGTTCTGCTGGAGCAGCTCCACGGCGTCGTTCAGGAAGTACGTGTCCATGTCGCCGACGTACATGTGGATCTCGCCTTGCAGCCGCGGGCCGAGCGTCGGCCACTGCGCGGCCAGCTTCGCGTCCAGGTCCTTCGGCTTCCACTGTGCGGCCACGGTGTGGTCGATCGCGCCGGTCCGCTTGTCCCAGACCAGCGCCGGGTAGCCGTCCTTGCCCTGCGGCCCGTACACCGCCTCCCAGATCGCCCACGCGCCGCCGCTGCGGTCGTGGTCGCCCAGGGCCAGCTCCCACAGGTTCTCCTGGGCCATGTCGTAGATGGTGTCGCCGGCGGTGTTGCGGTCGTCGGGGCGTTGTGTCGGGTAGTCGAACTGGCGCAGGGTGTTGTAGGCGTTGGCGTCGTCGTAGATGTCGACGATCTGGTGCCGGTGGAAGTCCACCGGGTCGGGGTAGCCGGCGAAGGTGCCGCCGAACACGTCCGGGTTGAACACCAACGAGGCCAGCGCTTCCCAGCCGCCTGTCGAGCCGCCGGACGTGACGCGGGCCCAGGGTGCGGCGATCGTGCGGAACTGTGCGTCCAGGGCCGGGATCAGCTCCTTGGTGGTGGCGGTGCCGTAGGGGCCGACGTTGGGGGAGTCGACGATGTAGGAGGAGTCGTAGAACGGGTTCTCCTCGCGGACCTCCACGCTGATGAACTTCGGCGAACTCGGGTTCAGCCAGAACTGGGAGAAGGAGTTGCTGCCGTCCTCCTTGAAACCGTGTGGCGCGGCTTCCGTGAAGTGCGCGAAGTGGTATTCGACCGGGTAGTGCACGTCGGCGTTCTTCGGGTCGTCGTAGCCCTGCGGCAGCAGCACGTTGGCGCCGATGTAGATCGGCGTCCCCCAGAACTTGGTCAGCGCCGGGCTCAGGATCTTGATGTGCTTCACGTGCTGGCTGTCGGCCGGGTTCCCCTGTTGGCAGGTGCCGCCGGCCGGGATCGGGTCAGCCGGCGTGATGACGTGGTCCAGCGCCAGCTTGATCGGCCGGTCCTGGTCGCCGGTGATGGTGATCCACTGCGGCGTGCTGTACATGTTCCGCGGCGAGTTGAATATGTCCTGGCCGTCGCCGCAGGGCATGTGCATCTGGACGGTCGAGCCGTCGCCGCGGTGGAAGGTGTCGTAGACGGTGAAGAATGCCTGGACGTAGTACCGGCCCGGCGGCAGCTGGTTCAGTGCGGCCAGCGGGTAGCCGTAGGTCGAGGCGCCGGAATCCAGGGTCACCGAGCGCCCGGGCCTGAGCCCGTTCACGTCCTTCCCCCAGTACGGCGCGCCATTGATGATGTTGATCTGCTCGCGCGGATCGGAGTCCGCGTTGGTGGACACGATCACGAACGCCCGGCCGTCGGCGGGCGCGGCGCGGGTGGCGGCGGGGAACGAGACGTCGAACTTCAGCTCGTGCCGCGGCCGGGCGGCGGCAGCGGTGGCGCCCACCAACGCCAACACCAAAGTGAGCAACACGGCGGTACGTTTCCGCAAAGACAACCGACGAGACATGCGGCACCTCCAGGGCGCGCTGTCGGGGGAAAAGGGACGGTGCGATCCTTACCCGGCGCTCACCAGTCAGAATCCTGATCGCAGCTGAACACCGGTCGACGCCGAACCGTCCGCGGCGGCTTCAAGGGCGGCCTGCTCGACGCCCCAGGTGAGTTCCTCGGCCACCTCCGGCGCGATGGCGCGGGTGTCGAAGTGCACTGATACAGCCAGCGCGCCGTCGGCGTCGTCGATCGTCACCGACAGCGGTTCGGCCGGGTCCGGCCGGCGGTCCAGCCAGCCGAACGCCGACGTCGACCCGCCGCGCGTCCGCTGCGGCCCGCGCGGACTCGGCGCGGCCGTCGTGGCGTAGTCGACCCCTGATTCGGCGGCGTGCCGATCGTTGAAGTACATCGCGACCTCCGGCCCGCGACCGTGGTCGACGGCGAACCGGTCGAGCATCGCCGCCAGGGCCTCGGGATCGAAGTAGGCGTTCTTCACCGCGGCCAGCGACGCGCCGCGCGCCCGGTCCAAGGCCTCATCGAAACCGGTGTCGCCCAACTCCAGCACCAGCAGTCCGCTCTGGGCCGCGAAGCAGACGACGTCGGCCAGCGCCGACCGGAAGCGGTTGCCGACCCGGGGCCGGATCAGCACGCGGTCGGTGTCGGCCAGCCGGGCGAAGGCGATCGCCGTCGCCGTGGTGAGCACGACGGACTCCTCCACCGCGCGCCGGGCGGCGATCGTCGCGACCGCGGCGGCCAGCGCGGGGGAGACCAGGCGTCCGGACCAGTGCCGCAGGCGGCGCGGGCCGGGACGCAGGGCCGGCGGCGGTCCGGCGGCCAGCCGTTCCAACGACTTCGCGAAGTACCGCAGTGTTCTGTCTTCGTGCCGCAGCCCGGCCTCCGACGCCTGCCAGCGCGCCTGCTCCAGCGGCTGCATTCCCGCCGGTTCCCGGTCTTCGCCGGCGGCGACCTCGCGGATCATCACCGCCGCACCACCGGCATCGAGGGCCAAGTGGTGCATGATGACGACCAGATGCCGGCACACCCCGCCGCTTCGGACCACCGCCATCCGGATCGGCCACTCTGCGCGCAGGTCGTAGGGGCGGCGCCGGTAGACGGCTTCCACCCGTGCGGCGAGTGCGTCAGGGTCCTGTCCTGGCGGGGTGTCGTAGACGTCGAGGAAGGTCTCACCGGCCGAGGCCACCGACTGGCGGACCTTGCCGCCCGGTGCGTCCTCGACGGCGCCATCGTGGACGCCGTCGAACACGAGCCGGGTCCGCATGGACTGGTAGCGGCTGTGCAGATAAGCCAACTCCGCCGCGACATCCTCCACGCGCGTCCCCGGCGCCAGCGGCCGCCGCCCGCCCTGCGGCAGCCAGTTCCGCTGCCGGATCATGGTGACCCAGATGTCGCGCTGCCCCCAGGTCAGGGCGGCGCGGCCGGAATCGGCCCCGGCGAACGTCACCCGGATCCGTTGGCAGGGCAACGGCTCCGGCCGCGACCCCGGCCCGAGCCCCGGCAGCCAGGCGCCGGCCAGGAAGTCACGATGCCGCTGTCGGGTCGCGTCGACATCGACGCGGCCGCCGAAGTCCCGGACCAGCCACTCGTCGGTGACGACCCGGACCTCGGCGGCCGACACCACGGTGCGGACGGCTTCGTCCCACGCGGCGTTCGGATCGGCATCGGCCCGCAGCGTGAGCAGGAGGTCGCGGCGTCCGCCGCCGATCGGCACGGCCACGCAGACGGCGATGTCGGGGAAGGCGGCCAGCACGGCGGACTCCGCGGCCGTGCCTTCTGCCACCTCGCTGCCGGTCCGCACCTGGCCCCCTCGTCGTTGTTCGGCGAAAGGGCCAGGATAGGGATATACGTGTTCTGTGATCCAGCCGCGATCCGGCTACCGGGCGGCGTCCTCCAGATCGGCCGCCGCCCCCAGCGCGATCGGCGTCCCGGCCGACTCGATCACGGCCCAGTCGTAGTGCATCGGCACCAGCCGTGCGGCGTACCACTCGTCGGTCTGCTCCGGCACCACCCAGCCGCTGGCCTCCCAGTCGCCGAGGTCGAAGACGTAGCGGGCGACCGAGCCGGAGCTGGCGGCGGTGGTCTCGACGCCGTGCAGGCCGGCGGCGCGCACGGTCTCGTTGTCGCCGGGGACCGGGCGTCCGGCCACCGCCGGGACGCCGGGGAGCAGTGCGGTGAAGCGGCTCTGGTGCAGGCGGCCCCAGGTCCAGTCCGCCAGGTCCGGGCCGATCTCGCTCGCCAGCCGTTCGGCCGCGCGGTCCAGCGCCTGGCCGACCGCGTCCGACCAGGGCCCGAACAGGGACTCGTCACCGGCGCGGGCCCCGGCCAGCAGCGCCTGGAACGACAGCCACAGCGTGCCGGTGCGCTGCTGGGGCGACAGGAGCTGGGCGTGCGAGGCGTCGGATCCGGGCAGCGGCACGGTGGTCAGCAGCTCGCGGCGGGCCTCGGTGTAGACGGTGGCGGCGACCGAGCCCAGGCCCATCGTGCCGTCCCAGCCCCGCAGCAACTCAAGGAGCTGCGAACGCCGGCCGCCCTCGGCCGCCTTCACGTTCCCCAGCGAGGCCACGAACTCCCGCGCGGTCAGCGACGACACGTCCGCGTGGATCCGCTCCATCGCCGCGCGGTCCAGAGCCTGCGGCGCTGCCACGCCCTCGCGCAGCAGCTGCAGGATCCGCGTGGCCCGCGCCGGCCCGGCGAAGTCGTGCGCCACATACGGCGTGGGGTCGGCGGTCGGCCGGTTGTTCGCCGAGACCAGCAGCCCCTCTTCGGGATCGCGGGCCGCCGGCATCTGGTCGAACGGCACCCAGCCCCGCCATTCGTAAGCCGGGTCCCAGCCGGGGACCGCAGCCCACGAATTCGCCTGGTCCCGGCTCGGCACCCGGCCGCGCAGCCGGTAGCCGATCGCGCCGTGCACGTCGGCCGTCATCAGGTGGTCCACCGGCACCGACCAGCCGCGCATCACGTCATCGAGCTCTGCGACCGAGGTGGTCTTGAGCATCGGCAGCAGGCAGTCCAGGGTGCGGTCCGGTTCGGCGGTGCCGGTCCAGCGCAGCGCCAGCCCGGTGTTCGCGGTGTCGTCCTGGACCACCACGCCGCCGCGCGGGCTGGTGTGCACGGTGATCCGCACCGGCTCGGCGTCCCGGACGGTGATCAGCTCGGTGCGGGTGTCCAGCCGGTCCAGGTTCTCCACGAACAGGTCTTGGTCGTCGCCCATCCCGTGGGTGATGCCCCAGGCCACGTGCGCGTTGTGGCCGAAGTGCGGGAAGCCGGGGACGCCGGGGAACGACAGGCCGATGGCGTCGAAGGCGTCGCAGGACACGTGGTTCTGCCAGTACGGGCCGGGTGTCTCGAACGGCCGGTGCGGGTCCCCGGCCAGCAGCGGACGGCCCGAGGCGGTGTACGCGCCGGAGACCGCCCAGTTGTTGCTCCCGGCCGCCGGGTCCGCCGAGGCGGCCACGGTCTCGACCTCCGCCAGGCCGTTGAGCCAGCCGCGCACCTTCTCGCCGTGCCCCTCCGGCGGCCCCGCGGTGTCGACCCGCGCCACGGCCCCGGTCGGCAGCACCATCAGCTCCTCGCGGGCGTTGGAACGCACCCGCCAGACGACGCCGGCCGGGGCCACCGGTAACAACGCGGTCCGGAACAGCTTGTGCGCCATGCTTCCCATGCCGACGTGCCGGCCGAGGTAGACCGCGACACTGTGCCAGGGCTCCCACTTCCGCGGCGGCTCCGGCAGGTCGCACCCGGCCAGACTCGTGCCCAGCGCGTCGTTCACCCCGTCGGCGTAGGCGGCGAACACTGCCTTCGTCTCGTCCGCCAGCCCTTCATAGGAAAGGCGGGCCGCCGCCGCGAGGCCGACCCGCCGGGAGAACATGTCGTCGGTGAGAGCTCGCGATCCGACGACCTCCGCCCACGTTCCCAGGGCTTTGCGACGGACGTACTCCATCTGCAGGCCCCGGTCCAGGGCCGCGAGATGGCCCTGGGCGCGGAACGCCGCCTCGACGGACGCCGCGCGGGCGTGGGGGATGCCGTGCTGATCGCGATAAGCCTGCATGGTCAGCCATTCTGCATGGCCGTCCTGGCGATCGGCAGCAGGGTCTACCCCCAGACGACGGTCAGGCCGTCCCGTCGCCCGACCCGCTCCAGCGTCCGGGTCACCGCCTCTTGCAGAGCCCTGAGCTGCTGTTCGTCGTCCGCCTCGGCACGCAGTGCGAGCTCGGTCGGACCCGCTGTCAGCTCGCACCGGGCGGTGCCCAGGGTGATGCGGCCGGTGGTGTCGGACGTGGCCTCGGCACTCGGGCCGGCCTGGCCGCGGCCCGACCGGAAGCCATGACCGGGGCCGTGGCGCAGGCGCGAGGCGTGGGAGCAGAGCTGTTGCAGATAGCGGCCGGCGCGGTCGGTGGCCACGTGGGCTTCGGCCGTGGGCATAGTCAGGACTCCTCTTGATTGCGGGTTTGATTGCGCGTGTAGCTGGCCAGCCATGCGGTGACGCCGTCGGGGGCCAGGTTCGACAGGCACCTCGTCTCGCGGATCTCGTCCACGGTCCAGCCGTCGGCGAACGCCTCGTGCAGGTCGGCGCGCGAGACCTGGTGGGGCGGGTTCGGCGGGCCCACGTGGAGGTCGCTATAGCCGAGGACGTGCAGCCGTCCTCCTGGCCGCAGTACCGAACGCAGCCCGGCGACGTACTGCTTGCACGCCGGGCCTTTGAAGGCGTGGAACACCAGCGAATCCAGGACGGTGTCGAAGACCTCGCCGAGTTCGGCCAGGTTCCGGACGTCGAACCGGATGAACCTCGTTCGGCCGTCCAGCGAACGCTCCCGCGACAGCTGCGCGGCCCGCCGCAATCCTTCGTCGTCGCGATCCACGCCTGTCACGTGCAGCCCCGAGGCCGCTATGAGCAGCGCGTTCTCCCCGTAGCCGCAGCCCACGTCCAATACCCGGCCGCCGAACCCGCCGGCCTCGACCAGCGCTCGAACCGCGGGCTGCGGCTCGCCGACGTCCCAGGGCGGGGGAGAATCCATGGCTTTCATGGCTTCAGTTTTTCGATACAGAGTGTCTCTGTCAATGGCACTATGTCTCGATCATCGACAGAGTGGATAGCATGGACCCCGTGCCGAAGATCTGGAGCGACACCCTCGCCGACCACCGCGACTCCGTCCGCGAGGCGATCCTGGACGCCACCGCGGCCCAGGTCGGCGAGCACGGCCTGACCGGCGTCACGATGTCCGGCATCGCCCAGGCCGGCGGCATCGGCCGCGCGACGCTCTACAAGTACTTCCCGGACGTCGCCTCGATCCTGGCCGCCTGGCACGACCGGCAGGTCGTCACGCACCTGGCGGAGCTGATGGAGGCGGCGGCCAAAGCCTCGGACGCGGACCGGCTGGCGGTCGTGCTTCGTTCCTATGCCCAGCGGAACCGTCGCGACCGAGGCGACCACCACGGCCCGGACCTCGCGGCATCGCTGCACCACGCGGCCGGAGTCGAGAAGGCGCACCGGCACTTGGAACACTTCGTCAGTGAACTGATCGCCCAGGCTGCTGCTCGCGGCGAAGTGCGTACCGACGTGCCGCCGCCCGAACTCGCGGTGTACTGCGTGAACGCGTTGAACGGTGCCGGCAGCCTGCCGTCGAGGGCGGCGGTGGAGCGGCTGGTGGCCGTTACGCTGGCCGGGCTGAGGCCTTAGGCGCTCGCTCCGCGCATCAGCTCGACATAGCTCCACAACCGCGAAGCACCCTCCAACAACGCTGCCGAGCGCTGGTCGAGCCAGAGCCGACGATCGGCCAGCGCCTCCTGCAAGGCCTCCGAGCCGCCGGTGCGCCGCAGGCCGTCGATGATCGGCCGGATGCGGTCGAACAGGTAGTGGCTCTGGCGCAGGGTGTGGATGATGCGGGCGTCGCGGACGTCCCGCGCGCTGTAAACGCGGTATCCGGTAACGGGTTCGCGGGCCGGGGCGAGCAATCCCGCTGCCTCCCACACCCGCAACGCGGAGGTGCGCACGCCGAGCAGCCGGGCCAACGCGCTCACCCGAAGGCCGTCCGGCGCATCGGCCGCCGGCTCCTGCGCGACAGCCGCCGCCAACGTGCGCTCGATCTCCACCAGCGAAGCCCGACCGTGATGCAACGCCGCGTGCGCCGCGTCCAACAGCTCTGTGGCCTCGCTGACCCGCCGTTCGCCGACCGCCGCCACGATCGCCCGCGCGTCCGGGGCGCCGACCCCCGGTGCGAGAGCGGTATAGGCGAGCAGCGCGGCCAGATGCCGCTCGTTGTAACGCCGGTACCCCGACACGCTCCGCTCCGCCTCCGGAAGCGCTCCGGCCGCCTCCAAGTTGCGTACTTGCTGGGTCGACACCCCTGCGGCGCGGGCCAAGTCCACCGGACGCACAGCGGAACGCTCCTCTCGGTATCGGCCTTCTCATAGCGGCTTTAACCCCGGAGTTTAAACTTTTACCTTCACTTGCGCGGTATGAAGCGCGAAAGTCTCAACAAACACTTCAAAGATAAACTTTAATCATGCAAAACGTGACGGAATGGATCGAGGTCCGAGGAGCCCGAGTACACAACCTGCGGGCCGTCGACGTGGCGGTCCCGAAGCGCGCCCTGACCGCCGTGACCGGGGTGTCCGGTTCGGGCAAGTCCTCGCTGGTGTTCGACACCATCGCGGTCGAGGCCAGGCGCCAACTCAACGAGACGCTGCCGGCGTTCGTCCGCGGTTTCCTGCCGGCGCTGTCCCGGCCGGCCGTGGACACCGTGGAACACCTCCCGGCGGTCATCATGGTCGACCAGCGGCGGCTGCGCGGCGGCGCGCGCTCCACGGTCGGCACCATCACCGACATCGCGCCGTTGCTGCGCCTGCTGTTCAGCCGCGCCGGGGAACCCTTGGTGCCGCACGCGGACGCCTTCTCGTTCAACATGCCGGCCGGGATGTGCCCGGCGTGCGAAGGGCTCGGCGAGGCGACGGTCGTGGACCTGGACGTGTTCCTCGACCGCTCCCGCTCGCTCGACGAGGGAGCGCTGCTCTGCGAGGTCTTCGCCGTCGGCAGCCGGAACTGGCAGATCCTCGTCGGCTCGGGGCGGTTCGACCCCGCGCGGCCGGTCGCCGAGTACTCCGACGCCGAACTGCACGATCTGCTCTACGCCGATGACGGCATCGTTGCCATGGAGTTCCAAGGCCAGGCCTACAACGCCTCGTATGAAGGAGCCGTCACCAAGTTCCGGCGGCTGTATCTGGACCAGGACCCTGAGACCCGCGGCGGACGCACTCGCAAACTGATCGCGGCGTTCACGACCACCGCCTGCTGCCCGGACTGCGGCGGCACACGCCTGTCGCCGCTGGCTCTGTCCAGCCGGGTCGCCGGCTACACGATCGCGGATCTGTCGGCCATGGCCGCCTCGGACCTGGTGACCGTGCTGGATCAGATCTCGAATCCGACGATCGAGCCGTTGCTGAACGCGCTGTGGGCACGGCTGGAGGATCTGGTCGGCATCGGTCTGGGATACCTGAGCCTTGACCGGCGCACCGCGAGCCTGTCCGGCGGCGAGGCGCAGCGGGTGAAGCTGGTGCGGCAGCTCGCGTCGAGTCTCAACGACCTGTTGTACGTGTTCGACGAACCGAGCATCGGGATGCACCCGCGCGACGTGTCCCGCATGACCGACCTGCTGCGGGCCTTGCGGGACAAGGGGAACAGCGTGCTGGTGGTGGAACACGACCGGGACGTCATCATCGCCGCGGATCACGTCATCGACCTCGGGCCCGGTGCCGGGACCGCCGGCGGCGAGGTCGGCTACACCGGCGACGTCACCGGCCTGCGCGGGTCCGGGACGCTGACCGGCCGGTTCCTCGACGAGCCGGTCCGGCTGAAACCGGACCACGCGCTGCGCGAACCCACCGGGAAGCTGCCGGTCGTCAACGCCCGAGCGCACAACCTGACCGGGTTCGACATCGACTTCCCGACCGGCGTGCTGACCGTCGTCACCGGCGTGGCCGGCTCGGGCAAGTCCTCACTGGCCCACGCCGTGCTGCGGGTCCAGCACCCGCAGGTGATCGCGGTCGACCAGTCCGCGCCCGGGGCGAACCGGCGCTCGACCGTCGCCACTTACACCGGTGTGCAGGACCGGATCCGCAAGGCCTTCGCCGCCGCGAACGGCGTCCATCCGGCGTTGTTCAGCGCGAACTCGGCCGGGGCGTGCCCGGAGTGCGCCGGGCTCGGCGTGATCGAGCAGGACCTGGCGTATCTGGACACGGTCACGTCGATGTGCGTGGCCTGCCACGGCCGCCGCTTCACCGAAGACGTGCTGGGATACCGGCTGCGCGGACTGTCGATCGGGGACGTGCTGGAATCGACGGTGGCCGAGGCCGCCGAGTTCTTCGCCGCCGATCGCAAAATCGCCTCGATCCTCGGCGCGCTGGCCACCGTCGGCCTGGACTACCTGCGCCTGGGCCAGCCGCTGACCACGCTGTCCGGGGGTGAGAGCCAGCGGCTGAAGCTGGCCGGACACCTGTCGGAGCCGGGCGGTGTCTACGTCCTCGACGAACCCACCACCGGCCTGCACATGAGCGACGTGCACCGGCTGCTGGCGGCCCTGGACCGGCTGATCGACGAGCACGGCGCCACGGTGATCGTGATCGAGCACAACCTGGACCTGGTCGGGCACGCCGACTGGCTGATCGACCTCGGGCCGGAGGCGGGGGCCGGGGGCGGATACGTGCTGTACGAAGGGACTCCGGCCGGGTTGCTGACTACAGAGGGATCACACACGGGGGAGTACCTGCGGCGCGCGGTCGGTGGGGCTCCGATCCTGGGGATCCTGGAGCAGGCCGCGCGATGACTCCCGAATTCCTCCCTGAATTCCTCACCGCGGTCGCGGAATCCGCCGGCCGGGTCGCCGACACCTTCCAGTCGCTGCCCTTCCGGGCCGACCGGCCTTACGATCCGCGCCCGGTTGCGACCGTGGCGGCCGAGGAGTTGGCTGTTTTGTGTGACGTCGTGGCCGCTCTCGACCGGCCGTTGGTGATCGGCGGGGACACGCCGACCAGGACCGAGCCGTTGGGCGTCGACCTCGCGGGCTTGATGAGCTTCTTGCAGCTGGTCGCGGTGCTCTATCACGGGCTGGAGACCGTGCCCCCGGTGCTGACCGTGAGTGCGGGACGAAATCTGTCGGCGACCCAGCTGATCGCGCGGCGCGTGCGGGACCGGGCGCGCAGGGAGGCGATCCGGGCCTGAGCGGGACCATAGACTTACGTTCTCGTCCGGGCACTCCGGGCGGTTAAGGAGGACTGAGATGGCTAAGCGCGGTAACAAGAGGCGAGGTCGTAAGAAGAAGGGCGCGAACCACGGCAAGCGCCCCAACGCCTGAGCGACCCTTCAGGTCCCGCTCCGAGCTGCTGCTCAGAGCGGGACCTTGTGGTTTCCGGGGATCTTCGGCCGGCCTCCTGCCGATCTTCGACCTCCGCAATTAATACGCATCCCATAATTTCAAGGTCTCATGTATTATGAGTCTCGTATCAATGACGACGGAGGCTTGCCATGAGTACCGACCCGGGCACCAGCACCGCCGGCCGATCGACCGGCCGCATCGACTTCACCTTGATGTACGTCACCCACGACGCCTTCCGCCGCGATCTGGCGCGGCTGCGCCGGGCCGCCGCCGAGGGCCGCACCGACAGCGTCGGCGTCCGGCTCGGGTGGGCCACCTTCAAGCAGCAGCTGCACGTCCACCACACCGCCGAGGACGAGGCGCTGTGGCCTCGGGTCGAAGCCGCCTGTGCCGGCCGTCCCGATGCCGCCGAGCTCCTTGCCGCTGAGACCTCGGCCGCTGAGATCTTGGCCGCCATGGCCGCCGAACACGCGAGCCTGGACCCGTTGCTCGAAGCCGTGGACGCCGCTTTGGAACAGCGCTCGGCGGATCCTGCGGATCCCGCTGGTCCCGCCGAGCTCGCCGGTCCTGCCGATCTCGTCGGTCTCGTCGGGGACCTTGAAGCAGCGCTCGGCGGCCATATGAAGCATGAGGAAGACGCCGCGCTGCCGTTGATCCAGGAGGTCCTGAGCCCTGACGACTGGGCCGCCTTCGGAAAGACGATCGCCCGCAAGCAGAAGCTGTCGGGCGCCGCCGTCTACGTCCCGTGGGTCATCGACGGCGCTGACGAGGCCCACCAAGCGGCGTTCTTCCACGCTATGCCCGCTCCCGTCAAGGTTCTGAATCGCCTGTTCTGGGGGCCGCGTCACCGCCGGCGTCACCCCTGGGTCTGAGGGGGAGCGTGGGGCGACGGTGATCGACATCTCTTTGACGGCTGCCCCTGGCGGCCCTACGCTGCCCAAGCAAGGTACTGGGATAGGAAGCCGGTGAGATTCCGGCACGGTCGCGCCACTGTGAGCCCTCCCCTCGTCGGGCAGACGAGGTGACGGGTGAGTCAGACCCTCCCCGGTCGACCCGCTCCATCGAACAGGGACGCTGGATCCCGAAGGAGGCTCATTGTGAGCACCATGCCCGTTTCTTCCCCTGCCCCGACTTCCGTTCCCACCCCGCTGGTGGTCTCCGCCACCAAGGCCCGGCTGTGGATCGGCGGCGCGCTGCTGTTCGGGCTGCTGGCGTACTACTTCATCGGCGTGGACCAGGGCGCGGTGTCGGTGTTCGGCAGCGACATGCACATCCACGAGTTCGTGCACGACTCCCGCCACCTGCTCGGCTTCCCCTGCCACTGAGCGCGGGGAATCAGAGCCCTCATGGAAAAGCAACTCATCACGCGCGGCCTGCTGGCCGGCGCGCTGGCCGGCCTGGTCGCCTTCTGCTTCGCCCGGATCTTCGCCGAGCCGGTGATCGACAAGGCGATCGCCTACGAGAACGGCCGCGACGCCGCCCAGGCGGCCCTGAACACGGCCGCCGGCCTGCCGATCGACCCCGCCGGCCCGGATCTGTTCAGCCGCACGGTGCAGAGCAACATCGGCATCGGCGTCGGCCTGATCGGCTTCGGCGCGGCCATGGGCGCCCTGTACTCGGTGGTCTACCTGCTGTGTCTGGGCCGCGTCGGCCGGATCCAGCCCAAGGTACTGGCCCTCCTGGTGGCCGGCGCCGGTCTGGCCGGCATCTACCTGGTGCCCTACCTGAAGTACCCGGCCAACCCGCCGGCCATCGGCCACCCCGAAACCATCAAACCGCGCGCGGCCCTGTACCTGACGATGGTCGTCTGCTCCCTGGCCTTCATCCTGGCCGCCACCTGGCTGGGCCGCCGCCTGGCCCCCCGCTTCGGCAACTGGAACGCCACCCTGCTCTCAGTGCTCGGCTTCGCGGTCGCGATCGGCATCGTGATGGCGATCCTGCCCAGCCTCGGCGAACTCTCGGCGAACGTCCACGCCTACGGACACCACGCCACCGAGACGCCACTGCCCCTGACGGACCCGAAGGGCAACATCGTCTACCCGGGCTTCCCGGCCGACGTGCTGTTCTCGTTCCGCTTCTACTCGATCTGCAACCAGCTCATCCTGTGGGGCACGCTCGCCCTGATCTTCGGCCCCCTGGCCGAGCGCGTCCTGCGCCCGGTGATGGAACGCGCCGAGGCGACAGGCGGCGCGGGTTCGGGTGTTACCGCGGCGGCGGTGTGACGGCTGCCGACGACAGATTGACGGCCCCGGCGGTAGTGAGCGAGGAGCTTGCTGCGCTGGGGCCTTACTTCGGGGTGGGCTTTCACGGCGGGGTTGGTGGCGGCGCGGCGGAACAACAAGCGGGGCTGTGGCGACCGATGCGCGAGCTGGTCGACCATCCTGATGTGCTGGTGGAGCGGGTCGCGGGGGTTCGTGGCTTCTTGGCTGCCGGGACTGGTCAGGAGGCGGCGGGGGTGGAGCTGCGGGTCGCGGCGTCGGTCGTGCACCTGGGGCTGGTGGCGCGGGTGGTTTCGCCTTTGCTCGCGCTGGCGGTGCTTCATCAGCGGTGCGGCCGTGTCCGGGCAGCAGATCTCTGGTGGCAGCCGACACTCGGCAGCCTCTTTCCGCTGTCGTTGCGCGGAGCGGCGCTCGACTCCGGCGCCACGTTCGCCGATGGCGTGTTGGGCGGCGTGGTCGGCGAGTTCGGTATGGCGATCGCCCGCTTCGGCGTCAACGAGCGCATCGTGCGCGGCAACGTCGCCTCCGCTCTGGTCGGCGCGGGCAAGATGCTCTCCGCAGCGCATCCCGAGGCCAGTGCCCTGATGCAGGATCTACTTTCCGGCCCCTACCTCGCGGGCTCCGGCGCCTTCGAGCCGGACGGCACGTTCCGCCGCCGCAGCTGCTGCCTCATCTACCGCGCGGCTCCCGACCGGGATGGGGCGCTGTGCGGTGACTGTGTCCTGGGCCCGGCGCGTGGTGCAATGGACACCTAGATCGAAACAGGACGGAGCGGGACCATGCGCATCGCGGTGTCGGCGGATGAGGTGGCCGGGGTGGCCGCGGAGATCGGGCCGGAGTTGGAGCGGCGCGGGCATACGGTGCTGCTCTTCGGTGCACTGGTCCCGGGCGAGCGTGCGGATTGGGCGTGGTGCTCGGAGGCGGCGGCGCGGGCCGTTGCCGAGGGGCGTGCTGATCAAGCGGTGGTGGCGTGCTGGACCGGCGCCGGGGCGTCGATCGCGGCGAACAAGGTGGACGGTGTGCGGGCCGCACTGTGTACGGACGCTGTGATGGCCGACGGCGCGCGCAAGTGGGCCGACGCCAACGTGCTGGCCCTCAGCCTGCGCCTCACCTCTGAGCCGCTGCTGGTCGAGATGCTGGACGCGTGGTTCGCCGGCGAGCCGAGCGCCGATCCGGCGGATCAGGCGAATGTGGAGCATGTCGCGCAGATCTGAGGTGCGGTCGCGGCGCGGTCGGCCTGAAGCCGTGAGCGTGAATCATGCAGATGAGCCGACTGTCGCGGAGCTCCGGAGTTCCCCGGCGCCCGCTTCCCGTTCGACCCGGCGACTCCCCGAGTACCCGCAGGAGCAGATCGCTTGGCGTACGCGGCGAAGGCGTTCTTCGCCGCGTAGCGCGCCTCGTCTCCTTCGCGGCCTATTCCCGGGGAGTCACCTTGCGGACCGCTGTCGGCGCCCCGGGCCGCCCGGCTGGTTTGGAGGTGTTGCCGGGCACCCCGACGCAGGTGAACAGCAGGGCATCCGGGGTCTCGGGATCGCCGAGCAGCGCCGGGATCTCGGTGTCCAGGAACGTCATGCCGGTCGCGCTGGCGTCCAGAGCGTAGGCGGCCAGGTGCAGCCGGCCCTCGACGATGCCCGCGGCGAGTTGGGCTTCGCGGTACTCGCGGTCCGACAGCCCGGCGACGTCGGTGCCGGCGATGACGACGAACGCGGCGTCGCGGCCCAGGGCCTGGCCCAGGCAGACGCGGTGGAGTTCGGCGCGCATCGCGTCCTGGTGTTCCGAACGGACCGGATTCCCCAGCTCTGGCCAGCGATACAGCCCGGAGGGCAGGCCGGTCACGTCGTGGACCGCGATCCAGTGCGGGACGTCGATGCCGCGCAACGCGACGCTCATGCAGGTACGCAGGGTCTCCAGCGGGAGGCCGCGGCTCGGGTCCATGCGGCGCTGGGATCCGCGCTTGACGATGACCGCGTCGAGTGTCGGGGAGTCCTGGGTCGGCACCGTGGGGGTGTCGAAGTCCCAGGGTTCGCCGAGCCGGTCCAGGTCGCCGGCGTGCTGCGCGGCGGTGACGAGCGGGAACTCGGCGGGCTCCGGGTCGGTGACGCCGGCGACCGGCGGTTCGGCCGCCGTGATCGACGGTGCTCCGGCACCGAGGGTCACAAGGGCGATCGGCCACTCGTGGACGCCGTCGACTCCTACGAGCTCTGATACGGCGGCATCGGGGAACCGGGTGAACAGGCGCGGGGCGAGGCCGCCGGAGTCGGCGAGCGCGAGGAGCTGCGAGAGCATGGTGCCGCAGTCCCAGTAGATGTGCCGGAAACCGCGCTCGGCGTAGCGCCAGCCGGTGCGCCAGGGGACGCCGGTCACGATGATCGTCGGCGCGCCGGTGTCGGTGTCGGTGTCGGAGCCGGATCCGGTGCCGGAATCGGCGGGCGGCGGTCCGATGCGGACGAGGGCGTGGTCCACCGGGTCGTACCAGTGCACGCCGGAAGGCAGGTCGGAGCCCGGGAGCTCGGGGATCGCGACGTATAGTTCGAGCGGGAAGCGATTGCCGGCCGAGCCCGAGGCCCGGAAGAGCACGGTTCCGAAGTCCTCCTGCCGGCTGCGCACGACGCCCGCCGCCAGGAACAGCACCCGGCTCAGCGCGGCCAAGTCCAGCGGCGCGGTGCCGGCTGATGCCGACTCGGTTCCGGTCGGCGCGGTGCCGCCCTGGCCGTCCGACGCCGACTCGGCCCCGGCTGACGTCGTCCCGCCGAGCACCGCGAGCGCCGGCTTAGACCCTGCCGGCAGATCCCGGGGCAGCGCGGTCCGGGGCAGTGTGTCCTGGTATGACTTCACCGGCGGTGTGCGCCGCTTCTCGTCGTTGGATTCGATGTCGTGCCGGATCCGCGGGTCGTCCGCGCGCTTGTTCCACTCCCAGTCAGGGGCCAGACGCGTCAGCCTGTGCAGCGCCCCGGTAGCCGATTCGATCTGGTTGTCTTCCACAGCATTCACCACTTGCTCCCCGCCAGTGCTTCCCTTAGCTGCGGCGACACCGCATCGGACTGTGCCAATGCCCCGATATGGTCGTGCCCCGCCAGCTCGATTACCTCGAATCCTAGGCCGCCCGGCTCCGGTGCGTCGGTGTGATTGCGGCGGGCGATGGTGGGGACCTCAGGAGACCTGGGCTTGTCCGAGTTACTACGGAACAGTATTATCCGATTCCGTGAAGACCGGATCCGTATCACCTGAGGAATCAGCCCTTCTCGCCCTCCAGCGCGCCACTCACGCCACACTGCACAGGCTGGCCACCGAACTGGTCGACCTGGACCTCACGTCGTCGGAGATCAACGCGCTGGCGAACCTCGCGGACGGCCGCGGCCGCACCGTCTCCGACCTCGGCGCCGCGATCGGGACCAAGCCGACCACGCTGACCGGGGTCCTGGACCGGCTGGAGCGGCGCGGGCACATCACCCGCGGGACGCTCGCGGGCGACCGCCGCTCGGTGCTGATCGGGCTGACACCGTCCGGGCGGACGGCCGCGGACGCGATCCGGCAGACGATCGACACGTTCGAGCGGCGCGTGCTGGCATCGCTGGGCCCTGAGAAGGTCGCGGCGTTCCACGAGGTGCTGCGGGCATTGACCGAGGAGTCGAGATGAGCTTCCAGGCGTTGTACGACGAAGTCATGGCCGGCTCCGAACGCTTCGGACACCGGCAGCACGTTCACCTGACGTGGCTGGCGGTCCGGCGTTTCGGCACCGCCGAGGCGATCACCGTGGTGAGCGACGGGATACAGGAGACCGCGCGCTACGCCGGAGCGCCGCAGAAGTACCACGCCACCGTCAGCCGGGCGTGGGTCGAGGTGGTCGGATACCACGCCGCGGAGCACCGGGTCGACGAGATCGACCAGATCGACGAGAACGAGAACTCCGAGAACTCTGAGAACTCCGAGAACTTCGAGAACTTCGCCGCGTCGAATCCGGCCTTGCTGGACAAGCGATTGCTGTCCCGCTTCTACTCCTCGGCACTGCTCGCGTCCGCCGAGGCCCGTGCTGATTGGGCGGAGCCGGACCGTGAGCCGTTCCCGTGGACGGTGAACAGGTAGGTTTTCTCTGGGACGCAACACGGGGGAAGACCGCTATGACCGAAGAAGTGATGACCACCGCCGCCGAGGAACTGTCCGACGCCGACGAACTGTCCGACGCGGAGCTGGCGGCGCTCGCCGCCGAGCTGTGCGCGGCGGTCCTGGCGCGGCCCCGGCCCTTCGGACCGCCGTGGGCACATCCGCCGCTGGCCGCCGGCCCCGCCGACCAAATCGACAGCATCGGCAACCCGTACTGGCGAGTCGTCCGGAACCTGCCGACCCAGATCTGGGACGACAGCGCCGGTCCGACCACCATGTGGCTGCATGCCGACGCCGGGATCCGGGACCGGGTGCGGGCCGCCGGTCTGGACCGGGACGGGTTGTCGCGCCGGTACAGCTGGTCGATCCCCAGTCCGGGGGACATCGCGTGGATCGCGGCGACGGCCGGTGAGCGCGGCGTCGTTGAGATCGGCGCCGGTGGCGGCTACTGGGCCTGGCTGATGCGCGCCGCCGGTATCGACACGCTCGCCTACGATCCGTTCGCGGCGTCGGAGCTCAACGGGTACGCGAAACGCGCCTACACCGCTGTCGAGCCCGGCGACGACAGTGTCGCGGCCCTTCACGGCGACCGGGCACTGTTCCTGTGCTGGCCCAACAACGACGACGCCTGGGCGGCTCGCGCGCTCACCGCCTATCGTGGTGATCTGCTGATCTACGCGGGCCAGGAGGCCGGTGGCTGCACTGCCGACGACCGCTTCTTCGAGGTCCTCGAAAGCGGCTGGGAACAGGCCGGCGCCAGTGCGGATCACGTCACCTACGTCGGCGTCCCCTGCCGCCTGACCGCTTGGCGTCGCTGAGGTCGACTCAGACGTCGGCTCAGAACGCCGGCTCAGGACATTGACTCAGAACCCGGTTACCGGGGCGGCGACAACCGTCGGGTGATCCGGCCGAACAGTTCCTCCAGCGGCTCGCCGAGTTCCCGCCCGAAATCGGTGAGCCCGTAGGTCACCCGGGGTGGCGTCGTCGGCTCGACCTTGCGCCAGACCAGGCCGTCCTCGACCAGGGCCCGCAGCGACTGGGACAGCATCTTCTCGCTGACGCCCTGGATCTGGTCGCGGAGCTCGTAGAAGCGGAGATCGCCCTGCCGCAACGAGATCAGGACCCAGATTCCCCAGCGGCTGGTGACGTGGTCGACCACATCGCGCGCCGGGCAGTCGGTGTGAAACACGTCATATCGGGGTGCGGTCACGGGGTCGGTGAGCTGTGCGCCTGCCGTCATGGGAGGAGCTTACCCCAGGGTATGTCCTTACCAAGAGTTAGCCCGATCTCCTAACGTCGTCAGCACGCAAGAACGTCGGCACGAAGGAGCAGTTCATGATTGTGGTGACCGGTGCTACCGGAAACATCGGGCGGCCGTTGACCCAGGCGCTCGCCGCGGCGGGGGAGCAGGTCACGGCGGTCTCGCGGCACCCCGCCGCGGTGCCGGAGGGGGTGCGGCACGTGGCGGCTGACCTGGCCGACCCGGCCGGCCTGGAGCCGGTGCTGGACGGCGCGAAGGCGTTGTTCCTGCTGCTGTCCGGCGGTCTGCACGCGGCCGACGCGGACCCGGCCGCCATCGTCGGTGCGGCCGCGGCCGCCGGGGTGCGCCGGATCGTTCTGCTGTCGACCCAAGGGGTGTCGACGCGGCCCTTCGGCACGACCCGGATCATGATGCGGGGGCTGGAGGACACGGTGCGGGAGTCCGGCATGGAGTGGGCGATCCTGCGGCCGGGTGGCTTCGCGTCCAACGCGCTGTGGTGGGCCGAGTCCGTCCGCACGCGGCAGCTGGTCGCGGCCCCGTTCGGCGACACCGGCGTGCCGGTCATCGACCCGGCGGACATCGGCGAGGTGGCGGCGGCGACCCTGACGGACGGCCGGTTCCTGGGCGGCGTGTACACGCTCACCGGCCCGGCGGTGATCACGCCGCGCCGGCAGACCGCGGACATCGCCGCGGCGCTGGGGTCGCCGGTCCGCTTCCAGGAGCTGACGCGCGCGGAGGCGAAGGCGGGGATGGAGCAGCAGGGGATTCCGGGCGAGCTCGCCGACGACACGCTGGACATCATCAGCGCGCCGAACGCGGAGGAGTCGCAGATCAGCCCGGATGTGGAGCGGGTGCTGGGCCGGGCTCCGCGGTCCTTCGCACAGTGGGCGGGGCGGAACATCGAGGCGTTCCGCTGAGACGCGGAATCCCGCGACCGGAACACAGAGCTCTGCGAAAAACAAAGTCCCGCCGCCGACAACCCTCGTCGGCGGCGGGACCCGATCGTGCGGAACCTGCCCCGGTGTCCCGGCGTGCCCCGGTGACCCGGAACCGGCCGGTACTAGATGTAGCCCAGGGAGCTCAGCGCCGACTTGATGGCCGGGCCCGCCGCCTGGAAGCCCATGCCGCCGTTGAGGACCAGGGCGCAGAAGGCGATGTCGTGCGTCTTGTCGAAGACGATCATCCAGCTGTCGGTCGTGGGGGTGTCAGAGGCCTCGGCGGAGCCGGTCTTGGCGCCGAGGCCCATGTTGTGCGGGAAGACCGTGGACGCGGTGCCCTCCGGGGAGTTGACCACGCCCTGCATCAGGGAGACGAGCTGGCTGTCGACCGCCGGCGGGAGCGGGGTGGCCGGGATCTGCGGCGTGCCGGGGACCAGGATCGGCTGCTTGAACTGGCCGGTGGACACCGTGGCGGCGACCGAGGCCATGGTCAGCGGGGACATCGTGATGTTGCCCTGGCCGAAGGCCTCGCGGGCGAACAGGCCCTGGCCGTCGGCCGGCGGGACCTGCTGGTCGCCGGGGGTGCCGTAGGTGGCCGGGCCCATGCCCAGGTCCCACTTCTGGTTCATGCCGAAGTAGGTCTTGGCCTCGTTGGTCAGCGCGCTGTAGTCGCTGCCGAGCTTGCCGTCCATCGCCAGGTGGACGTACGCGGTGTTGCAGGAGACCAGGAACGCGTCCTTGAGCGTGGCGTTCGGGAATCCGCTGCGCAGGCTGGCGTCGTTGTTGATGATCTGGCCCTCGACGGTGGCGTTGGGGCTGCAGTTCACCGAGTCGGTGGTCTTCAGACCCTGGGTGAGCGCCAGCGCGGTGGTGACCACCTTGAACGTGGAGCCCGGCGCCCGGGTGCCCTGGTACTCCAGGGCCGTGAAGCTCGGGTCGTTGCTGGCCATGCCCAGGATGTAGCCGGTGGACGGCTGGAGCGCGACGATGCCGGAGTTCTTCCAGGGCTTCAGCGCGCTCTCGAGCGCCGACTGGACCTTGGGGTCGATCGTCGTCTTCAGGGTCGGGGTGGTCCCGTTGGATGTGCCCAGCGGCCAGTCCTGCGAGTTCGGGATCTGGTTGTTGGTCTTGGGATCGATGAACTGGATGGTGAGCTGCGTCGGGTTGGCCGGGATCGCGGCGTGGTTGGCCAGCGTGTTCATCGCCGGGGCCAGCGTCGGGTGGGCGGTGAGGTTGATCGGGTTGCCGGTGCTGTCGGTGACGGTCTGCTTCGGTGCCACCGCCTTCAGCAGCGCGGTGGGGCCGAGTTGCGGGTTGATGACCGAGGAGGACCAGTGCACGACCGGGGTGCCGGACGGGCCCTGGACGATGTCCAGGGACGACGGGTAGGCCCAGACCAGGTTGCCGGCGAAGGTGTCGTTCACGTTGAAGCCGAAGCGGGCCAGCGCCGACGAGCCGGAGGACGAACCGCCGGACGGGGTGGCGGCCGAGCCAGAGGTCGACGTGCCCGAGGTGGACCCGGACGGCGTGGACCCGCCGCTGTTGGCCTGGACGTTCTCCTGGGAACCCAGGGTCAGCTGGACCTTCTGGGCGTTCAGCGAACCGGCGATCGCCTTCAACCGGTTCGTCGCGTTCGTGGTGTCGTCGGTGAGCGCACCGGCCCCGGCGTAGTCGCCGCTGGACCAGGCCGCCAGGAACGCCTGCGCCACGCTCTGCGGCGTGGCCGCGGGCGAGGAACTGGTGCTCGCACCGCCGGACCCGCCCTTGGCGTCGCCCGACGCCTTCGACTTGCCGCTGCTGCCGCCGCACGCGCTGGTGGCCAGCAGGGCCGCCGCCGTCAGGCCACAGGCCGCAGTCTGCAACGCCGTTATTCGCCGCCCCGTCATTCTGTCATCTCCCCAAGTGCTTTCGGCTGTCCCGCACGAAGGCGGTATCGGCCAAACTACACTGTCAAGCCTTTCGGCCAGGCTTCAGGGCTGTTTCTTTGTTCGATTTGTCAACCATCGAAGGGTCCGGCGGCGGATGGGTCGCCGCCGCCGGAACCTGGCGAATCTCAATGCGTCCGGATGACGTCCATGAACGCGCTCACCGAGAACTCGGCGTTACCGGCGCCGGGGCGGCCGTAGCCGGGCGGGACCGGCAGGCTGTACTTCTCGAAGGTGTCGCGCCAGGCGCGCAGCAGCTTCACGAAGTACTCCAGCGACGGGCCCTTCTGCCGGCCCAGGTTGCTGGTCGGCTCCGGGCACCAGGTGGTGAACCGGGGCATCACCCCGTGGCTCATGAAGAAGTCCAGGCCCTCGGTGGTGGAGGCGATCGCCTGGTCGACGTCGGTGAACCCGTGCGGCTCGGCCATCTCCACGCCGCCGACGAAGTTCGGGATGACGTTGGTCGGGCCGAAGATCTCGGCGGAGTCCAGGATGCGCTTCATCCACTCGTCGCGGCCGACGTAGCGGTCCTTGCCCGGGCAGATCCAGGCGAACAGGTCCTTGTCCCACACCTCGTAGTTGGGGTGGTAGACCCGGTACCCGGCGTCGAAGAGCATCTGGACCTCGTCCACCGGCAGCGCCTGCACCACGGCCTTGGGGATCCAGCGGCCGGCGAACCGGGACTCGATGGCCTCGGCGAAGCGCGCGTAGAACTCGCCCTCGCGCATGCCGTCCAGCTTCTTGGTGATCGAGCCGCCGGTGACGGTGTAGGCCTTGGTGACGGTGTCGTACTGGTTGATCAGCGTCATCGCCTCGACGATGTCCTCGATCTCCTTGACCGCCGTGTACTCCCGCCCGGCCGCCCGCTGCTGGCGGAAGTTCTCGTTGAGGTCGCAGAAGCGGCACTCCTCGTCCCGGCCCCAGTACTGGCACAGCCGGTAGACCGTGAGGTACACCAGGTAGCCCCACTCGATCGCCGGGGCGATCTGGCTGATCTTCTTGCCGGAGGACAGGGTGTGCTCGTAGTAGGCCGGGATCGGCGGGAACTCCAGGTCGGCCAGGTACACGCCCTCGCAGTTGAGTGCGAGCTTGCCGTCCCGCAACTCCACGATGTACGGGCTGTCCGGCGCGACCCGCGTGGACACCACGGTGCGCCGCAGGTCGTAGGGCCCGCCGGTCATCCGGATCTCCTCCGGGGCCCGGAACTGCGCGTGCTCGGCCATCTCCGCGACCGGCACCAGGTCGAAGGTGAAGATGAAGTAGTCCTTGGGCTTGTACCCGCTGGCCACCCGCAGCGCGTCCGGGCTGAACGCCAGGCCCTGCCGCAGGATGTCCTGCTTGATGACGGCCTCGACCGGCAGGTCTGGGAACTCCGCCATCATGCGTTCCAGCTCGCGTGTCGTCGCCCCGTCCGCTGTGAGTTCAGCGACCATCGTGGACCTCGCTTCCGGCTAATCGGGTCAGGTCTTGAATATCTCATGCGGGCCCGGCGCCGGATGCCCGCGGTGCCTTCAGCGGGAGCATCAGATAGCGGAAGTCGTCGCGGGCCGGGACGTCGAGGGACTGACGAGGCATGAGGACGGTCGGCTTGCCGGGCGCGGTGAACGACAGTTGTGCGTACGGCGTGTCGATCACCTGGAGACCGTCGAGCAGGAAGGCGGGGTTGAACGAGGCGGTGGTGTCCTCGCCGGTCAGCACGGCTTCGACAGACTCAGAGGCCTGCGCTTCGTCTCCGGCGCCGGCCTGCAAGGAGAGCGTGCCTCGGGCGAAGGCCAGGCGGATCGGCGAGGTGCGTTCGGCCACCAGCGACACGCGCTTGGCGGCGGCCAGGAACGGAGCGGTCTCGACGGTCGCGGTGGTGGCGTAAACGGATGCGAACAAGCTGCGGTACTTCACGAACTCGCCGGACAGCAGACGCGAGGTCATCTGCCGCGGGCCCCTGGGGTGGTCCTGTGAGGCGAAGCCGATCAGGCCCGCGCCGCTCTGCCCGCCGTCCAGCGCCAGCGTGACCCGGTCGCGTCCGGCCAGCGCGCGGGCGGCGGCGGCCATGACCTTGGCGGGCAGGAGCGCGGTGGTGGCGGGGCAGTCCGCGTCGGGTTGCCAGGGGAGCTCGCGGTACGCCAGCCGGAAGCGGTCGGTGGACACCAGGGTGAGGGTGTCGCCGTCGATCTCGATCCGGATCCCGGTGAGCATCGGGACGGTGTCGTCCCGCGCGGCCGCGACGGCCACCTGAGCGACGGCCTTGGCCAGGTCCGAACCGGCCACGGTGCCGGTGGCGCCGGGCATGCCCGGCAGCTCGGGGTAGTCCTCGACGGGCAGGGTCCGCAACGCGAACTGGGACGAGCCGCAGGACAGCAGGACCTTCGACCCCTCAGAGACGATCCGCACCGGCCGGTCCGGCAACGACTTGGCGATGTCGGCGAGCAGCTTGCCGTGGACGAGCAGGCGCCCGGGCTCGCCGACCTCGGCGGTGATCCCGGCCCGCCCGGAGGTGTCGTAGTCGAACCCGGACACGCTGACCGAGCCCCGGTCGGAGGCCTCGAAGAGCAGGCCGGCGAGCACGGGCGCGGCGGGGCGGCCCGGCAGGGATCGCGCGGTCCACGCGACCGCCTCGGCGAAGATGTCTCGCTCGGCCTCGAACTTCATGGGCACCGCTTTCTGGTCGCGACGAAGGATGACGAAGGATCCTGATGTGGGTCGGGCGGCATCTTGCCCGGTGGCACCCACGGGCGGCGGTCGTCCCGGCGCGGCGGCGATCCGGGCGATCTGATGGGGGAGAGCTTCGCGCTGGCGATCGCCTGCCTGGCTGCCGGGCAGGCGTGCAGCTGGGCAGGCGTGCAGCTGGGGAGGCATGCCTGCCACGAGGTGTGCAGCTCGGGTGGCATGCCTGCCACGAGGTGTGCAGCTCGGCAGGTGTGCCGCAGACGGCCGCCTCCGACAGGCGACCCCGCCCCGGCCTGGGCATACTGGACCCGTGTCCAGCACGGACTGGGTGCTGCACGTCGACCTCGACCAGTTCATCGCGGCTGTCGAGGTGGCGCGGCGGCCGGAGCTGCGGGGCCGGCCGGTCGTGGTCGGCGGTCAGGGCGATCCGACGCGCCGGGGCGTGGTCGCGACCGCTTCGTACGAGGCGCGCGAGTTCGGCGTCCACTCCGGGATGCCGCTGCGCACCGCCGCCAAGAAGTGCCCGGACTGCGTCTTCCTGCCCGCCGATCGCGCCGCCTACGAACGGGCGTCCGAGCAGGTGATGACCACGTTGCGGGAGTTCCCGGTCGTGGTCGAGGTGATGGGCTGGGACGAGGCGTTCCTCGGCGCCCGCACCGAAGACCCCGAGGCGCTGGCCACCGATGTCCGCGAAGCCGTCCTGGGCGAGACCGGCCTGTCCTGCTCGGTCGGCATCGGCGACAACAAGCTGCGCGCCAAGACCGCCACCGGGTTCGCCAAACCGGCCGGCGTCTACCGGCTCACCCACGAGAACTGGGCCGCCGTGATGGCCGCCCGCCCGACCGAAGCGTTGTGGGGCATCGGCTCGCGCACCGCCAAGAAGCTCGCCGAGCTGGGCCTGCACACCGTCGCCGAGCTGGGCCGGGCCGACCGCGCCGTACTGGCCGACCGGTTCGGGCCGAAGATGGGCCCCTACTTCTGGCTGCTGGCCCAGGGCGCCGGGGACGCAGAGGTGGCCGGCACGCCGCACGTGGCCAAGGGACGTAGCCGCGAGGTCACGTTCCAGCAGAACATCGCCGACGCCGGGGAACTGGCCGTGCAGGTGCGGCAGCTGGCCCGGCACGTCGCCGAGGACGTCGTGGCGGAAGAGCGGCCGGCGGCGCGCGTGGGGCTGAAGATCAGGTACGCGCCGTTCATCACCAAGACGCGGAGCATCACGCTGCCCGCTCCGACGGCTGACGCGGAGGAGATCGAACGCGCCGCGCTGGAGGTGTTCAGGCTCCTGGAGCTGGACCGGCCGGTGCGGCTGCTCGGCGTGCGGGTGGAGTTCCCGGATGTCGAGCCAGAGTCAGCGTCAGAGCCGAGCCAGAGTCAGAGTCAGAGCCGGAGTTAAGACCGGAGTTAATACCAGAGTTAAAGACAGAAGCTGAAACCCTTACGGACCCACAGTCTTCAGCCTCATGAGGCGTCGGCAGGGTCCGGCTCTGTGTGCTTGGCCCGGCTCGGCGCCACCCGCGGCGGCTCGTTCGGCTGCTTCGGATACACCGGCGGCCACGGCGCGTCCATCAGCCCGTTCGCCATGTCCCGGCGGGACATCTCCAGCAGCGGCTCCAGCGACTGCGGCCGCGCGTTGTACTCCGCCCACGGATCCCCGCGCTCGGCGACCCGGGCCGGGACCGTGGCGATCGTCAGCTCGTCGGGGACGACCGTCATCAGCTCGTCCCAGAAGATCGGTGTGGACACCTGCGCACCGACCCGCGGCCGGACGCACCACGCCCCGAACACCGTCTTGTGCGGCGCGTTCTGATTGAAGTCCACAAACACCCGTGCACCCCGCTCCTCCTTCCACCACTGTGCGGTGATCTGCTCCGGATACCGGCGTTCCATCTCCCTGGCCAGCGCGACCGCGGCCGCCCGGACCTCGTAGCCGTCCCAGCGATGCAGGAGGCTGACATAGATGTGCAGCCCCCGGGATCCGGAGGTCTTCACGTAAGCCTCGATGCCCAGCTCGGCCAACAGCTCCCGGGTCAGCACCGCGGCGTGCCGGACCTCCGGGTAGCCGACGCCGGGGGAGGGGTCCAGGTCGATGCGCAGCTCATCGGTGATGTCCGGGTCGCAGGCCCGGATCGGCCAGACGTGGAACCCCAGGCAGCCCAGGTTCACGCCCCACACGATGTGCGCCATGTCCGCCGCGACCAGCGCGTCGCTGGTAGTGCCGTTGGGCGTGGAGACCTCCATGGTGGTCAGCCACGGTGGCGCTGTCTTCGGCACCCGCTTCTGGAACCAGGACTTGCCGCCCGCGCCGTTCGGATAGCGCTCCATCAGCAGCGGGCGGTCCTTCAGGGTGTTCATGATCGGCCCGGCGACCGCCAGGTAGTAGCGGACTAGGTCCATCTTGGTCTCGCCGCGCTTGCTGAAGTACACCTTGTCCGGGTGCGACACCGCGACCTCGGTGCCGTCGAGGTCGAGGATGGTCTCCTCGGTCATTTCTCCCCCTCCGCACCGAACACCTCGGCCAGCTCGGCCGGCGGCACCTGCTCCAGCTGGGCGTAGGTGCACGACTCCGGCGTGCGGTCCGGCCGGAAGCGGACCAGCCGGCCGCCGTGCCGGAAGCGGCCGGACAGCAGGTGCTCGTACCGGACCTCGGCGACCAGCTCCGGACGCAGCGGCTCCCAGGCCAGGTCCTTGTCGGCGGCCCACCGGCTGCGCGCGCCGGGCATCCGGCCGCCGGCCTGCTCCTGAGCCTCGGCCCAGTCGCGCCAGGGATGGCCGTCAATGGCGTTCTCGCGCAGCGGCGCCAGCTCGGTGACCAGTTCGCGACGCCGCACGGCGGTGAAGCTGCTGGCCACGCCGACGTGATGCAGCACGCCCTGGTCGTCGAACAGACCCAGCAGCAGGGAACCGACACCCTCGCCGTCCTTGTGCCAGCGGAAGCCCGCCACGACGCAGTCCGCGGTGCGCTCGTGCTTCACCTTGAGCATGACCCGCTTGTTCTGTTCGTAAGGCAGGTCCAAGGGCTTGGCCATCACGCCGTCGAAGCCCGCGCCCTCGAACCGGGTGAACCAGTCCTGCGCCACGTCCGGATCCTCGGTCAGCGGGGTGAGGATGATCCGCTCGCTGCCGGCGTTCAGCGCACCGGCCAGCAACCGGCGGCGCTCGCTGAACGGCTCCCCGGTCAGGTCCCGGTCGTCGAGTGCCAGCAGGTCGAAGGCGACGAAGCTGGCCGGGGTCTGGGCCGCCAGCTTCCGGACCCGGGAGGCGGCCGGGTGCAGCCGGTTCTGGAGCGTGTCGAAGTCCAGGCCGGAGCCGGTGACCACGACGATCTCGCCGTCCACCACGCAGCGCGGCGGCAAGGCGGCCAGCAGCAACTCCACCAGCTCCGGGAAGTACCTGGTCAGCGGCCGGTCGTTGCGCGAGCCCAGCTCCACCTCGGCACCGTCGCGGAAGACGACGCAGCGGAACCCGTCCCACTTAGGTTCGTAGGCCAGGCCCGCGCCGCGCGGCACGTCCCGCACAGCGGTGGCCAGCATCGGCCGCACCGGCGGCATGACCGGGAGATCCACGTTCCGACCGTAAGACGAAGATCCGGGGTCGGCACTCCGGCGCGGGCGAACGGGCGGCGCTCGCCTCCCGCGACGCTCGCCTCCCGCGGCGGTTGCCTACTATCGAGCGATGGACAAGGAGCAGCTGGATGCCTTCTACGCCGAGAGCGCGCGCCTGCGGGACGTCGCCAAGCGCGAGTTCGTGGAGCGGACCCACGGCTGGCACTTCCAACTGGCCCCGGAGGCGGATCAGTGGGCTGAGTCACACGCCGACGGAGATCACTGGTCCGCCGGCGGATCGACGATGGTCGAGCGGGCCGACGCGGCCGGGATGATCCGCAAGCCGGAGCCGGGCCGCATCAGCAGCGCCTACTCGCACCGCGACATGAGGACCGAGGAGACGACGCACACCGGCTTCGGCTTCTGGCCGGCCGCCGCCGAGGCGCTGATCGTGCACGCCGGCCGGGCGATCCCGCTGGACGCCCTCGAACCGCCGCCGGCCCGCGGCGACGGCGCCGCGGTCCTGGCGACGCTGCGGCTGGTGGTCGAGTCGTTCGCGACGGTGCAGCCGGTCAGCGGTCCGCCCGGCGCGGCCCGCCCTTGACCGGGGCGTCGATCCAGCGCGTCGCGTAGAAGCGGCCCTGCTCGTCCGGCTTCGTATTGCAGAACAGCGTGGTGCCGATGCCCTTGTACGTCACCAGCTGTGGCAGCCGCACCTCTGATCATTCGCTCGATTAGGCAAATGAGCAATGATCGGGGTATCCTCTCTTCTGTCAAGAAGGCACCTCGTTAGGTGAGGCGTCTGCACCGGACACAAGCCACTGATCTCACGACGTCGAGAGACGCCCAAGGTCAGGACAGGTCTCCTCGGCTTAAGGGGTGACCCGAAGTGGCTACCGGCCGATCGGTCGGGTTACGCCGGGCAGTGCCAAAGCTCTTACGAGAGGGAGTGCTCCGGCTTTTCAGCTGGACTCAGCACGCGTTCCAGCGCGTGCACTCCCGTGAGGATTGCGGTGCAGGTGGATTCCTGCGGCCCTGTCGGGTGGAGGTGAGTGGCGTGGATATTCCCAGTAGTAGCACTACGTGGCAGCCGATCGCGGCTGGCCGACCGTGCTCCACGTTGCTCTTCGATCCGACCGACGCGCAGCAGCCCTGACTCTTTTCCCATAACGGCCCCTGTTGGGGGCTCTATGTCTGCTGCCGTCTCCTGCATGCCCGCCAAGCGGGCCGGGAGGGGTGAACCATATGACCACCGCACTGCTCGACCGCCCGACCACCGCAGTCCTCGACGACGCGCACGTCGGCGACATCAAGGGCGCCTTCGGCACCATCCAGCTGGGCGACCACGACGCCCGCCGCGGCCTGTCGGCGAAGCTGAAGACGCTGCTGGCGATCGTCGGCCCCGGGCTGATCGTGATGATCGGCGACAACGACGCCGGCGCCTTCGCCACCTACGGCCAGGCCGGCCACGACTACGGCACCAAGCTGCTGTGGACGCTCCTGCTGCTGGTCCCTGTTCTGTACGTCAACCAGGAGATGGTGCTGCGCCTCGGCGCGGTCACCGGGGTCGGGCACGCCCGGCTGATCTTCGAGCGCTTCGGCAAGTTCTGGGGCGCGTTCTCCGTCATCGACTTGTTCCTGCTCAACGCTCTGACTCTCGTGACCGAGTTCATCGGCATCACCTTGGCGACCGGCTACCTGGGCCTGCCCAAGGTGCCGTCGGTGATCCTGGCCGCGCTGGTGATCGTCGCCGCCGCCTCGACCGGCTCCTTCCGCCGGTTCGAGCGGCTGGCGCTGGTGTTCTGTGTCGGCTCGCTGCTGCTGATCCCGATCTCGCTGATGGCGCACCCGGCGGTCGGCGGTATGGCGCACGACTTCGTCCGGCCCTCGTTCCCCGGCGGCGCCGGCGGCATGGCCCCGCTGATGCTGCTGATCATCGGGATCGTCGGCACGACCGTCGCGCCCTGGCAGCTGTTCTTCCAGCAGAGCTACGTCATCGACAAGCGGATCACCCCGCGCTTCATGAAGTACGAGAAGGCCGACCTGTGGATCGGCATCGTGGTCGTGGTGATCGGCGGGGCGGCGATCATGGGGCTGGGCGCGGTGGCCTTCGCCGCCAAGGGCGCCCCGGACTTCACCAACGCCGGTTCGCTGGCGACGGCGCTGCAGAACTACGGCGGCCGGGCGCTGGGCGACATGTTCGCCGTGGCGCTGCTGGACGCCTCGATCATCGGCGCGTTCGCGGTCTCGCTGTCCACCGCCTACGCCATCGGCGACGTCTTCAAGATCAACCACTCGCTGCACCGCGGCGTGAAGCAGGCCAAGGGCTTCTACGCCGTCTACGCCGGGGTCATCGCGCTGGCCGCGACGATCGTGCTGGGCGCCTCGGACCACGTGCTGGGCGTGCTGACCACCGGCGTGCAGGCGCTGGCCGGCGTGCTGCTGCCCTCGGCCACGGTGTTCCTGCTGCTGCTGTGCGTCGACAAGGAAGTGCTCGGGCCCTGGGTCAACAGCAAGAAGACCACGCTGTTCACCTCGACGGTGATCGGCGTCCTGATCGCGCTGTCGATGGTGCTGACCGCCTCGGTGATCTGGCCGGCCATCAGCACCGGGCAGATCGAGCAGATCCTGGTCGGCTGCGCGGTCGGCGGGCTGGCCGCCGCCGGATTCCTGGGAGTCAAGGCCCTGCGGGCCCGCCGCGCCCCGGACTTCGTCGCGGAGTTCATCGACCGCTCCGGCCGGGACGAGTGGCGGATGCCGCCGCTGGCGCAGCTGGGCCAGCTGAAGTTCTCCAGGACCCGCCGCTACTCCATGGGCGCGCTGCGGCTGTACCTGCTGGTGTCGATGGTGATGTGCGTGTGGAAGCTCGTCGAGATGATGCTCGGGCACTGACCCGGCCCGTGACGCGAACCGTCACCCACGCGCCCCCGGACGGACTGAAGCCGGGGGCGCGTCGTTTGCCCGGCCGTCATCACACGGCCGACGAATCCTGATAGAGCTGTCCTTCGCACCATAAGGAGGCGAACATGCAGAACCTGACCACTTGGGAGTTCATCGCGCGGCTGGCGGTCGGGCTGGGCTGCGGCGCCGCGATCGGCGTGGAGCGGCAACTGCGGGCCCGGATGGCCGGCCTGCGGACCAACGCGCTGGTGGCGGTGGGCGCGACCCTGTTCGTGCTGTACTCGGACGTCAACGGCTCGGAGAACAGCACGCAGGTCGCGGCCTACGTGGTCTCCGGCATCGGCTTCCTCGGCGGTGGCGTGATCCTGCGCGACGGGTTCAACGTCCGCGGCCTGAACACCGCCGCGACCCTGTGGTGCTCGGCGGCGGTCGGCGTCATGGCGGCCTCGGGGCACCTGGCCTTCGCGATGATCGGCACCGTCACGGTGCTGCTCGTCCACCTCTTCGGCCGCCCGGCCGGCCGCTTGTTCGACCGCGACAACCCGGCCGAGGAGGACGAGGACCTGCAGCCCTACCGCCTGCACCTGACCTGCCGGCCCAAGTCCGAATCGCACATCAGGGCCCTGCTGGTGGCCGACACCACCGGTGGCGACGTCTACCTGCGCGGCCTGGACACCACCCGCACCGACGCCCAGGACGCCACCAGCCTGACCGCACACCTGCTGCTCGACGGCGACGCGACCAGCCGGCTGGAGCAGTTGGTGGCCCGGCTGTCGCTGGAGCCGGGGATCCACACGGTGCACTGGCACAAGGACGATCCGGAGGCCGAGGCGCTGACGCACGCGCCGAAGACGGATCCGGACGACTGAGCTGTGAGAAGAGCGGCCCGGGAGCTGAACAGCTCCCGGGCCGTACTTTTGCGGCTTGCCGCTTCCCGCCTCGTGCGGATCCCCGGCTCAGCCCTCGAAGCCGAACTCGGCCAGCGCCTTGTCGATCCGGGCCCGGTGCGCGCGCTCCCACTCGTCCAGGGTCTCGGCCTCGTCCTTGGCCAGCTTGGCGCGCGCGGTGGTGAACACCTCGTCCCGGCGCGCCGCCGGCACCACCACGATGCCCTCCTCGTCGGCGACCACGATGTCGCCGGCGTGCACCGTCACGCCGCCGCACCGCACCGGCGCGTTGTGCGCGCCGATCGCGTTCTTGGTGCCGGGGATGGGGACGTTGCCGCGGGCGTAGACCGGGAAGCCGGCGTCGCGGGCCTCGGCCAGGTCCCGGATCACGCCGTCCACGACCAGGCCGGCCACGCCGTGCCGCTGCGCCACCGCCATCACGTTGCCGCCGGCCACCGCGAAGTCCACGTCGCCGCCGGTGTCCACGACGATGACCGAGCCCGGCCCGGCGCGGTAGATGGCCGCGTGGACCATGAGGTTGTCCCCGGGCGGGCACCGGACGGTGAAGGCCGGTCCGGCCAGCCGCGGCGACGTCGCGGTCAGCGGCCGGATGCCGAGGTCCATGACGTTCTCGCGGCTGAGCACGTCGGCCAGGGTGGTGGTGGGTACGTCGGCGAAGGTGTCCATGGTTCCGTGATCGTATTCCAGGCGGCTCGGCGGCGGGTCCTCGGTGGGTCCTCGGTGGGCCGGCGCTGGGCCGGCGGCGGGCCGGTCGCGGCCCCGGTGGCGGGGCCGGTGGTGCCTCAGCGGCCGCGGCGCGTGGCGAACACAGCCAGGCCCACCAGCACCGCGATCAGCGTCACGTAGATGACGGCGCCGAGCGTCGGGTGCTGGTAGGCCGGGCGGGTCAGCGCGAGGGGTATCAAGCCTCGACGCGCCAGTGCTGCTCGACATGGGGCCGGCCGTCTTCGCCGGGCACTTCGACCCAGACGGCGTGCGGCTGAGCGTCAGCCATCGCCCGCCGGGCCGCCGTCCTGGGCAGCGCCGGCCCTTCGAGCGCCGCCAGGACCGGGCTGGTCAGCGCCGAGCGGGTCAGGCGCCGCCGGGTGCGCCGCAGATGCAGGAGGTTCATGGCGTCCCTCTTTCAGTTCCCGCCGTGGAACACGGCGTAGCAGACGAGAATCACGGCGATCAGCAGATAGGCGCGCAACGTCAGCAGCCCGGCCTTGCGCAGTGGCGAGAACACCGGCCGCTCCAGGCTGTCCAGGTGCGGGGTACGCCACTCGGCCCGGTCGGCGTCCCGCAGCGCCTTGCGCTCGGCGCGCGTCAGCGGGGTGTTGTCGATCGCCGTGACCTGTTCGCTGTCGATGCCGTCGAACGCCGCGGCGGCCCGCGCCAGCTCCGCCTTGCGCGCGCCGCGCCGCGTCACCGCCGCGATGACCCCGCCGCCGACCACGCCCAGCCCGGCACCGACCGCGAAGCCGGTCTCGTACTGCGTGGCGGTGATCGAGTGGAAGAACGTCGCGGCGGTCAGCGCCAGCGACAGCAGTACCAGTGACCAGACGATCGCCCCGGCCACGATGTTCTGCCGCAGCGTGTTCACCCACGGCCCGAGCACCGGCTTGTCGTTGCACAGCAGTACCAGGAACACCGTCGCCGAGGGCAGCAGCACCCCGGCCAGCGCCTGCACCCACTGCGTGATCAGGCCCTGGGTGTGGGCGTCGGAGGAGAGCATGATGGTCGCCGAGATGCCGATCAGCACCGCGTAGCCGACGTAGAACAGCTTCGCCTCGGACAGCTTCCAGTGCAGCGAGTGCCGCCGCCCGAAGGTGTCGCCGAGGGTGTAGGCGGTGGCCAGCGAGACCGCGTTCGCGCCGACCAGCGAGGCGTCCAGCAGGACGATCGCGAACAGCGCGCCCAGGGCGTGCGAACCGTGCTGCTTCAGACCGGAGGCCACGCCGCCGGCGTCGGAGAACTGCCCGAACAGGTCGGTGTCCTTGAAGACGAACGCCGACGTCGCCATGATCGCGACCGCGCCGATCATCACCACCGCGATGCCGATCCACAGATCGGCCTTCTCATACTTCATCCAGCGCGGCGTGATGCGCTTGTCGACGACGTTCGACTGCTGGAAGAACAGCTGCCACGGCGCGACCGTGGTGCCGACGATCGACACGATCAGCAGCAACAGCGTGGAGTCCAGGCCGCCGGCGAACTGCGGCACCAGGCCCCTGGCCGACTCACCGGCGCTCGGGTGCGCCATCAGCGCCATCGGGAACATCACGATGTTCACCGCGATCAGCCCGAACAGGAAGCGCTCCCAGCGCCGGAACGAGCCCCCGGCCACCACGGCGAACAGCAGCACGGCGGCCAGCGGCACCGACACCTTCTGCGGTACGCCGAAGTAGTTCAGGGCCAGCGCGACGCCGATGAACTCGGTGACGATCGTCAGCGAGTTGACCAGGAACAGGTCCCCGACGCTGAACGCGCCCCAGAACCGGCCGAACCGCTGGAAGATCAGCCGCGCGTGCCCGACCCCGGACACCGCGCCGAGCCGGACCACCATCTCCTGGTTGACGTAGAGCACCGGGATCAGCAGCGCCAGCGTCCACACCAGCTTCATGCCGTAGTTCTGGCCGGCGTCGGAGTACGTCGCCACGCCGCCGGCGTCGTTGTCGCCGACCATGACGATCAGGCCCGGGCCCATGATGACCAGCAGCGTGCGCAGCTTGCGCCGCCAGGTCCGGCGGCTGTCCCGGTCGTCCCGGCGGATCCGGCCGAGCGCGCCGACGATGTCCCCGACGTGCGCCGAGTCCACAGACGCGCCGGTGTTCGCGCCGGTGTCGGCGGCACCGTCGTGCGCGCTGGTCGGTGGTCCTTCGGAGTTCGGGTGGTGGATGGTCATCATTCCTCCAGAAAACGTGCTGATATAGCGGATATAAGGGCGCGACGGCATGACGCCGGGGCCGGAGGGCCCAGGCGTTCGCGAACGCGAATCAGGGAGCGATGTCAGCCGGAGCAGACGCGGCCGGACACGGCCGGACGTGGCCGGACGGGCCTAAGCGACGGCGCGCGGCGCGGCGGTCTCGGAGCGAGCGGAGCAGCGGGGACTGTCACTGTGACCAGAGCCCATGTCACCCACCTCCCTCCGGTCGCTGCGCCGCGGCGCAGGTCACACCCTCACCGAACGGGGGTGCCACGGTGAAGTACAGCACCGGGCCGGTCGAATAGTCAAGCGATTGCGCAAGTGTTTGAGTGGGCCCGCGGCCGTCGGGCACAATGGACCTCTGGTGAACCGGGCCCCGACCCGGACGAAACGAGGAGGTGACATGCGCCGCAGACAGGAGTCCCGCACCGAGGACGACGCCGTTCCGGACGACGGGGCACCCAGCCCAAGGCTCCTGCAGGACGCGGCCGCCACCTTCGGCATGCTGGCGGCCACCACCCGGCTGCACATCGTGTGGCTGCTGGCCCGGGCCGAGCAGGACGTGACCGCGCTGGCCGAGGCGACCGGCAGCAACGTGGCGGCGGTCAGCCAGCACCTGGCCAAGCTGAAGCTGGCCGGTCTGGTCAGCTCCCGCCGCGAGGGCCGGCGTCAGGTCTACGTCGTCGACGACCCGCACGTCGTCGCGATCGTCCGGCAGATGCTGGACCACCACGCCGAACTGGCCGAGGAGCCCTTCCCGGTGATCGGGAGGCCAGCGAAGACGGCCTAGCAGTACAGCGCGCGGTCCGCCGCCGCACGACCGAAAACGAACCGCCATGTCGCTGCTGTCCCCGTTCCGCGCCGCCACCTCGGCCCCCGCTACCCCCGCTACTCCGGCGACCCCTGCCGGTGCGGCTCCGGCAGTCGCTCTGACGGACCGCGGCGCCGAGTTGACGGCGTGCGGCGGACAATCGGTCCTGCAAGTGCTGCGCGGCCTGGACAGCGGGCTGCGGGGCCTGACCGAGGCCGAGGCGGCCGCGCGCCTGGAGCGTGACGGCGAGAACGAGATCGCCCGGGGGCCGGACGGATTCCCCGCGCACGCCTTCGCCGTCGCGTTCCGGGCGCCGTTCCTGCTGGTGCTGACGGTCCTGGACGTGGTGCTCGCGCTCAGCGGGGACGTCGGCGGGGTGCTGGCGATCACCGCGATGATCGTGATCGCGGCCGTGATGCGGTTCTGGCCGGAGCGGCGCTCGCGGCGCACGGTCGACGCGCTCCGGGCGTTGGTGCTGACCACGGCCACGGTCGTGCGGCGGGCCGACGACGGCAGCGCGCCGATGGCCCGGGAGCTGCCGTTCGACCAGCTGGTGGTCGGGGACGTGGTGCGGCTCGCCGCCGGTGACCTGATCCCGGCCGATCTGCGGTTGCTGCGCTCCAAAGACTTGTTCCTGGACCAGAGCCTGCTCTCCGGTGAGGCGATGCCGGTCGGTAAGCACGCGGAGTTGTCCGGGCTGGGGACGGACAGCGGCTCGTCCGACGCGCATCCGTCAGAGCACTCAGCCCTCTGCCTGGCCGGCACCCACGTCCTGTCCGGCACCGCGACCGCCGTCGTGATCGCCACCGGCGGCGGCACCTACCTGGCCGGACTCGGTCGAGAGCTGGACGGAGGCCGCCCGGCCACCGCCTTCGACCGGGGGGTCTCCTCGGTCAGCTGGATGCTGCTGCGCTTCATGGCGGTGCTCGCGCCGCTGGTCTTCGTGGTCAGCGGCCTGGCCTCCGGCAGCTGGCACCGGGCCTTCCTGTTCGCGGTCGCGGTCGCCGTCGGCATCACCCCGGAGATGCTGCCGGTGGTCGTGACCACGACGCTGGCGCGCGGCGCGCTCGCGATGGCCCGGCGCCGGGTGATCGTCAAGCGGCTGCCGGCGATCCAGGACCTCGGCGCGATGGACGTGCTGTGCGTCGACAAGACCGGGACCCTGACCGAGGGCCTGCCCACGCTCGACCGGTACACCGACGCCTGGGGCCGCCGCGACGAGACCGTCCTGGACTACGCCGCCCTCAACAGCCTCCTGCAGGCCGGCTGGCGCAACCCCCTCGATGAGGCCGTCGTGGCCCACGCCGAAGCCCTCGGCCTGGGCCCGGACCCGGACCCGGACCCGGAACCGGGATCGGGATCGGGATCGGAACCGGCCGGACTCCAGTGGCAGAAGGTCGACGAGATCCCGTTCGATTTCACCCGCCGGCGGATGAGCGTGGTGGTCGCCGCACCCGGCGGGTTCGAACCCGACCACGTGATCATCACCAAGGGCTCCGTGGAGGAAGTCCTGGAGTGCTGTACGTCAGTACTCGACGAAGGCCGTATCGTCCCGCTGGACGCGGACATCAGAGCCGGTATCGACCAGGTCGCGACCGCCGATCGGGACGCGGGCCTGCGACTGCTGGCCGTCGCGTCCCGCACGGTCCCCGCCTTCGCCTTCGGCGGCACCGCGCGTCCCTACGGCGTCGCCGACGAATCCGGCCTCACTCTGCTGGGCCTGCTCGGCTTCACCGACCCGGCCAAGGACTCGGCCGGCGCGGCGTTGGCGGAGCTGGCCGCGCGGGGCGTCGCCGTCAAGGTCATCACCGGCGACGATGCCCCGGCCGCGGCCCGGGTCTGCCGCGAGGTCGGCCTCGATCCGGGTGCGGTGGCCGACGGCCGGACCGTGTCAGGCCTCGATGATGACGAACTGACCGGTCTGGCCGCCCGCACCACGGTCTTCGCCAAGACCGACCCCCTGGCCAAAGCCCGCATCGTCCAGGCTCTGCGCCGCGGCGGCCACACCGTCGGCTACCTCGGCGACGGCGTCAACGACGCCCCGGCCCTGCACGCCGCCGACGTCGGCCTCACCGCCCCGGACGCCACCGACCTGGCGCGCGAGAGGGCGGACGTCATCTTGCTCGACAAGGATCTGCGGGTGCTGGCCGCCGGTGTCGAGGAAGGCCGCCGCACCTTCGCCAACTCGCTGAAGTACATCCGCGCCGCGACCAGCTCGAACTTCGGCAACGTCCTGTCGGTGACGATCGCGGCGGCGTTCCTGCCGTTCCTGCCGATGGTGCCGATCCAACTGCTGGTCCAGAACCTGCTCTACGACCTGTCGCAACTCTCGCTGCCCTGGGACGCCGTCGACGCCGAGGAGCTGGCCGAGCCCCGGCGCTGGGACAGCAGGGGCCTGCGACGCTTCATACTCCGCCTGGGGCCGCTCAGCTCGCTGTTCGACTTGGCGACGTGGGCGGTCCTGTGGTGGGTGCTGGCGGCCGGGGATTCCCGGGTGCCGCTGTTCCAGACCGGCTGGTTCGTCGAGGGCCTGTTGTCCCAGGTGCTCGCCGTCCACATCATCAGGACCCGAAGAATCCCATTCCTGTCCTCCCGCGCCAGCCGTCCGGTACTGCTGGCGACCGGTGCGGCAATGGCGGTCGGCTTGCTGCTGCCATTCAGCATGCTGGCCGCGGATATGGGCATGACCTCCTTGCCGGCACTGTATTTCGGTTTCCTGGCACTGATCCTGCTCGGCTATTGCGCGCTGTTGCAGATCGTCAAGGACTGAATGTAAGGGTCCACGCCGCCCCGAACCTTTCACCGCCGAGTAAGTACCCTTATGCTCGGCCCTGTGACCATCGGGGACGATCTACTCCTACTAGCGATCAATCCGCGTGACGGCCGGGTCCAAGCGGCCGAGTACCTCGGCACGGCCTTACGGGGAGCCGAAGCACTGGATCTGAGCCTGGCCGGCCGGGTCTCGGTGGCCGACGGGCGCATCGCGATCGCCAATCCGCGGCCGATCGGCCATCCGCTGGCCGACCGGGCGCTGGCCACCCTGCACGCCGAGGGCGGCGCGCCGCGGCTGGACCTGTGGCTGACCGAGCGCCCCACCGAGCCGGACGCGCTCAACCAGTACGTGACGCTGCTCGCCGACCGGGGGGTGATCCGGACCGAACGTCGGGGGGACGGCGGCCGGACCCGCACCCGGCTGGTGCCGGTGGACCTGGAGCGCTGCGCCTATGTGCGCACCCGGATCGAGAACGTCTCCAGCGTCGGCGATCGCGCGCTGGGCACCATCGTGCACTCCTGCGGGCTGGACGAGTTCCTGTATCCGGGCTTACGCGGCCGCTCGGCCCGGCGCCGGCTGTCCCGGCTGGCCGACGACGAGCAGGTGCCGCCGGCGCTGCGGGAGGCGATCGAGGCGGTCGGCGCGGCGGTGGCCGGGTTGGTCGGGCGGCGGGACCAGCCCGGCGGCGGGGGCGGGGCGCGCCACTCGCAGTGAGGTTCTTCGGCGGCGGCACATCTGGGAGCTGAGATACCTCAAAGTTCGCTGATTCTCGCGCTGGTCGTCTCTCGATGCCGATCTCGATGCCGGGTCCGATGGCGGGTTCGACGCCGATCTCGATGGCGGGCCCGATGCCGATCTCGATGCCGAGCTGACTTGCCGCCGAGGTGTGCCGCCTACTGACCGTCGGCGTCGTGCCGATGGGCCCGCGTGCCGTCATGGTCGAGGACCGTCAGGATCTCCACCGCCTTCCCGTGCGCGGTGATGAGGTGCGGCGTCATCGTGCTGAACTCCGCGGCGTCGCCGGCCTGGACCAGCACCACGCGCTCGCCCAGGTGCAGCTCCGCGACGCCGGACAGCACGGTGAACCACTCGTGCCCGGGGTGCACGCGCAGCTCGTCGGGGCCGGCCGGGCGCTCGTCGGTGATCCGCATCTTGGCGACGCTGACCCCGTTCAGCGACCGCTCCCGGGACAGCAGCCAGCTGGTCAGGCCCCGGGTGTGGACCGGCTCGGGCCGGATCACCACCCCGGCCTCGTCCGGGGCCTCGGCCAGCTGGTCGATCGTGGTGCCCAGGGCGCGGGCGATCGGCACCAGCTGGTCCAGCGCGATGCGCCGCTGGCCGGTCTCGATCCGGCTGAGGTTGGACGGGCTCAGGCCGCAGCGGGCGGCCAGCGAGTCCAGGGTCCAGCCGCGGGCCAGCCGCAGGCTGCGGATGCGCTGGCGGACCAGGGCGTCGACGTCCGGTTCTTGCGTCATGCGCAAGATGATATGCCGTAGGCGCAGGCGACGCCTACGCTGGAGGCATGGAACACAGCCACGGATCCCACGGCCACGGTAGCCATGGCGGTCACAGCCACGGCGGCGACCGCCCGGACGACGAAGCCTCCATGGCCGACGTCCTGGACCTCGACGCCGAGGTCGTCCGCCCCTACCTCGAGGAGCTGACCGCCTGGGCCGCCGGCCACGCCAAAACCGCCCCGCACACCATCCTCGACATCGGCGCGGGCACGGGAACCGGCACCCTGGCCCTGGCCCGGCGCTTCGCCTCCGCCGACCTGGTCGCCGTCGACCTCTCGCCGAACATGCTCGACCGGCTCCAAGCCGCGGCGGGCGCCGCCGGCATCGCCGACCGCCTGCGCACCGTCCAAGCCGACCTCGACCCGGCCTGGCCCGCGGCCGCGATCGGCACCGCCGATCTGGCCTGGGCCTCCTCCTCCCTGCACCACGTCGCCGACCCCGACCGCGTCCTCGCGAACATCTACGAGGCGCTGAACCCCGGCGGCCTCCTCGTGGTCGTCGAGATGGACGCCATGCCGCGCTTCCTGCCCGACGGCGTGTACCCGGGCATGGAGGAGCGCTGTCGCCAAGCCGGGGCCCGCAACGGCTGGAACGCCTGGCCGAACTGGACCGGCCACCTGGAGCGCGCCGGCTTCACGGTCGCCGAGGAACGCACCTTCGCCATCGACCTGCGCCCCGCCCCGCCGGCCGCCAACCGCCTCGCCCACCGCATCCTGGGCGGTATGCGCGGACGCCTCGCCGACCAGCTGCCGCCGGAGGACATCGCAGCGCTCGACCGCCTGCTCGATCCCGCCGACGAGGAGTTCGTGCTGCGGCGCGGCGATCTGGAGGTGCGCAGTGCCCGGACCGCGTGGGCGGCGCATCGGCTGACCGAGTGACGTCGCAGGCACCGGGGTCGCCGCCGCCACCGGGGACGCGGCGGGTTTGAGCATGCCGCGGCCACCCGGACGGCCCTGCCGTACCGGGGCACCGTTGCCCGGCCGTGCCTACCGTGGGGGTCCGGGGCTGATCTTGAGGAGGCCTTATGAGCTCGGAAACGGTGCGTGCGCCCGGTAGTAGCACCTCAGTCCTCGATCAAGTCGAGGGCGGCTGGCGATCGCTGGTGGCGGAGTTCGTCGGGACGATGCTGCTGGTCCTGCTGGCGGTCGGGACGGCGATCTTCGCCGGCAAGTTCGTCGGGGACATCGGGATCGCCCTGGCGTTCGGGTTCACCCTGCTGGCGCTGGTCTACATGATCGGGCCGGTGTCCGGCTGCCACGTCAACCCGGCGGTGACGCTGGGCATGGTGCTGGCCCGCCGGATGACGCCGATCGCCGGGGCGCTGTACTGGGTCGCGCAGTTCGCCGGCGGCATCATCGGGGCGCTGCTGCTGCACTGGATCGCCAGCTCGGTCCGGGACCCGCTGGGCGGCGGACCGTTCCTCCGCAAGTCGTTCGGGTCGCCGGGCTGGGGCAAGGACTCCGACCTGTTCATCTCCGCTTCCGGCGCGTTCCTGGTCGAGATCCTCCTGACCGCGGTGCTGGTGCTGGTGGTCCTGGGCACCACCCACGGCAAGGGCGACAAGCCGGTGGCCGGTATCGCGATCGGCGCCTCGCTGACCGCGATCCACCTGATCGGCATCCCGTTGACCGGTACGTCGGTGAACCCGGCGCGGGCCCTGGGCCCGGCGCTGTTCGCCGACAACAACGCGCTGTCGCAGACCTGGCTGTTCATCGTGGCGCCGCTGTGCGGGGCGATCGTCGCGGTCGCCATCCACTGGCTGGTGCACGGCGAGCCGGAGTCCGCGCACTCCGAGCCGGGACGGCCGGATCCGGGACGGCCGGAACCGGGACGACCCGAGCCGGTCGGCGGCCCCGCCGTTTGAGGTCCGCACAGAGCTAGGCGGTAGCGTGGCTGCATGCCCGACACACAGTACGAAGACCTGCTCCGACGCGTTCTGGCCACCGGTACGGCCAAGGCCGACCGGACCGGCGTCGGCACCCGGTCACTGTTCGGGCACCAGCTGCGCTACCGCCTGCAAGACGGCTTCCCGCTCATCACGACCAAGAAGGTGCACTTCAAGTCGGTCGCCTACGAGCTGCTGTGGTTCCTGCGCGGCGAGGGCAACGTCCGCTGGCTCCAGGAGCACGGCGTCTCGATCTGGGACGAGTGGGCCGCCCCGGACGGCGACCTCGGCCCGGTCTACGGCGTGCAGTGGCGCTCCTGGCCCACGCCGGACGGCCGGCACATCGACCAGATCTCCGAAGTGCTGAACCTGCTGCGCACGAACCCGGACTCGCGCCGCATCATCGTCTCCGCCTGGAACGTCGCCGAGCTCACCGACATGGCCCTGCCGCCCTGTCACGCCTTCTTCCAGTTCTACGTGGCCGACGGCGAACTCTCCTGCCAGCTCTACCAGCGCAGCGCCGACATGTTCCTCGGCGTGCCGTTCAACATCGCCTCCTACGCCCTGCTCACCCACCTGATCGCGGCCCAGACCGGCCTGGCCGTCGGCGACCTGGTCTGGACCGGCGGCGACATCCACGTCTACGACAACCACGTCGAGCAGGCGCGGCTGCTGCTGACCCGCGAGCCGCGGCCGTTCCCGAGCCTGGAGCTGAAGCCCGCGGACTCGCTGTTCGACTACGGCTACGAGGACTTCGCAGTGCTCGGATACGACCCGCATCCCGCGATCAAGGCGCCGGTCGCGGTCTGAGGCAAGCGGCGAGAGCGAACAGGGTTCAGAGCGTGGGAGGCGGCTGCGGCAGCGCGTGCGCACCCTCCGGCCGCAGCCCGTCGAAGATGATCGCGAGATAGCGCTGCCACAGGTCCGGTGACGCGTTCGGGACGTACTCGCTCACATAGTTCGGCGCGCACATCAGCAGGAAGACGTCGGTGCCGGTGACGTCCTCCCGCACCGCGCCGTGCTCCCGGGCCCGGACCGCCAGGCCCTCGACCGCCTGGAACAGCCCGGCCTGGGCCCGCTTCACGTCGGGCTTCCACTCCGCGGAGCCCATTAGGAACGACAGGTCCCGTTGCTGCCGCTGGCCGCCGGCGATGGTCAGGAACTCCAGCAGTGCCGCGCCCGCGTCCTCGGCGTCCAGCAGCTGCTCGCCGGCCGTCCGCAGGTCGTTGATCCGGTCCACGACGATCGCGGCGATCAGGTCGTCCTTCGTCGGGAAGTGGCGGAAGACCGTGCCCTTGCCGACCCCGGCCCGGCGCGCGATGTCCGCGACCGAGGCCTCCAGCCCGTGCTCGGCGAACTCGTCGGCCGCCGCGGCGAGCAGCAGCGCGCGGTTGCGGGCGGCGTCGGCGCGCAGTGGACGGGCGTCCGGAGGGGTGGTCACCGCCGTAGCCTAACAAGTTGACCGCGCGGTCCGCTTATCGCTAGCCTCCTGTCGGGCGGAACCTGACCGCCTGGTCCGTTTACTGAGGGGTAGAGACATGCTCAAGCAGGACTCGATGAAGGCCGTCGTCGCCACCGACTACGGCTCGCCGGAGCAATACGCCGTCGCCGAGGTGCCGGTGCCGGTGCCCGGACCCGGGCAGCTCCAGGTACGGATCGCCGCGTCCTCGATCAACCCGTCCGACGTGAAGCTGGTCGGCGGCGAGTACCGCGAGGTGATGCCGACGCGGTTCCCGCACGTCCCGGGCATCGACTTCGCCGGGACCGTCACCGAAGTCGGGGCGGGCGTCACCGGCTACGCGGCCGGGGACGAGGTGTTCGGCATCGCCGTGCCCAGAGTGCTGCGGGCGATGGCCGGGAACCGTCCGTCGGTGGGCACCGGCGCGCTGGCCGAATACGCCGTCATCGAAGCGGACACTCCGCTGATCGCGCACCGGCCGGCCGGTCTGACGGCCCTGGACGCCGCGGCGCTGGGAGTCGCGGGCCAGGCCGCGCTGGCCACGGCCCGGGCCGCCGATATCCAGCCGGGGGAGCGGGTGCTGGTGGTCGGGGCGACCGGCGGTGTCGGCACCGCGCTGCTCCCGCTGCTCGCCGCCGCGAAGGCGCACGTGATCGCGACCGGGACCGAAGCGGACGCCGCCGCGCTCCGCGAGCTGGGTGCGGACGAGGTCATCGGTTATCAGGAAGCTGACTACCCGGCCGAGGTGGACGTGGTGGTCAACGTGGTCCTGCTCGGCGACCGCCTGTCCGGACCGGCCGCCGCGCTGCGTCCCGGCGGCCGGCTGCTGAGCATCACCTTCCCGTTCCCCACGCCGGAGATGATCGGCCGGGACGACGTGAGCCTGCGGATGATCCTCGACATGGACGGCGAACTCGCGCCCATGCGCGACGTCGGCGAGGCCGGGGCGCGCGGCGAGCTGCGCGCGACCATCGCGCGCCGGTACAGCCTGGACGAGGGCCCGCAGGCCTGCGTGGACTTCTTGCGGGAGCACTCGCTGGGCAAGCGGGTGGTGGTTATTTAGCCGTGGGCGTCCAGTAGCGGGCGGGGCCAGGTGTGGGTGACGGGTGATGGGTGACGGTGATGGGTGACGGTGACGGGTACGAGTGGCAGGGTTTTGGCTTGTGGCTTGTGGCTTGTGGCTTGCGGTTGGTGTGTTGGTTAAAGGCATTTCTTTACGGAACTACCTAGTATTGACTAATCACGGATCGAGACGCAGTTCGCTGTGCCACTCGATGTGCGTAGGCGGCTGCTGGTTGTGGCAGTGGTGCGCGTGGGTCCGAGTCACTACCGCACGCGTTGTGCTGGCGGGCGGCGGTCGTGCGTGGTGGGTGCCTGAAGTCAAAGGCAGGCGCCTCCGGCGGGGGCTCTCGGCTCCCTCGGGGAACTGGCGCGGTTCCATAGGGTGGTCCGGTCAGGGCTCTGCGGCGGCGGTTTGTGAGGTGGTGCGGTCCGTTCCCCTCGGTCGCGTCGTCAGCCCGGGGGGTACAGCACCGGTGTCCGGGGGTAAAGTCCGCGCGCTTGCGGTCGAGCATTTGAGCTGCGGTTTCGTACGGCGCGAACTTGACCCCCGGCCACCGGCGCTGTAGGCGAAGCCCTGCCGACGCGACCGAGGGGAACGAACCGAAAACCAGCCGGAAGAATAGCAATCGCAAGGAACGAAGACGCAGGTTAGCGATGCGGCTGCCGGTGAGGATGCGGCGGCGGGCC
>NZ_JAAFYZ010000239.1 GCF_018274385.1 Catenulispora pinistramenti | reverse complement strand
TCAGATGGTTATAAGAGACGGGGTGTGGGCGGTGCCGATGACTGCCAGGGCCGCTGCGACGGTGGGGGCGCTGGTTTCGGCTACGGCGGCGTCGTCGGCGATCAGTTCCACCAGGCGGCGGGTTTCGCGTTCGGCGTAGGCCAGGAGCCTGATGGGCGGGATGGTGCGGCGGATGGCGGTGGCCAGGGCGATGATCAGGTGGTGGCGGCCGGAGAGGTGGGCGCGTTCGTGGAGCAGGACTGCTTCCAGCTGCTGCGCGCTGAGGCGTTCCAGGGCGCCGGTGGTGATCACGACGTCGCCGGGGAGGCAGTAGCAGGCCGGTGCCGGGTGGTCCAGGACCAGGACGTCGAGTTCGTCGTCGCGGGTGGCGAGCATGCGCAGGACCCGGCTGTGTGCCCGGCGTCGGTGGCGGGCGGTGCCGAAGGTGGTGGCCAGGCAGTACAGGAGGCGGGCCGAGAGCAGCGCGGCGGAGATCCAGCCGAGGTGGCCCAGGACCGTGCCGACGGAGCCGTGGTCGGTGACCGGGAGTTGGTCCGCGCACGAGTCGAGGGCCGGCGAGAGCTCGGACAGCCCCTCGACCAGGGTGAAGGCCAGGGCCAGGCCGGCGGCGACGGTGGCGACGAGGAACGAGCAGGTCAGGACCTGTAGCAGCGTCACCGTCAGGCGCGGGACGCGGTCGGACGGCCAGTGCCGGGCCAGCAGCGGCGGTGCCAGCAGGGCCACCGCCAGGGCGTAGACGACCAGGATGAGCGCGGCCGTCACTGGAGCTGCTCTTCCTCCGGGGCCTGGGTGGGCGATGGCGGGCAGATCTCCAGGGCCGCCCGCAGTGCCCTGGCTTCCTCGTCCGACAGCTGCTCCAGGAAGTGCACGAACGCCACCGCCTGGTTGTCGCTGGTGGCCCAGGCGTCCCGCATCAGCCGCGCGGTGTACGACTCCCGCGAGGCGACCGCCTCGTAGACATAAGCCCGCCCCTGCGGCTGCCGACGCAGCCACCCCTTGCGGTGCAGCTTGTCCATAACGGTCATGACCGTGGTGTAGGCGAGCGCGCGGTCGGTGTTCAGGTCGTCGAGGATGTCCCGGACCAGCACCGGGCGGTTGCGCCGCCATATGCGGTCCATGACCGCCGCTTCCAGGTCCCCGAGTTGTCGCATCGCCACGGCCGCCAGCCTAGAGGTTTTTTCCGGATGTTACAGAGCTGGGGTGGAGTTGCACGGATCAGCGGCGGATCAGCGGCGGATCAGCGTTTGCCCGGGTGAGGCGGGAACGGGGCCGGCGGCCGGGGCTCGGCCGGTGGTGCGGCCGGAATGGGAGCCCGGGAAACGTCGGCCGGGCGCGGTGTGGCCTGGTCGTGGAGCGGGGGCTTCGGCTCGGCCGTTGAGCCTGCGGACTCGTGCGTTGTGCGTGCCGCGTGTGTGCTGTGCGTGGCGCGAGTCGTGTGCGTCGTGTGCGGGCCGTGAGTCGTGTGCGCGAGGCGCTCAAGCTGCGCGCGCCGGGTAGCGTCGGCGGCCGCGCGCCGGAGGGCGGCGCCGGTCGCGGCGGAAGAACTGTCCGCGGTGCGGGCGATGGCGGACGCCGGCCGGGCCGCGCCGCCCGGCCTGCCGGAGCCGGAGCCGCCGAGCACGATGAGCAAGACGCCGGTCACGGTCATCCCCACCGACAGGGCCAGGTGGACCCGGCGCGTGGGCCGCACCCACGCCATGTACGAGGCGTCGTCGTCGGTCATGCGGCCACCCTCGCCGACGCCGCCGCCGATTCATGCCTCCCGCACCGCGTATCGCGGTATTGACTCACGCATCCGGCGTATTCGTAAGACCTTCCGCACTCTGTGAGCGGTGTTCGGGGCCTACCTCAGGCCTCGTTCTTGACAAGACGGCGTCACCGGTGCCCGAAACCTCACGATCGGTGTTCTTCCGTGCCAGGTCGAGCGGGCCGATTTGAGCTCGCATTGAGAAAACCCACACGCATGGTATTGCCTTCCGGCACGCTGGGTGAGCAAAATAGCAGGACCCTGGTAAACGATATTAACGAATTGCCGGGTCTTTGTCCGCGGCAGGCGCCTTGAGAGCGCTGTGAGGTGACGGTGCGATGAGGCTAGTAGTGGCCGGCCGCAGAGACGACCGCGCGCAGCCGGCGTTGGACAACGCGCTGCGGCTGGACGGGTTCGCGGTGCGGCGGCTGCGGGCCGACGACCTGCCGGGCATGGCGGCGTTCTCGCCGCACGCGGTGCTGGTGGATCTCGGGTTGCTCGACGAGGAGGCGCTGGCGCTGTGCGAGCGCATCCGGCGCCAGACGGAGGCCGCGCTGGTGGCGATCACCGCGCGCGCCGACCGCGGGCTGTGGATCGAGGGCCGGCGGATCGGGGTGGACGACTTCGTGGTGAAGCCCTACGGCCTCACCGAGTTGTCGACGCGGATCCGTGCGGCGGTGCGCACGCCCTCGGAGCGCCCGGACCACCTGGGCGTCGGGCCGGTGGTGGTGGACGCCGACGAGCGCCGGGTGAACGTGCACGGCCAGCCGGTGGTGCTCACCCGCAAGGAGTTCGACCTGCTGCACCTGCTGGCGAGCACGCCGGGGGCGGTGTTGTGCCGGGAGTTGATACTGCGCAAGGTGTGGCACACCACTGAGAAGTCGGCGAACCGGACGCTGGAGGTGCACATAGCGACGCTGCGCGCGAAGCTCGGGGTGCCGGATCTGATTCGGACGGTGCGCGGGATCGGCTATGTCGCGGATGCCGAGCTGCCGCGGAGCATCCGGGTCTGACGCTGAGGCTGGGCTGGGGCTCGGGCTGGGGCTCGGGCTGGGGCTGACGCGCGGCGGGAGCCGGGAGCCGGGTATGTCGCTCACCTCACGTGAAGCGAGGCACCTCAATCACCTGATTCTGTGTCGCCCGCACCGCGCGCAGCGTCGATCCGTGCAGCTGCCTCCGCCCGCGCGGCAGCCTCCATCCGCGCAGCCACCTCGATCCGTAAAGCGGCCCGCCGCTCTTGCCACCGTTCCGCGATCCTGGACACCTCCTCGCGCAGGAACTGGAACATCACCACCGACTCCTGCAGCCGGTGCCCGGCCGAGGTGTCGGCGCCGACCACCGTCACGCCTTCGGCCAGGCTGCCCTCCCAGCGCGCCAGCATCGCGTCGCGCTGGAGGATCGCGTCCTGCCACACCTCGTCCAGCACCCGGTAGCGGTCGCGCCGGGTCCCCGGCTCGCGCTCCCGGGTGACCAGGTGGATCTGCGACAGGTAGCTGATGGCGCCGGAGACCGCGGCCGGGGAGATGTCGAGCCGGTCCGACAGCTGCTGGGAGGTGAGGCGGCCGTCGTCCTCGGTGATCAGGGCGGCGAAGACGCGGGCGGGCATGCGCGGGATCCCGCTGTCGAACAGGACGCTGGCGAAGCGCTCGATGTACGCCGACAGCGGGTCGGAGTCCGGGGTCGGCCGGGCGGGATCATCCTTGCGCATGGTCCAACCGTAGCGGTCGTGCTCGCGTCTTCATAACATTCACAAAATTCTGAAAACTCGGAGTAGCATCGTCGGCATGACGACTGCGATCAGCGCGTCCGGCTTGGTGAAGACGTTCGGCCGGACTCGCGCGCTCGATGGCCTGGACCTGACGGTCCAGGAGGGTGAGGTCCTCGGGTTCCTCGGTCCCAACGGGGCCGGCAAGTCGACGACCATCCGGGTCCTGCTGGGCCTGATCCGCGCCGACGCGGGACAGGCTTCCCTTCTCGGCGGCGATCCCTGGCGGGACCGGGTGGCCCTGCACAAGCGCCTGGCCTATGTGCCCGGCGATGTCACGCTGTGGCGGAACCTGTCCGGCGGGGAGGTGATCGACTTGCTCGGCGGCCTGCACGGCGGGGTCGACGCCGCGCGCCGGGCGGACCTGTTGGAGCGGTTCGAGCTGGATCCCACCAAGAAGGGCGGGCAGTACTCCAAGGGCAACCGGCAGAAGGTGGCGCTGATCGCCGCCCTGGCCTCCGATGTCGAGCTGCTGGTCTTCGACGAGCCGACGTCCGGCCTGGACCCGCTGATGGAGGAGGTCTTCCGGCAGTGTGTGGCCGAGGAACGCCAGCGCGGCCGCACCATCCTGCTCTCCAGCCACATCCTGTCCGAGGTCGAGGCGCTGTGCGACCGGGTGAACATCATCCGCGCCGGCAAGACCGTGGAGACCGGGTCGCTGACCGAGCTGCGGCACCTGACCCGCACCACCGTCCAGGCCGAACTCACCGGAGCGCCGACCGGGCTGGAGAACCTGCCCGGGGTGCACGACGCCAAGACCGGCGCCGCCACGTTCACCGGCCAGGTCGACAACGACCACCTCGACGGCCTGCTCAAGGCGCTGACCGCGATCGGGGTGAAGACGCTGGTCAGCCGGCCGCCGACGTTGGAGGAGTTGTTCCTGCGGCACTACGAGCCCGAAGGCGCGGCGCGATGAACACCGCGACGGCTCCGGACGCGGCGGAGAAGGCCGAGAGGAAGAAGGCCTCGAAGAGCAAGAACACCCTGAAGAAGACCTCGAAGAAGACCTCGAAGTTCGCCACCGAGCCCGGCGCGCAGAAGAACTCCGACGACGGTCTGCGCGTCCTGCTCAAACTCGCCTCGCACCGCGACCGCATCATGCTCCCGGTGTGGATGTACGCGCTGCTGGCGACGGTCGGCGGCACCGCCTACTCCCTCAAGAAGCTGTACCCGGCCCAAGCCGACCGCGACAAACTCGGCGCCAGCATCGGCACGAACCCCTCGCTGCGCGCGCTCTACGGCCCGCTCTACGACACCCACACCCTCGGCGCGCTGACCGCCTGGCGCACGCTGGGGTTCGGCGGTCTGCTGGTCGGCATCATGGTGGTGCTGCTGATCACCCGGCACACCCGGGCCGAGGAGGAGTCCGGGCGGCTGGAGCTGCTCGGGTCCGGCGCGGTGGGCCGCAACGCCCCGCTCAGCGCCGCGTTGTCCATCGCGGTCGGCGCCTGCTTCGGGATCGGGCTGCTGGCCGTCGTGGTGATGCTGGTGCTGGGCCAGGGCATCGCCGGCGCGCTGGCGCTCGGCGGGTGCCTGTTCGCCGTCGGGGTGGCGTTCGCCGGGACCCAGGCGATCGCGGTGCAGCTCACCGAGACCGGCCGGGCCGCCAACGGGATCGGCGCGCTCATCCTCGGCGTGGCGTATCTGCTGCGGACCGTCGGGGACGCGGCCGGGAACAGCGGCGGGGCCGGCTGGGTGGCGTGGCTGTCGCCGTTCGGCTGGATCGAGCGGGTGCACCCGTGGGCCGGGAACCGGTGGTGGGTGATCGGCGTGACGCTGGCCGCCGGGGTCGTGGCCGCCGGCATCGGGTATCGCGTGCAGAACGCCCGGGACCTGGGCGGCGGGCTGCTGCCGCAGCGTCCGGGGCCGCCGAGCGCCGGGCCGGGGCTGCGCGGCGTGTTCGGGCTGGGGCGGCGGCTCCAGCAGCCGACGCTGCTGGGCTGGATGGCCGGGCTGTTCGTGTTCGGGATCGTCATGGGGTCCATCGCCAAGGGCATCGACCAGCTGCTGAACGAGAACCAGCAGGCCGAGAAGATCATCGGCCGCTACGGCGGGGTGCGGGGCCTGACCGATTCCTACCTGGCCACCGCGATCAGCTTCCTCGGGATGGCCGCCGCGTTCTACGCGGTGCAGGCCGTGCTGCGGCTGCGCGGCGAGGAGACCTCGGGGCGGGCCGAGCCGGTGCTGTCCGGGGCGGCCGGGCGGCTGGCGTGGGCCGGGAGCCACCTGGTGTTCCCGGCGATCGGCAGTGCGCTGGTGATGGCCGCGGGCGGGCTCGGCACGGGGGTCGGCGCCGGCTGGGTGCTGGGCGATTTCTGGGGCTGGGTCGGGCGGATGGTGAAGGCCGGGCTGATCACCACGCCGGCGCTGTGGGTCATCGCCGCGGCCGGGGTGGCGTTGTTCGGGCTGCGGCCGAAGTGGACGTCGGCCGCGTACGGGGTGTTCGGCCTGACGGTCTTCATCGCCAACCTGGGGCCGCTGGTCAACGCCGGGCAGTGGCTCGTGGACCTGACGCCGTTCGCGCACATCCCGAAGGTGCCAGGCGGGGCGTTCCACTGGGCGCCGCTGGTGTGGATGACGCTGGTCAGCGTGGTGCTGACCGGGGCCGGGCTGGTCGGGTTCCGGCGCCGGGACGTGTCATCGGACTGACGGTGCCGCTGCTCCTGTCGGCCCGGCTGCTCGTGCCGGCCCTGCTACTCCTGCCGCTCCGACCTCCGCTGTCAGCTCTGCTACTGTTGATCTCATGAAGCGCGCTATGCGGACGACGACGCCGGACACCGTCCCGGCGCGCTGATTCCTGAACCAGCTACGAAGCCCCGGGGCGATGCCCCGGGGCTTCGTCGTTCCCGGGACCTCGCCCCACCCGATCCGCATCGAGCATTGATCATCGGCGAGGAGAAGGTCCCATGAGCGAGATCCAGCACGACCACCGCAGGCTCGGCCGCGAGCTGGAGCTGTTCGACACCGACCCGCTGATCGGCGCGGGTCTGCCGTACTGGCTGCCGGACGGCGCGGTGGTCCGGCACACCATCGAGGAGTACATCCGCTCGGCCGAGCGCCGGGCCGGGTATCAGCACGTGTACTCGCCGGTGCTCGGCAAACGCGAGCTGTATGAGATCTCCGGCCACTGGCAGCACTACAGCGAGGACATGTTCCCGCCGATGGACCTCGGCGCCGAGCAGGTGGTGCTGCGTCCGAGCCTGTGCCCGACCCACGCGCTGATCTACCGTTCCCGTGCGCACAGCTACCGCGAGCTGCCGTTGCGGATGGCCGAGATCGGCGCGATGTACCGCTCGGAGATGTCCGGGGCGCTCGGCGGCCTGACCCGGGTGCGGGCGATCACCCTGAACGACGCGCACATCTTCTGCACCCTGGATCAGGTCCCTGCCGAAGCCCAGGACGCGCTGCGAATGATCCGGGAGGCGTACGAGGCGCTGGGGATCGAGGCGGCGCGGGTCCGGCTGTCGTTGCCGGGGCCGGGTGGGAAGTACGTCGACAAGCCGGAGATGTGGGAGCGGGCCACCCGGATGCTGCGGGAGGTGCTGGACGCCTCGGGGATGGACTACGTGGAGGCCGAGGGCGAGGCGGCGTTCTACGGACCGAAGATCGACATCCAGATCGCCGATCCGGCCGGGCGGGAGGCGACCTTGTCGACCGTGCAGATCGACTTCCACCAGCCGGAGCAGTTCGGGCTGGAATACATCGGGGCCGACGGCGCCAGGCACCGGCCGGTGATGGTCCACCGGAGCATCGTGGGGAGCCTGGAGCGGGTGATGGCGCACCTGATCGAGCAGCACGGCGGGGCGTTCCCGGCGTGGCTGGCCCCGGTGCAGGTGGCGGTGCTGCCGGTCGGCGCGGACGAGGCGGCCGCGGCCCGGGCGTTCCACGAGCAGTGCCTGGACCTCGGGCTGCGTTCGCAGGTGATGGATCCGGAGCGCGGGAGTCTGGGGGCGCGGATCCGGGAGGCGCGGCTGGTGCCGTATCAGGCGGTGATCGGGGGACGGGAGGCCGCGGCGGGGGCGGTCGCGATCCGGCTGCGGGACGGGCGGAAGGCGGAGCCGATGTCGGTGGCCGAGGCGGGGAAGCGGATCGCGGAGCGGGTGGCGGCTCGCGGGGAGGTTTTGTGGGTTGAGTAGGCGAGCTGCGAGGCACGAGCTGCGGCGGCGTCTCGGGGCGTCGCCGGGGCTCGCGCCGAGTGCTGCCCGGTCAGTGCTGCCGTGTGCTCAGTGCCGCTGCGAGCTCAGGACGGCCCGGCGGCGGCCGCCGGTGCCTGCTGGTCCGCGCGATCCCGGCGGCCTGCATGACCCGCATAACCCGCATGATCCTCATGATCCGCGTCGTTCCCCGCGGCTATCAGCACCTGGTCCGGCAGCACGATCACCAGCGACGCCGCGTCCGCCCCGGCCGCCGTCAGCGCGGCCTCGCGCCACAGGTCGGCGGCCGGCAGCACCCGGTGCGTGGTGAGGGTCAGGGCGTTGCCGTCCCAGCCGAGGTAGCGGGCGCCGTCCACCCAGGGCAGCGCCGTCTCCTCGCCGAGGACGACCAGGTACTCGGGGTCGGCGACCAGGTGCAGCTTGGCGCCGTCGGCCAGCAGCGCGTGCGCCGCCTCGGTCAGGGCGGCCGCGACCGGGCCGATGCCGAGGACGGCCACCGCCGGGAGCGCGGGTTCGCGGCGGTGCCAGGACTCGACCGTGTGGTCGTCGGCCGCCTGCCGGACTTCGGAGATCGTCATCGTCCCGCCCCCGCCCCCGCCATTCGAACGTTCACCGAAAAAGGATACGCAGCGCGCGGCGGTGAAAGGTGCGCCTGACCGGGATGCGGGCGGGTTCAGGCGTGCGAGCATTGTCACATGTTGCTGCGCATCGAAGGACGTGATCTGCCGGGTCTTCCGGGGATCGTGGTAGCAGTCCAGGTCAGGGACAAGCCGGAGGAGCTGCTGGACCCGGTGCGCGGGGACGCCGCCGGGGCGGTGTGGGAGCTGGCGGTCGAGCCGTTCACGAACAAGCGGGGGGAGCGCACACTGCGTGGCCGGCACGTCCAGGACGGGATCGGCGGGCGCTTCGTGTACCTGTCGTGGAACCGGATCGGCGAGGACCGCGGCTACACGATGTTCTGCCGCTCGAAGCTGATGCTGTCCGGCATCCCGCGGGACGTGTTCGAGGCCGGGATCGCCTCCGGGACGCTGCGGGCCCGTCTGGGCCTGACCGACGCCAAGGGCCAGCCCCTCACGGCGCGCGTGCTGCCACCCGAGGTGGAGTGGACCGCGGGCTGAGCCCGTTGCTCAGCTCTTGTCACGCGCGGGGCTCGGGCCCGGCGCCGGAGGACTAGACTCCAGCCAGCTTTTGCCGCGAGGCGGACTGGGGAGTGGGTTGTGACGGACGGGCCGAACGAGTCGATACCCGAGGAGGGCGTGCGGAAACAGGGCACGTCGATAGGGCTGCCGCCGCTGACGGCACGGGAATACAGCGGATCGCCGACGACCTCGCCGACGCTGTATCCGAGCAACCCGTTCCTGGCCTCGACCAGGCCGGTCCCGCCGGAGGTCCAGGCGATTCCGGCGCGCACGCCGGGGTTCGCGCCGCGGCAGCCGGCGGCGGACGGCGGGGACCTGAAGCCGGACAGCAGCGAGCCGATGCCGGACGGCGGGGAGCCGACTCAGCGGATACCGCGGGTCGAGGCGGCGCCGGAGATGCAGCACACGCAGCCGATACCGCGGGTCGGGGCGGAGTCGCAGGCGGGGCCGATTTCGCAGCAGCCAGCGCCCGCCGCTCCCGCGCGGCCGGCACGATCGCCACAGATGCCGCCGCTTGCTTCAGCGCAGGCGATGCAGTCGGCGGCGCCGGCGACTCCCGCGCAGTCAGCACCGCGGCAGCAGCCGAAGGCGTCGCAGCCGCCGGCACCGCCAGCAGCCACACCAGCGCAGCCAGCAGTGCCGTCGCAGGGCTCGCCGAGCGCCCCGATACCGCCGACATCATCGATGCCTTACATGCCGCAGTCCGAGCCGCAGCCCCAATCGCGGCCGCAGCCCCAATCGCAGCCCCAGCCCCAGCTCCAATCGCGGCCTCAGCCCCAATCGGAGCCCCAGCCTCAATCGCGGCCTCAGCTCCAATCGCAGCCCGAGCCCCAGTCTCCCGCCTCGATGTGGCCGATCCCGCTGGCGCAGCAGCCCTCCGCCGACGACGTCTCGGCGGACCCATCCGCTCCTGAGCCGCAGGAATCCGGCCGCCGCCGTGGCGTCATCATCGGCGCCAGCGCCGCGGCCGCCATGGCAGTGGCGATCGGCGCCATCTCGCTGGCGCAGGGTTCCTCGTCCACTTCCAGCTCCGCCGACACCCACTCCGGCTTCGCCCCCGGCGCCGGCGACCCGACCGGTGGCGCGCGCGACGGCGGGCAGCCGCTCGCGGGTTCCACCTCCCGCCCCGACGGCCAGGACGTCAACGCCGGGGCCGCGAGCAGCTCGGCGAGTACCAGCCCCGCCGGGAACCTCGGGCCGGCCAGTAGTGCGCCGGGGAATCAGAGCTCGAATCCGGGGGCGCTGGCGACCTCGGCGCCGCCGGTGGTCGGTTCGACGTCCGCCGCGCCGCCCGTGCCGTCCACTCCGGTGGCGTCCACCCCCGCGCCGCCTAAGCCGAGCACGAGCACCACGCCGCCGAAGCCGCCGGTCAGCACCAGCAAGCCCAATATGGGCTGCACCGGCTGGCACACCACGCACGTCGTGGCGCAGGACGGCAACGGTTACGCCGACACCGGCACCTTCACCATGCGCTCCGGCCCCTACGCGGCCTGTGCCAGCGCCGGCTCCTTCACCAGCGGTCAGCACATGTACATCTGGTGCCACGCCATCAACGGCTACGGCAACACCTGGGTCTACGGACGCATCGACGGCACCAACACCCCGGCCTGGCAGTCCCTGGCCAACTTCAAGCCCGGCGCCACGCTCGGCCCGGTCTGCTGACGTCCGAAGCCACTGGCTCAGTAGTAAGCAACACCGGCAGAGGCCTGCGAAGCGGCGCGGTAGGCCGGGAAAGCGGCGGCCGACCGTCCCGGGAACCCCGGCAGCCGACCGCCGTGCCCCGACGCGAGAACGACCGCGCAAACCCTGCGCCCCGCCCGAATCGGCGCTGCCGGGCAGTACCTGCAGGACGCCCGGCTACGGTCCAACCTATTCGAATATACGCGCGAAAGCGACGCTTTCGCGATCGGATGCCCGGCATATCGCGGACGGTGATCCGCTGTCGGTGATCGCCCATTCAGGGCACCGGCCGCACCCGGACCGACCTGCGGAGTTCGACGCGGCACCGCGCCGTACCCGCCCCTCGTCGTTTCATTGCTCCGAACGCGGACAAATCACCCATGTGTACGACTGGGACGAAGTCCTGCGCGACGCCGAACGCCAGCCGGGGGCCGGGCCGGGCGGTGAGGACCGGCTGATCGTCAACATGGGGCCGCAGCACCCCTCCACGCACGGGGTGCTGCGGCTGATCCTGGAGATCGAGGGCGAGAGCGTCATCGAGGCCCGGTGCGGGATCGGGTACCTGCACACCGGGATCGAGAAGAACCTGGAGTTCCGGAACTGGACCCAGGCCGTGACGTTCCTGACCCGCGCCGACTACCTGATGCCGCTGTTCAACGAGACCGTGTACTGCCGCGCGGTCGAGGCGCTGCTCGGCGTCGAGGCGGACGTGCCGCCGCGCGCCGAGGTCATCAGGGTCCTGCTGATGGAGCTGAACCGGATCTCCTCGCACCTGGTGGCGATCGCGACCGGCGGCATGGAACTGGGCGCGACGACGGTGATGACCAACGGGTTCCGGGACCGGGAGCCGATCCTGGACATCCTGGAGACGATCACCGGCAACCGGATGAACCACGCCTACGTGCGGCCCGGCGGGCTGGTGCAGGATCTGCCGGACGGGGTCGTCGAGGACATCAGGACCCTGATCGCCGAGTTCCCCAAGCGGCTGCGCGACTACGAGCGCCTGCTGAACGGCAGCCCGGTGTTCCAGGGCCGGACCAAGGGTGTCGGGTATCTGGATCTGGCCGGCTGTATGGCGTTGGGCGTCACCGGCCCGATGCTGCGGGCCACCGGGCTGCCGCACGATCTGCGGAAGGCGGAGCCGTATCTGGGCTATGACACGTACGAGTTCGACGTGCCGACCGAGACCGGGTGCGACGCCTACAGCCGCTATGTGGTGCGGTTCAACGAGATGGCCGAGTCGCTGCGCATCATCGGCCAGGCCCTGGACCGGCTGGAGCCCGGCCCGGTGATGCTCGCGGACCCGAAGATCGCCTGGCCGGCCCGGCTGGCCCTGGGGTCGTCCGACGGCCTCGGGACCTCCGAGGAGTGGGTGCGGCACATCATGGCGCAGTCGATGGAGGCGCTGATCCACCACTTCAAGCTGGTGACCGAGGGCTTCGCGGTGCCGGCCGGGCAGGTGTACTCGGCCGTGGAGTCCCCGCGCGGGGAACTCGGCGCGCATGTGGTCAGCGACGGCGGGACGCGGCCGTTCCGCGTGCACCTGCGCGACCCCTCGTTCACACATCTGGCGGCGGTCCCGGCGATGGCCGAGGGCGGGATGCTCGCCGATGTCGTGGCGGTGGTGGCCTCGGTGGATCCGGTGCTGGGCGGCGCCGACCGGTAACGGCGGCCCGGAACGGCAACGGCGGCCCGGAACGGCAACGGCGGCCCGGAACGGCAGCCGGAACAGCGGCGACCCCGCTCGGGCTGATCCAGCTCGGCTCGATCTCGCACAGGTATTGACTGTGCACGTCCCGTGACTAAGTTCGAGTCATTCGAACTCTGCGAAAGGGGACGTCCGTGAACCAGAAGCAGAAGAGCCGGCGACGGCATGGCAAAGTCCGCCGTCATCGGACCATCGCGCGCATCCGCAGGCACCACCTGCACGGCCGGCATCTCGGTTAGCCGTACTGACCGCGTTCGCACTGGTCGGCTGATATTTTCTTTACACCGACCCTTGCCGCGTAAAGCGATGTCGGCCACACTGAGGGCCATGGAGCACTTCGACGTGGTCGTGGTCGGCGCGGGGCTGTCCGGGATCGGGGCCGGGTATCGGCTGCAGACTGAATGCCCGGGGCGCAGCTACGTGATCCTGGAGGCGAGGGACGCGATCGGCGGGACGTGGGACCTGTTCCGGTATCCCGGCGTGCGGTCGGATTCCGACATGTACACGCTGGGGTACTCGTTCCGGCCGTGGCGCGAGTCGAAGTCCATCGCCGCCGGGGACACCGTCTTGGAGTACATCCGCAGGACTGCGGAGCGGTACCGGATCGAGGACAAGATACGGTTCCGGACCAAGGTGGTGGGCGCCGACTGGTCCAGCGAGCAGGGGCGGTGGACCGTCACCGTCGAGCAGGCCTCGGAGCAGGGCGGGGTCGAGCGCCGCACGATGACCTGCAACTTCCTCTACTCCTGCGCGGGGTACTACGACTACGACAGTGGCTACACGCCCGACTTCCCCGGTGTCGAGGACTACCGGGGCACGGTCGTGCACCCGCAGTTCTGGCCGCGGGACCTGGACTACACCGGCAAGCGCGTCGTCATCATCGGCAGCGGGGCGACGGCCATCACGCTGCTGCCATCGCTGGCGCGGCAGGCCGAGCACGTCACCATGCTCCAGCGCTCGCCGAGCTGGATCGTCGCGCTGCCGAGCCGGGACAAGCTGGGCGACCGGCTGCGGGCGGCGCTGCCGCCGAAGGTCGCGCACCGGATCATCCGGGCGAAGAACGTCACCATGACGGTGCTCGTGAACCAGTTCTGCGCCCGCCGGCCCGCGGCTGCGCGCAAGATGTTCATCAAGCTCACCCAGCGGGCCGTGCGGGACGAGGCGATGGTGCGCGAGCACTTCACGCCGAGCTACAACCCGTGGGAGCAGCGGGTGTGCGTGGCGCCGGATGCCGACTTCTTCCGGGCGCTGCGTGGGGGGAAAGCGGACGTGGTCACGGAGCACATCGAGACGTTCGTGCCGGAGGGGATCCGGCTGAAGTCGGGCAAGGTGCTGGAGGCGGACGTGGTGGTCACCGCGACCGGGCTGCGGCTGCTGGCCTTCGGCGGGATCGCGCCGCGGGTCGACGGCGTCGAGGTGCCGCTGGGCGAGCAGTTCGTGTGGCGCGGGGCGATGGTCACCGGGATCCCGAATTTCGCGGTGTGCATCGGCTACACCAACGCCTCGTGGACGCTGCGCGGGGACCTGACGTCACGGCTGGTGTGCAAGGTGCTGAACCATATGACGGAGCGCGGGTACTCGTCGGTGGTGCCGGTGCCTGACGGGACGTTGCGCGAGCGGCCACTGCTGACATTGAGTTCGGGGTACATCCAGCGCTCGATCCAGGACTTCCCGCGCGCCGGGCACCGCAGTCCGTGGCGGGTGCGGCAGAACTACATTCTGGACGCGGCCTCCACGATGCGGACGGATCTGGATCGGACGTTGCGTCCCACGCGGCGGGAGAAGACGAAGGTGGGCTCTGATGGCTGAAGGTGCTGCGGGTGCTGCGGGTGTCACGCCGAAACTCGCACCGTTCCGTTTCAACGGGGCGGTCGCGGTGGTCACCGGCGCGGCCGGCGGTATGGGGGAGCAGCTGGCCTACGGCCTCGCGCTCAAGGGAACGCACCTGGTGCTGGTGGACCGGGACGCCGAGCGGCTGGCCAGCGTCGCGCAGACCGTGACCAGGCGCCGTCCGGAAGTCAGGGTGCGTACTCTGGTCGCCGACCTGTCCGACGCCGACGCGGTCGCCAAGCTGGCCGCCGAGATCCTGGCCGCCGAACCGGTCGTCAACCTGCTGATCAACAACGCCGGTGTGGCGCTGGCCGGGACCTTCGCGCAGACCTCGGCCGAGGAGTTCGACTGGGTGATGGCGGTCAACTTCGCCGCGCCGGTCGCCTTGACGCGTGCCCTGTTGCCCCGGCTGCGCGAGTCGGCCGGCAGTCACGTCGTGAACACCTCCAGCCTGTTCGGCCTGATCGCCCCGCCCGGCCAGACCGCCTACTCGGCCAGCAAGTTCGCGTTGCGCGGCTTCACCGAGGCGCTGCGGCACGAGCTGGCCGGCGAGGTCGGCGTGACCTGCGTCCACCCCGGCGGCATCAAGACCCGCATCGCGCTGGACGCGCGGGTGGCCTCCGGCGCCGACCAGGAGCGCAGCGAGAAGGCGATGCGCGCCTTCAACAAGGTTCTGACGTACCCGGCCGACCGGGCCGCCGCCCGGATCATCGAGGGCGTGCGGCGGCGCCGGGGCCGGGTGCTGATCGCGATGTCGGCGCGGGTGCCGGACCTGCTGGCGCGGCTGTTCCCGGCGACGTACTGGGACGCTTTCGTGCGGCTGAACCCGCGGGCGAGGCGGGGCTAGAGGCGGCGCTGAGGCGGCGCTAACGGTCCGATCGCGCGTCGATCAGGCAGATGAACACCAGCGCGACCGCGATGACGGCGGCGATGAGGATGACCAGGCCCATGGGGAACATGTGCGACTCCTCGGATCGATGTGTTTCTTAGAGCTTCGATCCGCGGCGGCGGATCGTCCAGAGGCCGGATTGCGTCGATTGCGTCGGTCAGGAATGTATCAACTGCCGAATACGTAGCCGGTGACGTGAGTCCTCCGGTCTCCCGCGCGTCGCCGGAACGTACGGTGGCCCGCATGAAGCGCGCGTTGTCAGCGATGTCCCGGCACAAGACGCAGTCGGTGGTACATATGACCGCGTTGTATGGCGGGCCGCCGGTGGCCGGGGCCGGCGCCTGGCTGCTGTACTGGGCGTCAGGGTGGGGACCGGACGGCGCCGGCGGGGACCTGCGCGGCGCGGTGCTGGGCTTCGTCGGCGCGAGCCTGGTGGTGGCGGCGGTACTGGGGGCGATGTTCGGCGATGTGGTGGACGGCGGCCTCGAGTCGGCCGTCCCCGAGCATCCGCTGCGCTACCTGATCGGGTACGCCGCGGCGTTCAGCGGCTATCTCCTGCTGGTCCTGGCGCTAGTGCTGGTGCCGCTGGCACTTATCCTCAGCATCTGACCGGCCGCTGATCTATCCTCGACCCATGCGCGCGGCCATCCTTGTCGAGGGAGTGAGCGACCAGGCGGCCCTGCGCGCGCTGGCCCGGCGCCGAGCCCGTGACCTGGACGCCGACGGCATCGAGGTGGTCGCGATGGACGGCGCCACGAACGCCGCGCGGTATCTGCACGACTACGGCCCCCAGGGCCGCGCCCTGAAGCTGGCCGGGCTGTTCGACGAGGCCGAGGAACGCTTCTTCCGGCTGGGCCTGGAGCGCGCCGGCCTCACACCCGGGCCGAAGACCGAGGACCTGGAGGAGTTCGGCTTCTTCGTATGCCGCACCGACCTGGAGGACGAACTCATCCGAGCCGTCGGGGCCGAGCAGGTACTGGCCCTGGTCGCGGCCGAAGGGGAGCAGCGCTCGTTCCGCACGCTTCAGCGCCAGCCGGCGATGCGCGACAAGACCCTGGTCCACCAGCTACGGCGGATGATGGGCGGCCGGTCCGGGGGCAAGGAGCGCTGGGCGCGGTTGCTGGCCGAGACGGTGCCGTTGGATCGGGTGCCCTATCCGCTGGACGCGGTGCTCGCGCGGGTGTGAGTCGTGGCTGGGAGGGTGCGGCTAGCGGGTGGAGCTTTTTTGGGT
>NZ_JAAFYZ010000238.1 GCF_018274385.1 Catenulispora pinistramenti | reverse complement strand
GAGGAAAGCGATCCCAGCCCCAGCCCCAGCCCCGGCCCCGGCGGCTTCGCCTTCCGCAGCCGCCGTCGCCTCGGCAAGGGCGTTGCCGACGGCGGCCAGCGCATAGGGATCCACGGCCGGTTCGGCGGCCGCCGGCGGCACCGAGGCCACCGAGCGGCCGGCCAGCACCAGCACCGTGCACCCGGCGTCCAGGTGCAGCCCGACCGGCCACAGGTCGCTCGGCTCCAGCGCCGGCGTCACCGGGATCTGCGGGACGGTCAGCCGGCTGCCGGTCAGGTTCCAGCGGTGCCGGGTCTCGGCGACCACGGTGTGCGAGCAGCCGAGCCGGCGGGCCACCATCCGCGAGGTCCGGGCGTCCGGGGTGGACGTCAGGATGCTGGCCACGATCTCGCCCTCGTCCACCGCCGAGGGCCGGCCGGTGCGGGCCCGGTCCAGCAGCCCGTCGATCCCTTCCACGGCGTACCGCTTGCGCCAGGTGCTCACGGTCTGCCGCGAGACGCCCAGCCGCCGCGCGATGTCGGCGTTGCGCAGCCCCTCGGCGGCCAGCAGCACGATCGACGCGCGCAACGCCTGCTGACCGTCGCCGTCGGCCCACCGGCGCAGCACCGAGTGCCCGTCGGCACCCGGGGCCGCGCCGGCAGAGGGCATCTCAGCCATCCAACGAACCGGGGGTCAGCCGCAGGGTGAGGATCTGGAAGGGACGCAGCGTCAGGTCCAACGCGCCGTTCTCGATCGCCGACGGGGTGTCCGGCCGCTCCAGCAGGTCGGTGACCGTCGCGGTGCGCACCGGGAACCCGAGGCTGACGCGGGCCGAAGCCCGGCCGCCCCGGGACTCGTAGAGGCGGACCACGACGTCGCCGGACTGGTCGTCGGCGAGCTTGACGGCCTCCACGACCACAGCGGAGTTGTCGACCGTGACCAGCGGCCGGGAACCGCTCCCGGCGGAAGCGGCGCGCAGCGGCAGGTTCAGCGCGTGCGCTTCGGCCAGGGCGGCGCGGGTGTCGGCGCCGGGCACGACCGCGTAGGAGAAGCGGTGCTGTCCGAGGTCGGCCGTCGGATCCGGGGAGTCCGGGCCGCGCAGCAGCGTCAGCCGCACGGTCGTCGTGGTCCCGCCCTCGGGCCGCGTCTGCCGGGTGGCGTCGTAGCCGTAGGTCGAGTCGGTGACCAGCGCCGTGCCCCAGCCGTGCTCACCGACGTGGATCCAGCGGTGCGCGTAGACCTCGAAGCGGGCCGCGTCCCACGAGGTGTTCTCGTGGGTCGGGCGGGTGACGTGGCCGAACTGGATCTCGGCGTTGGTGTTCTCGGCGTGCACGTCCAGCTCCCACGCGGACTTCAGCACCGTGTCCCGCTCGCGCCAGTCGATGTCGGTGACGACGTCCAGGCGGTGCGAACCGGCCGCCAGGCGCAGGTCCTGCGTGAGATGCGACTGGCCGAAGGACCGCTCGACGCGGACGGTCGCCACCAGCGGGCCCTCATCGATGAGGCTCAGCGTTGCGCCGCCGACGAGATCTGTACGGACATTGCGATAGTGGCGCTCCAGGTTCCACGCGGGCCACAGGTTGGGCTGATCGCGGTGCAGCTGGAGGAGATTGCCGGCGCCGCCCGGGGCGATCGCGTCGCGGCCCAGGGCGAGGTCTCGGACGGAGCGCAGGAGGCCGTCGGAGTCGATGCGCGCCTCGATCAGGCCATTGGTCAACCGGTATCCGCCATCGGAGGCGGTGACGACGACCGGTGCGAGCCCGCCAAGCTCGGAAAGCAGACCACTGATACCCAGTGCGGGAACCTCGGCGAGCGCCGCGACCCGGCCATCGGCCAGAACCTGCATAGTCGCGCCGTCAGAGGATTCGGACGGCAGCAAGACCACTTCGTGGCGGTCGTGCGCCGCCGCGTTGAGCACAGTTGTTGTGTTGCCGTCAGCGTTCCCGGCCAGCGCCGCGGCAGCCTCAGCGATCACCGCCTCCAACCGCTCGTGGATCCGCCCGTAAACCGCCTCGGCCTCCCGGTGCACCCAAGCGATCGAGGTCCCCGGCAGAATGTCATGGAACTGATGCAGCAGCACCTGCTGCCACAGATCGTCCAGCTCCTCGTGCGGATAAGCCGCCCCGGCCCGCACCGCGGCGGTGGCCGACCACAGCTCGGCCTCCCGCAGCAGCGCCTCCGAGCGCCGGTTGCCGCGCTTGGTCCGGGCCTGGCTGGTGTACACGCCGCGGTGGTACTCCAGGTACAGCTCGCCGCGCCAGACCGGCAGGTTCGGGTACTCGGCGCGCGCCTCGGCGAAGAACTCCGACGGGTTCTGGACCTCCACCCGCGGCGAGCCTTCCAGGTCGCGCAGGCGGCGGGCCTTCTCCAGCATCTCGCGGGTGGGGCCGCCGCCGCCGTCGCCGTGGCCGAAGGGGGCCAGGGACACTGTGGCGGTGCCCTTGTCGCGGAAGTTGGACTGCGCGTGGGCCAGCTGGCGGCCGGTGAATTCGGCGTTGTAGCTGTCGATCGGCGGGAAGTGGGTCAGGATCCTGGTTCCGTCGATGCCCTCCCAGGCGAAGGTGTGGTGCGGCAGTTCGTTGGTCTCGCTCCAGTGCAGCTTCTGCGACAGGAACCACTCGGCGCCGGCCAGCCGGGCCAGCTGCGGGTAGGCGGCCGTGTAGCCGAAGGAGTCCGGGAGCCAGACGCCGTCCTGCTCGATGCCGAACTCCTCCTTGAAGAAGCGGCGGCCGTAGACCAGCTGGCGGGCCAGTGCCTCGCCGCCGGGCATGTTGCCGTCGGCCTCCACCCACATGCCGCCGACCGGGACGAAGGTGCCCTCGCCGACCGCCTTGCGGATTCGCTCGAACAGTTCGGGCCGGGACTTCTTGACCCAGGCGTACTGCTGCGCCGAGGAGCAGGCGAAGACCAGCTCCGGGTACTCCTCGGCGAGCGAGAGCACGTTGCTGAAGGTGCGGACGCACTTGCGCATCGTCTCGCGCTGCGGCCACAGCCATGCCGAGTCGATGTGCGCGTGGCCGACTCCGGCGATCTTGTGCGCCGAGGCGTGCGCCGGCCGGGACAGGACCTCGGTGAGCTCGGCGCGCGCCGCGCCCGCCGTGCCGGCCACGTCGCGCGGGTCGGTGGCGTCCGCGGCCCGGGCCAGCGCGCGCATGATCTCGTGTCGGCGCGGACCTTCCAGCGGCAGCTCGCGCATCAGCTGGTCCAGCACCTCCACGTCGTGGATCAGGTGCCAGACCTCGTCGTCGCGGACCGCGAGGTCGGCGCAGACCAGCCGGTACAGCGGGTCCTCGCCGGCCGTGGCGCGGTCGCCGAAGTGGGTGTTGCGGCCGTGCGCGCTCTCGATGCCGGGGTTGGCGGCGGCCTCGACCAGAAACTCAACGGCGGCACCGGCTTCAGCCCTGGTGCTGACCAACACGTCGCGGTTCATCGGGTGCAGGCCGTGCAGGGCTCGGCCGTCCGGGGTGTGGACCAGGCCCTCGGCCTGGCCGCCGGGGCCGCGGTTCGGGTCGAAGCCGAGGTCGAACACGGCCTCCACGCGCCGCCCGGCCCATTCGGCCGGGACGGTGCCGGTGAACCGGAACCAGGTGGTGGACCAGGGACCGCCCCAGGTCTCGCCGATCGCGAACGGCCGGTATTCGGCCGGCGGCACGGCGAGGGCCTCGGCCACCGGTACGGGTTCGCCGGGGACCTGCCAGGCGCTGACGGTCAGCGCGGTGCGCTCGGGGTGGAGAGCGGGATGGAGAACGTGGCTCAGATACCGCGTGATGCGGTCCTCTACCAGTTTGCGGTCGTCGTGCACGTTGGGGCGGTCCCTTCGAAACAGTGGAGCTTCAGTGCTTGAGGTGCTTCAAGTCCGTCTGGTGCCGTGGGTCAGCCGGTGGTGGACAGAGTCACGCTGCTGACATACAGCGGCTTGGTCGGATCGGAGACGGCCAGCCGGAGGTCGGCTGACAGGTTCTGGAGTTCGGCGAACTGCGCGTTGGTCAGCGTGACGGTCGCGGTCTGCCAGCTGCCGGTCCCGCTGCCGGCCACCGTCGGGCCGCCGAAGTACGGGGCGCCGGGGGAGTCGTACTGCACCTGGAATCCCTGTCCGGCGACCGACCAGTAGGTGACCTTCGCGGTCACCGTCGAGGCCTTGGCCACCGCGCTGGACGGGTCGAGCTGCAGGTAGATGTTGGCCGGGGTGACTCCGCTCTGCGCGCTGGTCCAGGTCTGGTAAGCGGTCTGGCCGTCCTGGGTCACCTGGGTCAGGTTGCCGTCGGCGCCCTGGCCGGTGGCGCCGACCGACAGGAAGATCAGGCCGCCGCCGCTCTGGCCGGCGGTGCCGGTGATCGACGTCGCGCCGCCGCCGGCGGCCGGGCACGTCGCCGGGACCGGGGTGCCGGCCGGGGCCGCGCCGGGCAGAATCGACCACTGGTCGAGCTGGGCCGACTGCATGGTGACCGGCACGCACACGCTGCCGTCGGAGAGCGCCTTCTGCGCCGGGACCTGCCCGGTGAGCGCGTCCACGATGTGATAGCTGCCCTTGACCAGGTTCAGGCCGTTCGGGTGCAGCGTGACCGAGCCGGTGTACCCGAAGTTCGAGTTCACCTCGCCGAGGGTGATCGCGGCGCTGCGGTGGTCGAAGGCGGTGGCCGGGACCACCTGCAACGCGTGCTGGCTGGTCAGGTCAGCGTAGGCCGGGGCGTACTGGGGGAGCTGGGATCCGTTGCTGAGCACCGTTCCGCCGGCCTTCTGGTAGGCGGCGACGTTGGCATCCGAGCCGTTCATCGGCAGCACCGCGCGGTAGTGCGACAGGCTGTCGGCGTGGTTCGCGAGCTCCTCGCTGGTGACCACGGCGAAGCCGGCCTGGTAGCCGTCCCACAGCGCGGTGATGTCGTTTTCGACGTTGTTCAGACTGCCGCCGTTGTCGTTGCCGCGGGCCTGCGAGTAGTCGACGTAGACGGCGACCGGCTGCGTCGGGTAGGAGCCGGAGATCTTCTGCAATACCGGCAGCCAGGAAGTGTAGATCGGGTAGCCGATGACGTCCTTGTCGGTGCCGTCGTGGATGAAGAAGTCCTCGCCGCCGCCGGTCGGCAGCGTCATCGCGTAGGAGGACAGCCAGTCCGCCGCCTCGGCGGGGATCTGGTCGTCGGTGCCGAACACCGTCCACTCCTGGGCGACCGGGACGTGGTAGGCGCGGCCCAGGCTGCCGAACAGCAGGCTCAGGCCCGCGGAGTTGGCGGCGTCCTCGACGACGGTGGCGTGGTACTTGCGGGCCAGCTCGAAGAAGATGTCGGGCAGGTTGCCCAGCTGCGGGGCGTTGGAGATGTGCCCGCCGAAGTAGTAGAACAGCGGCCCGTCGCTGACCTTGCGGACGGCTGCGGTGAGCCGGTCGTAGGTGTCCTGCACGCTCCACTGTCGGAAGGCCTGGTACACGCTGTCCAGCGGGGCACCGGGGAGTGCGGCCGGTACCTGGCTGAAGGACGTGTAGGCGGTCTTGTACTTGGTGTTGAAGGCGTTGATGGTCTTGTAGGTGGCCGGCAGCCAGTGGGTCTGGAAGTAGGCGATGTCCGCCGGCGCCCAGCCGCCTTCGCCGGGGCTGTCCAGCCACTGCGCGTCCAGGTGGCCGTAGTCCATGAACGAGCCGCCGTAGCCGGGGCTGTGCGTGATGTGCGCGACGGTCTGGGTGACGTAGGTGAAGTAGTCGTTCTGCTCGGTCTGGTCCCACCACGCCAGCGCGACACCGGTGGCCCCGGTGCTGGTCACCTCGTGGTCGGTCTCGAAGGTCGCGGGGCTGCCGCGCCAGCCGGACTGCCAGAAGATCGGCACCAGCTCGACGCCGGCGGCCGTGGCGTTGGCCAACTCCTGGTCCAGTTCGGAGAAGTCGAAGGTGCCGCGCGCCGGCTCCAGCTTCGACCACGGCATGTTCAGCTCGGCGCGGTCGATGCCCTTGGCCTTGATGGCCGCGAAGTCCGCCGTCGACCACGGCGTGCCGTTGTTGTCGAACTGGAACTGGCTGGCCCAGTAGTCCGAAGCGCCGCCGTGGCGGGCGTCGGCGGACTGGACGGCCGGGGCCGGGGCGGCGTGGGCTGCCGCCGGGCGTGCTGGTGCGGGGCTGGCGGTCGCGTACTGCGTGAGGACCGCACTCGCAGCCAGGCCGCATATGAGTGGGACCGCTCCGCGTCGAACCGTGCGCAGCATCAGTTCCCCCTTCAGGGGTTCTCGGATGGCCGGTGGGTTGTTTCCTCCAGGACACGCGCCGTCGGCGACGTGAAGGGTATGTAACTCCAAGAGTGTTAGTCCGACAAGCCTTCTCATCACCCCAGTACCTTGGACCGCTCTGATCTGCGGTTATGACACTTGAAGATCACCGCTTTAACGGTTCAGCTTGTCAGAGAAGTCTTTTGACGCCGCCAAGCCTTGACCGGGCCGCTGATCGGATCCGATACTTCGGGGCACCTCCAGGACTTCGCCACACCGCCGTGAAACGCGGTGCCCGCCCGTCGGCTGTGACCTCCCAACTCTTCTCCGAGGAGCCGTCATGGCCAGATCAATGTATTTGCAATCCAGGCGATCCCGCCGCGCCCTCGCGGTGGTCGCCGCGCTGCCGCTCGCCGCCGGCTTGGCCGCCTGCGGCAGCAGCGGCGGCAGTGGTTCCGGATCGTCCCAAACGCTCACCATCGCGATGTGGACGAACCCGGCCGCCGTCAGCCAGACCGAGAAGGTGAACGCCGAGTTCGAGAAGCAGCACCCGGGCGTCAAGGTCAAGATGCAGACCGCGCCGACCGCCGGAAACGCGTGGCCGACGCTGTGGCAGAGCCTGGTGTCCGCCAAGAGCGTGGACGTGCTGGCCCAGTTCCCGCCGACCCCGCACGCCTACCCGCCGGCCTCGACCGGCATCATCCCGCAGGGCACCCCGGCGCTGGTCCAGTCCGGGCAGTTCGTGGACCTGTCGAACCAGCCGTTCATGAAGCGGTTCGATCCGGCCGCGCAGAAGTACGCCATGGGCTACAACAACGGTATCTACGGCGTGATGACGGCCGAGTACGTGAACAACTCGGGCATGTTCTACAAGAAGGACCTGCTGGCCAAGTACGGCCTGTCGGTCCCCACCACGTACGGCCAGTTCATCAGCGAGATGGACACCCTGAAGTCGAAGGGCGTCACGCCGCTGTACGTGGCCGGCAAGGACGGCTACCAGAGCATCCCGTGGTTCGGCATCATGAACCAGCTGCTGATGCAGGACAAGCCCAGTGCCGACGCCCCAGCGCTGTGGGAGAAGCGAGCGGAGGACTTCTGGAGCGGCGCGCAGAGCTGGACCGACCCGGTCTACGCCGACACCGCCCAGCGCTACGAGAAGATCCTGACCTACATGGAGCCGAACGCCGCGGGTGTGCCCGCGCAGTCGGCGCCGGGCGTCTGGGCCGCCAAGGCCAACGACTTCCCGTTCTTCTTCGACGGTTCCTATGACGGCAACACCATCGCCCAGGACAACCCGAGCCTGAACTTCGGGTTCATGGCGATGCCGGGTGCCGACGACGCCAGCTGGAACCGCGCCGCGCTCGCCCCGGACCTGTCCTGGGTGGTCCCGACGTGGTCCAAGCACCAGACGCTGGCGATGCAATGGCTCGATCTGTTCACCCAGCCGGACAACTACGCGGCCTGGCTGAAGGCCACCGGATCGATCTCCACCGAACCGTCGGTGCCGACTCCCACGCTGCCCTGGACGGACTGGCTGGCCGCGCACGCCTCGGAGGGCTACCCGAACCTCGAGCAGCCCTGGACGTCCACCAAGTTCCCCACGGTCGCCGGTGACATCGACCGGACCAAGATGCAGCCGTTCGGTTCCCAGTCCCCGGCTTCGGCACTCAAGCAAGCAGCGGACGCTTACAAGTCGGCAGCGGGGCACTGACCTGTGAGCACCATCCCCTTTGGCACAAGGCGGACACGGCGGTGGCTGCCCTGGGCGTCCATCGCCGTGCCCACGATCGGCTGGCTGGTCTTCGGCCTGTTCCCGTCGGTGTCGACCGTCTTCTTCTCGTTCACCGAATACTCCGGCTTCCCAGGCACCCCGCTGCACTTCTGCGGGATGTGCAACTACAGCAACGCCTTCAACAGCTCGTGGTCGGACTTCTCCAGCTCCGTGGTGGTGACGCTGAAGTACGTCGCCGGGGTCACGATCCTGCAGATCGCGATCGGGCTCGGGCTGGCGCTGCTGTTGCGGCACCGGCGCAAGGGATTCGGGCTCTACCGGGCCCTGATCTTCATGCCGCAGGTGTTCTCGGTGACCATCGTCGGCGTGCTGTTCTCGCTGGTCTTCGACCCGCAGAACGGACCGGCCGAGCCGATGTACCACGGCCTGTTCGGCTCGACCAGCGCCTTCCTGGGCGATCAGAACTGGGCCCTGTGGCTGGTCATCATGATCAACGTCTGGATGTTCAGCGGCTACACCATGCTGGTCTACATCGCGGCGCTGCGGCGGATCCCGCCGGAGCTGTACGAGGCCGCCTCGCTGGACGGCGCCGGCCGGTTCCGGACCTTCCGGCACATCACCTGGCCGTTGCTGGCGAACGCCACCACGGTGAACGTCTTCCTGACGGCGATGGGGTGTGTCGGTGAGTTCGCGCTCATCAGGGTACTGACGGACGGCCACTACGGCACCAAGACGCTCGGCATGTACATGTTCGACACGGCGTTCGGGGTGAACCCGTCCCTGGGCTACGGCTCGATGCTGGCCGTGGCGCAGTTCCTCATCACGCTGGTGATCGGCAGCGCGCTGCTGTTCTTCCTGCGCCGCAGGGAGGTGACGTTGTGAGTCTGCGGTTGAAGGAGATCGCCCGCACCGGCGGGCTGCAGCTGGTCTGCATCGTCATCTCAGTGGGCTTCTTCGCGCTCCCCCTGATCTACCTGGCGCTCCAGGCGTTCAAGACGAACAACGAGTTCCTGAACAACCCGACCGGGCTGCCGCATCCGTGGACGTTCTCCAACTTCAGCGACGCCTGGAGCGAGGGCGACTTCTCCAACGAGATGGTCAACAGCCTGCTGTACGCGATCATCCCGGACATCATCACCCTGATTCTCGGCGTGTTCCTGGCGTTCCCGATCTCCCGTGGCTGGTTCAGGCACTCCAACGTGCTGTACGGGTTCTTCGTGTTCTCCGGGTTCCTGCCCGCCGGGCTGATCCCGCTGTTCATCGAGGCGCAGAAGATCGGCACGTACAACAGCCGGATCGGCTACCTGATCATGACCTCGCTGACCGGCGCCGGATTCTTCTTCTTCGTCGGCTACATCAAGACCATCCCGCGCGAGATGGACGAGGCGGCGGCGCTGGACGGCTGCGGATACATCCGCTACATCTTCACGATGATCGTCCCGCAGATGAAGCCGGCGCTGGCCACTTTCGGCATCTTCGGCTTCGTCGCCGGCTGGAACAACCTGATCCTGCCCCTCGTCATGCTCAACGACCAGAGCCTGTGGCCGGTCACCCGCGGCCTGTTCTCGTTCTTCGGTCAGTATTCCTCGCAGTGGCCGCTGGTCGCGGCCGCGACGATCATCGTGGCTCTGCCCATCCTGGTGGTCTTCGCGATTCTGCAACGGAACCTGGTCGAAGGCGTGGCGGGCGGCGCGGCGGCCGGCAGCGGGGGCGTAGCAGTGGCACAACCTGTGGAGAACAACGAATGACAGTACAGACACATCAGGGTTCGACGACAAAGCACGCTCTGGTCGTCCGCGGCGGCTGGGACGGTCACGTCCCGGTCCCGGCGAGCGACCGGTACGCCGCCGCTCTCAAGGAGGACGGCTACGACGTCACGGTCTCCGACACCCTGGACAGCTACCTCGACGCCGACCTGCTGGCCGGCACCGACCTCGTCGTCCAGTGCTGGACGATGGGCCAGATCACCGGCGACCAGGTCACCGGCCTGGTCGCGGCGGTGCGCGCCGGAACCGGCTTCGCCGGCTGGCACGGCGGCGTCGTCGACGCCTTCCGCACCGAGACCCGCTACCAGCTGATGACCGGCGGCCAGTTCGTCCACCACCCGCGCGAGTTCACCACCTACCAGGTGCGCGCGACGGCCGGACGCGCCGACCACCCGATCATGGCCGGCATAGAGCCGTTCACCGTCACCACCGAGCAGTACTACCTGCACATGGACCCGGCGGTCGACGTCCTCGCGGTCACCGACTACGCCGAGGACCCCGACAACCCGGAACTGGCCGGCGCCGTCATGCCGGTCACCTGGACCCGGCAGTGGGGAGCCGGCCGGGTCTTCGTCACCGCGGTCGGCCACCGGATGGCCGACCTGGAAGTACCCGAGGTGGACACGATGATCAGGAGGGGTCTGACATGGGCGACCCGGTGACCGGCGGCTCCGAGCCCGACCAGGACCGCCCGGTCCTGCGCGTCGGTGTGGTGGGCGCGGGCAACATCAGCGGGCAGTACTTCCAGGCCGTCCCGCGGCTGACGAACCTGCGGATCACCGCGATCGCCGACCTGGACGCCGACCGCGCGGCTGCCGCGGCGGCCGACGTCCCCGGCGCGCGCATCGCCAAACCGGAGGAGCTTTACACGGCCGACGACGTCGACCTCGTTCTGAACCTCACCATCCCGGCTGCGCACGCCGAGGTCGCGCACGCCGCGATCGCCGCCGGTAAGCACGTCTACGGCGAGAAGCCGCTGGCGGCCACCACCGCCGAGGCGCGGGCGGTGTTGGCGGCGGCCGAGAACGCGGGCGTGCGCGTGGGCTGCGCTCCTGACACCGTGCTCGGCACCGGGATCCAGACGGCGCGCGCCGCGCTGGACGCCGGCGACATCGGGGTGCCGGTGGCCGCGACCGCGTTCATGGTCACCCCGGGCCACGAACGCTGGCACCCGGCGCCGGAGTTCTACTACCGCCCCGGCGGCGGCCCGCTGCTGGACATGGGGCCGTACTACCTCACGGCCCTGGTCACGTTGCTCGGCCCGGTGAAGCGCGTGGTGGGGATGAGCTCCACCGCCCAGCAGACCCGGACCATCGGCAGCGGACCGCGGGCCGGGACGGTGTTCCCGGTGGAGGTGGAGACGCACGTCACCGGGGTGCTGGAGCACGCGAACGGTGCGTTGTCCACGCTGGTGATGAGCTTCGAGGTGTGGGCCGGCAACCTGCCGCGGATCGAGGTGTACGGCTCCCGGGGCTCGTTGGGGGTGCCGGATCCCAACGGCTTCGACGGCGAGGTGCGGATCTTCCGCGCCGAGGCGAAGGAGTGGGAGCCGGTTCCCGAACTCGGCGGGTATCGGAACGCCTCGCGCGGGTACGGGGTCTCGGACCTGGCCCGGGCGTTCGCCGAGGGGCGGCCGCATCGGGCCGACGGCGAGCTCGCGTTCCATGTGCTCGACGTCATGGAATCGCTGCTCGCCGCCGCGAAGAGCGGGGAGTCGGTGACCATCGGCAGTACGTGTGAACGGCCTGAGGCGGTGCCCGCGGCCGCCAGGCCTGAGGAGCAGTAGCCAGATCGCCGCTTGTCGGCACCCTGCTTTCACCCACCTGTGGTCGATGGCAGGGTGCCTTGCGGCGAGTTTCCTTCGTTGTCGGCACTTCCCTGGAGCCAGAACCTTGACCGCCCGAATGACTGCACTGTTCGCGATGACCCCCGAGAACCTGCCCCGGTTGTTCCCACACCGGGTCACCGACCGGCTGCGCGAATCGGTCGACATCGACGCCTGCCTGGTCGTGGACGACTTCCGGCAGCCGGACGCGGCGCGGGCGCTGGCCGCGACCGAGGTGCTGATCACCAGTTGGGGCAGCCCGCTGATCGATCAGCGCGTTCTGGACGCCGCGCCGAGGTTGCGGGCCGTCCTGCATGCGGCCGGCACTGTGCGGGGCTACGTGACCGAGCCGGTCTGGGAGCGCGGGCTTCTGGTGTCGTCGATGGCGCAGGCCAACGCGATCCCGGTCGCCGAGTACACGCTGGCTGCGATCCTTTTGGCCGGTAAGAACGCATTTGTGTCGCGGGATGTGTTCACCGGCCTGCGTGGCGCCCCCGATCCCGAGCGGGAGCGGAGGCGGGAGACGTTGGGCAACCACCATCGGCGGGTCGGCGTCATCGGGGCCTCGCGGGTGGGGCGGCGGTTGCTGGAACTGTTGCGGCCGCTGGATTTCGAGGTCTTTCTGAGCGATCCGTATGTCGGGCCGAGTGAGGCCACTGAGCTCGGGGCCGTGCTGTTGTCGCTGGACGATCTGCTGCGCAGCAGCGACATCGTGACGCTGCACGCCCCGGATCTGCCGCAGACGCGCGGGATGCTGGATCGACGCCGGCTCGCGCTGATCCCCGACGGGGCCACGCTGATCAACACCTCGCGCGGGGCGCTGATCGAGGCCGAGGCGCTGACCGAGGAGCTGGTGTCGGGGCGGATCAGCGCGGTGCTCGACGTCACCGATCCCGAGCCGCTGCCTTCGGATTCGCCGCTGTACCGACTTCCGAACGTGTTCCTCACGCCGCACATCGCCGGCTCCATCGGGAACGAGCTGTCGCGGATCGGCGAGGCGGTCGTGGACGAGGTCGAGCGCCTGGTGAGCGGGCGGCCGTTGCTGCACCAGGTGCTCTTGTCGGATCTGGATCGCGTCGCCTGAGGCGTGGCGGGCTCGGCTGTTCTGAGGCTCAGTCTCGCCGGCCTCAGCCGTCCTGGCCTCAGCCGTCCTGGCTTCAGCCGTCCTGGCTTCAGCCGTCGTGGCTTCAGCCGTCCTCAGTCGTCCTCCAGGGTGACGACCATCTTTCCGGTGTTACCGCCGTCGAGCATCGACAGGAAGGCGTCGACCGTGTGGGCGAAGCCGTGCACGACGGTCTCGTCGACCGGCACCGCGCCGGAGACGATGTGCGGGATGAGGAAGTCCTCGAACTCCTCGCGCGCGTCGAGGTGGTCACGGACCAGGAAACCCTCCAGCCGCAGCGCGTTGCCGACGATGTCGTAGAGGTTGGCCGGCGCGGCGGGCGGGTTGTCGAGGTCGTTGTACTGCGCGACCGCGCCGCACCAGGCGATGCGCCCGTGGTGTCGCAGGACACTGATGGCTGCTTCCAGGTGGGTGCCGCCGACGTTGTCGAAGTAGACGTCGATGCCGTCCGGCGCGGCCGCACCGAGCTGGTCCGCGAGCGGCGTCGCGGCGCGGTAGTCGATCGCGGCGTCGAACCCGACGTGCTCGACCAGATGCTTCGCCTTGGCCGCGGACCCGGTGCTCCCGATGAGCCGCCGCGCACCCATCACCCGCGCGATGCGGGCGGCCGCTGTCCCCACCCCACCGGCCGCCGCCGAGATGAACAGATCCTCGCCGGGCTGGAGCTTCGCGATGCGCTTGAGCCCGACGTACGCGGTCAGGCCGGTCCCGCCCAGGATGCCGAGGTACGCGGTGAGCGGGACGCCCTCGGTGGTCGGCAGCACGCGCAGATCGGCCTTGGTGACCACGGCGTGGGTGGCCCAACTGTGGCGGTGGAAGACGATGGTGCCCTCCGCGATCTCGGCATCCCGCGAGGCGAGGACCCGACCCAGCGCGCGCCCCTCGAGCCCGAAGCCCTTTTCCCATTCGCGCCAGTGCATCGCCTCGCGCATGTAGGGATCGACGGACAGCGCGAGGTTGTGGACGAGAATCTCGCCCGGCGCGAGCTCGGGGATCGGGCCGGAGACGAACTGGAAGTCGTCCGGGGTGACGCGGCCTTCGGGGCGGCGGGCTTGGCGGATGGCTTGGTAGGTCGCGGGGGTGTTACTGACTGCGGTGCGGTTGGCATTGGCATTGGCATTGGCATCGGCGGCGGCGCCGGTCTTGGTACCGGCTGTGGTCGCGGCGGACTTTTCAGTGCCGGCGGTCGGGCTCGTGTTCATGCTCATGATCGTAAAGAGCGCCACTGGTCGGAAGTAGATCGCGGCCTTTCTGGATACCCGCGTTCCATGAACGCGCTTCATGATCCGGCCGCCGCGGCCTAGAGTGATCGGCATGACCGATCTCGCCCCTTCGGAGCTGCGCCTGCTCGTCGCTGTGGCGCGTACCGGGAGCTTCACCGCCGCCGCCGAGGCTACCGGCACCAGCCAGTCCGCGGTGTCGCACGCGGTGCGGACTGTGGAGCGCAAGGTCGGTGCCGTGCTGTTCGAGCGCGGGCGCACCGGCGCGCGGCCGACGGCGGCGGGGGAGCGGGCCGTGGTGCGGGCGCGGCAGGTGCTGCGGCAGTTGGAGTTGCTGGGGGCTGAGGCGCGTGGGGCTGAGCGGGGCACGGTCTCCGGCACGCTGCGCGTCGCGGCGTTCCGGAGTGCGGCGGCGGTGTTGTTGCCGCCCGCGCTGAAGGGGCTCGCGGCGCAGTATCCGGGGGTGGAGCCGCGTGTGTTGGTGGTGCCGGAGTTGGGGGCCGGGACTGTCGGCGAGGTGGAGGAGGGGCGCGCGGATCTGGCGATCGCCACGTTGGATGACGACGCGCCGACGCCGGACGGCATGGTGGTCGGCGAGCTGCTGCGGGAGCCCTACGTGCTGGCCTACCCGTCCGTGCACAAGGAGCCCCGCGGCCTGCCGGCGATTGACTGGCCGGAGAACTGTTCCTCGTACATGCGTGATTGGTGGCGGCGTCAGGACTTCTTGCCGAAGGCGACGCTGGAGGTCGCCGACGACGGCGTGGTGTTGTCGATGATCGCGCAGGGCGTCGGGATGGCGGTCCTGCCCCGGCTGACGGTCACCGGCCCCGTCCCCGGCGTGACGGTCACCAGCCTCGGCCCCGACGGACCGACCCGCCGCATCGTCAGCGTCGCCACCCGCGCCGACGCGAAGGCGGCCGCGCCGCTTGAGCTGGTGCGGCTGCTGCGCGGCGTAGCGCGGGAGATGCTGGCCGCAGCGGTGCCGGCTGACGGCCACCGGACGCCTGCCTGACAGGCGCTCGGGCAGCGCGGGCACGGTTCGGCCGGGTGCCGCCCCACGCCACCCGGCCGTCCCCCCCAATCAGGGCCTTGTCGGTCCTGAGAGGTGATGTTTCCAGCACCCAACGTGCCCGGGGAAGGGGCGGCCGTTGGCACGAACGTGCCATGGCACGATCGGGTCACGTATCCTCACGCGCGGCGGGATACCGGGCGGTGCGGAGCGGCGCGGTGCCCGGCGGCGGGATACCTATCGGAACTGGGAGTCGGATGCTGCAAGGACTGGGCCTCGACGCGGCGTCGGAACAGGTCTACCGGGCGCTCCTGGCGGAGCCGGCGCTCGAATACGCAGCCCTGGCCGAGTCCTCGGGCCTCACCCAGGCCCAGATCGGCGCGGCCCTGGACCGACTCGCCGACCTGGCCCTGCTACGCAAGTCCCGGCAGAACCCGGACCGGTGGCATCCGGTCAGTCTGGAACGCGGCGTCGCGGCGCTGCTACGGCGCCAGGAAGCCGAACTCGCGGCCCGCCGCGAGGCCCTGCTCGCGGGCCAGGCGGCCGCGGTGGCGTTCAACGAGTCGGTAACACGGCGCCGATCGCAGATGCCCGGCGGCGTGGAGCAGATCACCGCACTGGACGACATCCAGACGCTGATGGAGTCGCTGCTCTACGCCGCGGACAACGAAGTCTGCTCGATCGTCCCGAACGTGATGCCCGCGGAGGCGTTGCAGGCCTCCCGCCCACTCGACGAGGACCTCACCGCGCGCGGCGTCCGACTGCGGATCGTGTGCCACGAAGCCATCCGCTCCAACGCGACCGCGCTGGCCTACGAACGCGCGATGCTCGCCCTCGGCGCCCAGGTCCGCACCGCCGCAGCGGTGCCGATACGGCTGCTGATCGTGGACCGCACCAGCGCCGTGGTGCCCTTCGACCCGGAGTCCCGGGAAACCGGCGCGATCCTGACCACCGTACCCGGCATGGTCAGGGCGTTGTGCGAACTCTTCGACCGGCTGTGGGACGGCGCCGCCCCATTGGAGCCCACGCCGCCCTCCGACGCGGCCACCGGTTTGACCGACTCCGAAGCCGAGCTGCTGAAGCTCCTGTCCGGCGGACTGACCGACGAGGCCGCGGCCAAGCGCTTGGGTGTCTCGGTCCGGACGGTGAAGCGCCGCATGGAGGATCTGATGCGCCGCCTCGAAGCCGGTTCGCGATTCGAGGCCGGGGCGCGTGCGGCCAAGCGTGGCTGGTTGTAGGCGCTGATCTGGTGGGCGCCGATGGGCGGTGCCGTGTCAGGCAACTCTTGCCCGGTAGTTCGTGACGCGCCGGTCGCCGGGCGGGATCCGGTCCCGGGCGGCGGTGCTGCGGGCCGGGTTGCGGTTGGTCTGTGGGTTTTAAATGCTTTTTACGGCCTTCGGTCATAGTTGTGCCGGTTCGGGGTTCGGGTCGGCGGGTGTGTTTGTCGGCTGCCGGTTTACGTGTTCACAACCCCGCCGCAACTCAGGCCTCTTCA
>NZ_JAAFYZ010000237.1 GCF_018274385.1 Catenulispora pinistramenti | reverse complement strand
CCAACCAGAATGTGCACCACTGGTGCTTTTCCACAGAGTGGTCTTGTCCCGGATTCCTCGTCGCGATCGGCGTGGCTTGCCAAATCAGGCCGGACTGGCGGTGTCAAGCCGAACGCGACAGCACCACAGCGACAGCGATCCGGCTTGATACCGCCAGGCCGGTCTGATTCCCTCCGGGCGCCGATTGCGATGAGGGATCCGGGACTACGCGACCAACACTCGGACCGCAGCCCACGCGGGGGGTTGGATACCTCCGAGCGGGAGGCCCCCGCCGGAGGCGCCTGCCTTTGACTTCAGGCACCCACCACACGCGACGATTGCCGCCCGCACGACGCATGCGCAGTGACTCGGACCCGCGCGCACCACACCCCCGACCGGCACCCGCCAACACACATCGAGCGGCACCAACGAACTGCGTCTCGATCCGTGATTAGTCAATACCAGGTAGTTCCGTAAAATGCATTTAAACCAGAGCAGCAGCCGCAGCGACAGCGGTAGCAGCACGAACGAAAGCCGCGACCGCCGTCGACCGGGAGTCCTGAGGCCATGCCACCGCCAAGGTAGCCGGGGGCACGTCCTTGACCGGCAGGTAGACGATGTCAGGGCGCGGATACCGGCGGGTGAGGGACGCCGGGAAGTAGCAGACGATGGTGCCCAGCTCGATGAGGCGGAAGATCTCGGGCAGGTCGGAGGCACCCGAGGCTCCTGATGTGCCCGAGGCGCCCGAGGTACCCGAGGCTCCCGATGTACCCAAGCTGCCCAAGCTGCCCAAGCTGCCCAAGCCACCCAAACCGCCAGAACCACCCCAGTCCCCAGACCCACTCAGCGGCCAGCGGCCAACCGCCGGAACAAAACCGCACTCCTCAGCCGACAACGGGCCCTGATCCGCCAGCTTGCCGTCAGGCATCGTGCGGTCGCCGAGGTCGGCGAGACAGACCTCTGCGTAGGTCGCCAGCGGGTCGTCGGCCGCGACGGCCAGCAGGAACGGCTCCGTCACCAGCGGCTCGGAGTCGAGTCCCCGCGCGTCGGCCGCGTCCAGCAGCAGTCCGACGTCGGCGCGCCCGTCCCGCAGCGCCGTCGCCTGCTCGCCGTAGCGCCCCAGTACCAGCGCCACCGGCTGCCCGGTGTCCTGCGCTGCGTACTCCTCCAGGATTCGCGGCAGCAGCCCGCCGTCGACGTCGGCCTTCAGCGCCACTCGCAGTCGCGGGCGCGCCTCTCCCGCGTGCTGCGCGCGCCGCCCCGCCGCGCTGACCGCGGCCAGCGCGGTCCGCGCGTCCCGCAGCAGGGTCTGGCCGGGCGCCGTGAGCTCCACCCGGCGCGTCGTCCGCTCCAGCAACACCACCCCGAGCTGCCGCTCCAGCTCGCGGATCGCCCGCGACAGCGGCGGCTGGGCCATGCCCAGCCGGTCAGCGGCGCGCCCGAAGTTCAGCTCCTCGGCCACCGCCACGAAGTACCGAAGCTGCCGGGTCTCCAGGTCATTCATACCTCCAGGGTATCAAATGCGACCGAACGGGTCCTTCAGCTCCGGCCGTGCACCGGCTTGACTCGGTGGTGGAACCCGCCGGCCAGCAAGCGGGTCAAAGGACAGGAGACGCCGTCATGCGCGCCATCGCAATACCCGAAGTCGGCGGGACACCCGCGCTCGTGGACCTCCCGGTGCCGAGCCCCGGCCCCGGTGAGGTGCTGGTGCGGCTGGCCACGGCCTCGCTGAACCCGATCGACACCGACATCGCCTCGGGCCGGATGCACCAGCTGCCGACGACCTCACCGCTCATCCTGGGCACGGACGGCGCCGGCCGCGTCGTCGCGGTCGGCGAATCAGTGACCGGATTCGCTGTGGGCGACCTCGTCCACGGCCAGTTCCTGGACGTCCCGGTGGGCCGCGGCACCTACGCCGAGTACGCCGTCATCGCCGAAGCCCCCAGCCACGGCGCGCTGCAGCGCACCCCCGACGGCGTGACCGCCGACGTCGCCGCCGCCCTGCCCACGGCCGGCATGACCGGGCTCGGCATCATTGAGGCCCTGGGCCTGGGCCCCGGCCGCACGCTCCTGATCACCGGCGCCACCGGTGGCGTGGGTGTCTTCGCGGTCCAGTTCGCCGCGGCGCGCGGGGCCGAGGTCATCGTCACCGCGCGGCCGGACGCCGACGCCCGGATCCGCGGCCTCGGAGCGTCGCAGACCATTGACTACACGCGCGATGACGTAGCCGAGGTGGTGCGCAAGTCCCATCCCGACGGCATCCACGCCTTCCTCGACCTGACCCGCGACGCACCCCGCTTCAGCGAGTACGCCGCGCTGGTCCGGGACGGCGGCGCGGCGGCATCCGCGACCTTCACCGCCCCGGCGGAGCTGCTCGCCTCGGAGCGGATCGCCGTGACCAACTTCATGATGGCGGACAAGCCCGGACTGCTCGCCCGCATCACGGAGGAGGTGCGCTCCGGCCGGATCACCGTCCCGATCGGCCGGACCATCACCCTGGATCAGGTCCCTGAATCCCTCGGGCAGAACACGGGCGGTGGCGCTCGGGGTAAGACCGTCGTGCGAATCTGAACGACGCCGACGGCTACCTCGGCAGCGGCATCGCCGTGAACATCCCGTCGGGGTCGTAGTGCGCCTTGACGGCCAGCAGCCGCTCAGTGTTGCCGCCGAAAGCGCCGGCGGCTCGCGGATCGTCGCGCGCCATGAGGTTCGGCCAGCCGCCGGGCAGTGCGTAAGCATCCAGGCGGCGCTCGGTGTCGCGGACCCAGCCCGCCTCGGCCGCGCCAGCGCCGCCATCGCCATCGCCGTCGCCGTCGCCGTCGCCATCAGTCCACGACCCCAGGATCTCCACCACGAGGTGTTCGTCACGGTACTGATAAGCCGTAGCGTCCACAGCCACCCGGGTCACCGCACCGTGTGCATGATGCACGTTCAGCGCGCAGGTGGTGGGCATCGCGTCCCCCGCACGCACGAACTCGTCGATGGCCGCATCGGTGAGGACCGGCAGCAGCCGGCTGCCCAGGTGGTAGCTGCGGCCCTGGGGGAACAGCTCGTCCATCGCGTGGACGGCGTCGGCCAGCGCGCGCCGGCCGACGTCCTCCAGCACCGGCTCCCCCAGCGCCCGCACCCGGGCGATCTGCTCGTCCGCGCGCGCCGGGTCACCGGCCCACGTCGGGCTGGTGAAGAGCACCAGGCCGGCCGGGGTGTGCAGGGCGCCGAACATCACGTCCAGCGCGTCGTCCGCGAAGGCCGGGTCGTCCACGTCATCCGCGGCGGCCGTCAGGTTCCGCCAGCCGCGCAGCACCGATCCGGCCTGCTCCCAGCTGAAGGCGATCAGGCCGGTGGTGACCTCGGCGTGGGGGTGCAGCCGGGTACGGAGTTCGGTCACGACGCCGAAGTTGCCGCCGCCACCGCGCAGGGCCCAGAACAGGTCGGGCTCGTGCTCCGGGTCGGCGGTCACGACCCGGCCGTCGGCCAGCACGACCTCGGCCGACAGCAGGTTGTCGACACCGAGGCCGAGCAGTCCGATCAGCGTGCCGTACCCGCCGCCGAGGGTCAGCCCGGCGAAGCCGACCGAGCTCACGGTGCCCACCGCCGCGGCGTACCCGTGCGGGCGCACCGCGTCCAGGACGTCGCTCACGGTCGCGCCGCCGGCCACCCGCGCCTCGGCGCCATCGGCCGTGCCCACGACCCTGCCCTCGACCGCGCCATCGAGAGCGCCATCGGCCGCGCCCTCGACGGTGACCCGGCGCATGGCGCTCAGGTCCACCAACAGGCCCCCATCCCGGATGGCGCCGCCACCCCAGTCGTGGCCGCCGCCGAGCACCGACAGCGGCAGGCCCGCGGACCGGGCCGCGAGCACCGCCGTCCGGACGTCGTCGGTCGTGTGGCACCGCGCGATCACGGCAGGACGCTGACGCACCTGCGCGTTCCACGGCTTCACCGCCTCGGCAGTCGCCTCTCCGGCCACCACCCTGTCAGCAGGCAGTTGCTCGCGTAGCAGTCCGACAGCGATTTCGACTCCGTTGCCCACAGGGGAAGTCATTGCTTTGGGTGCTCCTTGGCCTAGGCCTAGCGGTGCGCTCGTTCCCCCATCCTCACCGACGCCCGGCCGCTGCGCACGGCGCTTGAGACTTCCGCCTCCCATTCGATCCGGTACCGCTGCTCCCAGCCCATCACCTTGTCGAAGTTCATCATCCGGAACAGCACCGGCATGGTCAGGTGCATCACCTTGCGCCCGACCGGCCCCGGCGTCTTCGTCCGGTTCAGCCGGGCACCGCGCCGCGTGATCCGCTCGACCCGCTCGCGACGCAGCGCCTCATACGCGGCGAACGCCTCCGCCGACTCCGGGACGTCACGCAGGCAGCGGGCCAGTTGCAGCGCGCTCTCGATGGCCAGGGACGCGCCTTGCCCGGTGCTGTTCGAGGGGGCGTGGACCGCGTCGCCGACCAGGACCATGCGGGCGCTGTGCCAGTGCGGGACCGGCGGCATGATGTGGATGGCGCCGGTGATGTCGAGGGTTTCGGCGGTGGTGCGTTCGGCGAACAGGCCGCCGGGGTGGTCGTCGCGGTAGGTGTCGCGCAGCTTGCGCAGCCACTGCTCGGCGGGGACGGCGCGCGCCTCGGTCAGCGACATGTACGTCTTCGACGGCAGGTTGGCACCCCACGTCAGTCGGCCGTCGGCGAGTCTCCCGTACAGGTAGTAGGCACGTTTGCCGAACGCGAACACCATCAAGCCGGGTTCGCAGTCCAGGTCGGCGGCCGGGTCCACGTAGCCCTGGAAGCTGAGCAGCCCGGTGTAGTCGGCGCTCGGCGCGTTCGGGTCTATCAGGGTTCGGACAGTGGAGCGCACCCCGTCCGCGCCGATCAGCACGTCGGCGGTGGCTCCGGCGCCGTCGGCGAAGCGCGCCTGGACGCCGTCGGCCTGCTCGGTGGCCCCGGTCAGGCGTTTGCCGTACTCGAAGCGCACGCCGGCCTCGATCGCGCGGTCGCGCAGCACCCGGTGCAGGTCGCCGCGGCCGACCAGGCGCAGCGGTTCGACGTCGGCCAGGCCCGGGATGTCCATGGCCTTGCCGTCGATGTTCATCCGGGTGTGGCCGATCGCGGTGGACAGCGCCCGGAGCGGGTTGGCGGCGCCGATGAGGTCGAGCGCGGCCATGCCGTTCGGGGCCAGGGCGATCGAGCCGCCGATCCCCTCGCCGAGTTCCGGGTAGGCCTCGTAGACGGTGGCTTGGATGCCTGCGGCGTGCAGTGCCGTGGCCACGACGGGGCCGGCGACGCCGCCGCCGATGACGATGGCGGTACGGACCCCGGAGGCGCGCGCCGCGTTCGGGGTCTTCGTGGTGCTCAGGATGTTCGGAGCACTCAGGTTGTTCGGGGCGCCCGAGCTATTCGGAGCGCTCGGGCTGGTCGGAGCACTAGGGGTGTTCGGAGCACTAGGGCTGTTCGGAACGCTCAGGCTGCTAGGCGTGTTCGGTGCTGTGGACATGGGATTCCCTCCGCAGTGGCGGCGGTGTCGGCGCTCCGCCGCCGAGGCGTTTTCGCTAGTCCGGGCCGGGGCTCCTTTCCAGCAGTGCGACGATCTCCGGGGGCAGCTCGGCGCCGTCGTGGAACGCCTGCCAGGCGGCCAGGTCCGGGAACGTGCCGGCGGTCAGTTCCGCCAGCACTCCCCGCACCCACGCCGCCTCGGCCACGACCATCGCCAGCGCATACTCGTCCTCGATGAGGAACAGCCTCGGGACTTCCGTCAGATTCTCGGCGTGTGCTGCTTCGCGGGCGCTGATCCCCTCCTCCAGCGCAGCGAGCCGGGTTTGCAGCAGCTCGATCACCTCGGCCGGCGGCAGGACCACCTGCACAGACAGGCCGGCGGCGAACCGGGTGTGCTCCGGTTCGGGCGAGGCGAGCAGCTCGCGGGTCCAGTCTTCGAGTTCCCGGCGTCCGGCGTCGGTGATCTGGTAGACGGTCCGTTCCGGCCGCGCGCCCTGCCGGCTGGTGCCGATGACCTCTAGGAACCCGTGTTTGGCGAGGTTCTGGACGACCGTGTAGAGCGACCCCCACTTCACGTCCATCTGCTGATCCTTGCCGCGCGCCCGGATCTGCGAGGCGATCTCGTAGCGGTGCATGGGCCGTTGGACGACGGTGGCCAGCACGGCGAGCGCGAGCAGGTTGTCGACCTTGCGTTTGACGGCCACGGCGCTCCTTCCTCGACATATACTCGTCTACAAATATACGTCGGCGAGTAATTGCGGGCAACCAGACCAGCGGCCCTGGCGCGGACCGGCCGCGGGTCTCCGACTAGCCGGTCCGCGTCTGGGCCGCGAAGCTGTAGTTAGTCGTCGCGAGTCGAAGCTGTAGTCAGTCGCCGAGAGTCAGTCGTCGAGCACAAGCGTCAGGAGAAACAGCGTGCGCCGTTCCGTGTACACCGAGGACCACGAGGCGTTCCGCCAGATGATCCGGGACTTCATCGCCGAGGAGGTCGTCCCGGTCTACCCCGAGTGGGAGAAGCAGGGCCACGCTCCGCGCGAGTTCTACTACCGGCTCGGCGACCTCGGCCTGTTCGGCATCGAGGTGCCCGAGGAGTACGGCGGCGCCGGGGAGGCCAACGGCTTCAAGTACCAGGCCGTCACCACCGAGGAGCTGATGCGCGCCGGGGTGAGCTTCGGCGGCTCGTCGGTGCACACCGGGCTGGTGCTGCCGTATCTGCTGGAGTTCGCGGACGAGGAGCAGAAGCGGCGCTGGCTGCCGGACTTCGTCTCCGGGGCGATGATGACGGCGATCGCGATGACGGAGCCGGGCACCGGCAGCGATCTGGCCGGCATCAAGACCACCGCGAAGCTGTCGGAGGACGGCACGCACTATGTCCTCAACGGCGCCAAGACCTTCATCACCGGCGGCGTGCTCGCCGACCGGGTCCTGGTGGTCGCGCGCACCTCCCCCTACGACCCCGAGAACCGTCGCGCGGGCCTGTCGATCCTGTGTGTGGACACCAAGTCCGAGGGCTACGCGGTCGGCCGCAAGCTGGAGAAGATCGGCCTGCGCACCTCCGACACCGCCGAGCTGTCCTTCACCGACGTGAAGGTGCCGGCGCAGGACCTGCTCGGGGAGGAGGGCAAGGCGTTCTCCTATCTCACGCACAACCTGGTGCCCGAACGCCTCGGCATCGCGGTGTCCGCGGTCTCCGCCGCCGACGCCGCGATCCAGTTCGCGATCGCCTATACGAAGCAGCGCGATGTGTTCGGCACGCCGGTGGCGTCGTTTCAGAACACGAAGTTCGTGCTCGCCGAGTGCTCCGCCGAGGTGACGGCCGGGCAGACGATGATCGACCGGGCCATGGACCTGTATGAGGCCGGGGAGCTGACGGTCGCCGACGCCGCGGCTGTGAAGCTGTTCACCACGGAGATGGCCAGCAGGGTCATCGACAAGTGTCTTCAGCTGCACGGCGGTTACGGCTACATGCTCGAGTTCCCCATCGCGAAGCTCTACACGGATAACCGCGTGTACCGGATCTACGGCGGGACCAGCGAGGTCATGAAGTCGGTCGTGGCGAAGTCCCTGGGGCTGTAGTCTTGATCATCGCCGAGGAAGGCAGGCGATGGAGACCACGAGGACGGCGGGCGGCGGCAAGCGCTCCGGCGGACGGCTCACAGCAGTAGTGACGCTGGTGCTGTTCGCTGTGTCCGCCGCGTTCGGACTGGTCGGCTGCGGCAGCCGGAGCGCTCCCACCAACTCGCCACCGCCCCACGGCACCGCGCTGGTCTACCGGGGCCGGGCCGCCTGTGACGGCTGCGCCGAAGCCGCCGCCGGGCTCCTGACCAGGAACGGCTTCACGACGCACTACGTCGGGAAGGGCCAGGAGTACGCCTTCTCGGCAGCCACCCTCAGCTCCGCCGCCGTCTATGTGCAGCCCGGCGGCTCCGACGACATGAGCGTCGACCAGGGGTGGCAGATCATGCAGCAGGACAACCCCGGTGTCGAGAAGACGATCCAGAACTACGTCAACGGCGGCGGCCACTTCCTGGGGCTCTGCATGGGCGGCTACCTGGCTGGCACCCCCGGCTTCGGCTTGCTGAGCCCCGGCGACTCCGAGCAGTACATCGCCACGTCCGGCGCGACGGTCAGCACCACCGACAATACCCTGATCGCCGTGACGTGGCGCGATCAGCAGCACCAGATGTACTTCCAGGACGGCCCGGCCTTCGTCCTCGACGGCCAGCCCGCCGAAGTGCTGGCCCGCTACTCGAACGGCCCGATCGCCGCCGCCGTCCTGCCGCTGGGTGCCGGCCGCGTCGCGGTCGTCGGCCCGCACCCCGAGGCCACCTCGGACTGGTACGCGGACTACGGCCTCGCGGATCACTCCACCGAGGGCGCGGCGCTCGGCGACGACTTGCTGGCCACGTTGCTGAAGTAGCCGGTCCTTCTCACCAGACCAGATTCAGCCGCTGCAACGACCCGTCCCGCGGCACCACGCTGCGGCCCATCGCCCCGGCCTCCTGAGGCGCCAGCCGCAGGTTCGGCAGACGTTCGGTCAGGACCCGCAGCGTGGCCTGGGCTTCCTCGCGGAAGAGTTGCGCTCCGACGCAGGCGTGCGGGCCGTGGCCGAAGGACACGTGCCTGGTCGTGGCCTCGTTCGGCGGCCGGGTGATGTCGAAGGTGTCGGGCCGGTCGTGGGCGTCGGGGTCGCGGTTGGCGGAGGCGAGGGCGACCAGGAGGGTGGCGCCGGCCGGGATCTCGACGCCGGCCAGCGTCACCGGGGCGGTGGTGAGGCGGCGGACGCTCTGCATGGAGGTGTCGTAGCGGATGGCCTCCTCGACGGCCGCCGGGATCAGCTCGGGCTTCGCGCACAGCGACTCCCACTGCTCGGGGTGTCGCAGCAAGTTGAGAACCATCGTGCCGAGCAGCGGGGTGGCGGTGATGAAGCCGGCGATGAACAGGTTGAGGACGTTGGAGCCGATCTCGTGACGCTGCTCAAGGGTGAGCTCGCCGCCGTCCGGGGCGAGGGCGGCGACCAGCGCGCTGCACAGGTCGTCGCGTGGTTCGGCGTGGCGGGCCCGGACGTATCCGTCGAGCATCGCCCGCATCTCAGCGAACTTACGTGCCGCCTCGGCCTTGTGCTCGTCGCCGACCGGGAAGAAGTACATGATCAGCGCCTGCGTGGTGCCGTCGACCGCCTTCGCGACGTCCTTTGGCTCCAGGCCGATCAGCCGGCCGATGGTCTCGCTGGCCAGGACGGACGTGTATTGGCTGACGAACTCGACCCTGCCGTCGCCGTGCCGGGTGAATCCGTCGGCCAGCTCCGCGGCCCGCTCCCCGATCCACGGCACCAGCTGCCCGACCCGCGCCGGGGTGAGGCCGGCCAGCAGCGGCGCGCGATACCGCCGGTGCGCGGGCCCGTCGGAGTTCACCACGACCGGCCGCCCGCCGATGCTGCCCGCCAACTCGGCCCGCACCGGCTCCGGCAGCATGTCGTCGCGCGGCAGCGTGTTCGCCGAGGAGAACTCGTCGGCACGCCGCAGCACCTCCAGCACGTCATCGTGCCGGGCGACCACCCACGCGCCGAGTGCGGGGACGAAGGACGGGCCCGCGGCCTGGCGACCCCGGGCGAAGGCGGCGTAAGGGTCCTGAAACCAGATGTCGGATTCGGTCATGGTTCGAGTCAAGCGCAGCAGACGAGGCCCGGCCAGGCTCTGCGCGGTGCCGGAATCCCGGCACGGCGACGAAGGTGGGAAAGCCTTCGCCGCCGTGGGTTCTCGCGGCACGCGGTCCGTACTCCGCGGTCCGCGCTGCGTGCTGCGCGTTGCGTGCTGCGTGCTGCGCGTTGCGTGCTGCGTGCTGCGCGTTGCGTGCTGCGTGCTGCGCGTTGCGTGCTGCGTGCTGCGCGTTGCGTGCTGCGTGCTGCGCGTTGCGTGCTGCGTGCTGCGTCCTGCGTGCTGCGTGCTGCGTGCTGCGTGCTGCGTGCTGCGCGTCAGTTCAGCGCGTAGTGCTGGAAGTACAAGAAGATCGACTTCCAGCCGGACCCGACGTTCAGGATGTGCAGCTGACCGCCGCCGGCCCCGAGGTCCAGCGCCACCAGGCCCTCGACCTCGTCCTTGGGCTGCACGTCCTGGGCGAACTGCCAGGCCGTGGCGCCGGTGTTCGGGTCGATGGTCCAGACCGACTTGTTGCCGTCGATGTCCGCCGAGGCCCACAGCTGGCCGCGCCAGACCTTCGCGCCCTGGATCCGGCTCAGCGGCTGCGAGAGCTTCACGGTGCGCAGCACCGGCAGGGCCGCGCCGGCCGGCAGCGTCAGCAGGTCGTGCAGGCTGTAGACGACCAGGTGGTCGCTGCCGTCGGCGGCACTCTGGTTCCAGGGGGCGGTGTAGACCAGGCCGGCCGCGGCGTCGACCGCGACCCAGGGCACGCCGCCGGGCATCAGGTTCAGCGGCAGCTGGACGTAGCGGCCGGTGTAGCTCAGGTCCGAGGCGTTGAACAGCGCCAGCAGCGGGTGCTGGTAGTTGCTGCCGTCCTCGATGGGAGCCACGACGTAACCGCCGTAGTAGTCGTTGTCGCCGATGTGGTTGGAGCCGTACTGCGAGGACAGCGCCGACGGGATGGCCGTGGCGTTGCTGGTGACGTCGTTGATGCCGTTGACGGTGGCCTTGTCGAGCGAGTAGGTGCCGGAGAAGTAGTAGTAGGTGCCGTCGGTCGAGACGCCCTGGCCGCGTTCCAACGCGGTCACGAGCGTCCAGGTCTGGTAGCCGGGCAACCGGGTCCAGGAGGCCGCCGAGGCGGAGGCCATGGGGAGCAGGGCGAGCAGCGCGGCGGTCACGGCGACACGCCACGACCACAGACGGTGCTTCATCGGGGTTGTCCTTTCTCAGGGGACTCAGGTGCGTGGAGCAGCTGTCACGACGCCGGTGGTTCGGTGCACGGCGCACCGCCGCAGACGTCGATGACCACACCGGTGGTGAGGAACACGGCTTTCTGAAGCCGTACCAACGGCGAGTTCCGGGGATCCTCATGCGGATCGTGGCCGTATCGCGGGCCGGTCGGCGCGGTGTTCGTCAGCGGCGCCGGGGGCGTGCCGCTGTCCCAGACCACCATCGCCGAACCCTGATATCGCACCGTGGGACTCGGCGCGATGCCCCAGTACGGCACGACGTCCGGCGACCGGCCGACCGCGACCGCCGGCACGTGCAGCCGCGCGCCGATGGTCCGGGCCTCGACATCGGCCGACACGTTCGCCACCTGGTGGTCGCCGAAAGCGACGTCCATCAGCACCTGGCGGCCGTCGGTGAGGTGTTCGGCGTAGCCGTCGGTCTCGGCGTGGTCCCAGAGCAGCTGCGTCAGCTGGAACACGAGCTGCTGCTGGAGCTTGTCCGGGTAGCCGGCGTCGAGCGCCGGTTGCAGCGCGGCGAAGTCGACCGACCGGTTCAGCAGCAGGCTGTAGTTCATACCGGTGACGCCGAGCACGCCGCGCTTCACGTCCGGCGAGGCCGCGACCAGCACGCCGCCGACGATGCCGCCCTGGCTGTTGCCGTCGTAGACGACCCCGGCGCGCGGGTCGAGCAGGGGATGCCCGTCCGGGGCCCGGAACGCGGACGAGGCGGCGAAGCCGGCCGGATTGACGAGCGCGCGCCCGAGGAACATGGCGTTCAGGACGCCCTGCTGCACGCGTTCGGTGACTTCGGGGAACGCGTTCAGGTTGCCCAGGGCGGCGACGACAGTGTTCTGATCCTCCGCGGCCATCCCGATCCAGTCGGTGGCGCAGAAGGTGAAGTCGTGTTCGCCGGCCATGGCCCGGACGTTCGCGGCTCCGACCTCGTCTCGGCTGCCGAGCAGGCCGTGGCCGTAGAGCGCGGCCTGCGAGGGCTTCGTCCAGGCGGCGCGCGGGATTTCGCAGCGGAAGTTGGCAGTCTGGATGTTGCCGGGCAGTTGGGCAGGGCGGCCGTCGGGTCCGCGGTTGAAGACCGAGCCGGTGGGCCCGCCGGGTTGGGAAAGGTAGCTGGGGAGCTGGATCGTGCCGTCGACGACGCGAGCTATGTCCGGGTCCTGAGTCGGGGTCAGGTCGGTCACGGAGGTCACGGTGAAGGCGGGCGCGGCGGATCCGAGGCGGGCGAAGGCGTCGTCCCGGATCGAGGTGAGGTCGCCGGTCAGGCTCGCGGCGCTGGCGACCGTGAAGTCCCAGGCGAGGTAGAGGTCTGAGGTGCGGACGCCGTCGCGGGTGAGGGTCCGGAGGTCCGGCTTGAGTTCGCTTTGGCGCTCGCGGAGCGGATCTTGTTTGGGCAGGCGGTGGCCCAGGATCCGGGCGAACGGCGCGGGTGGCGGGATCGGGGCGCCGGTAGCGGTTCGCAGGTTCCTGATGCCGACGACGTAGTGATGGCCGTCGAGGAAGTCGCGGGCGGGGTGGACGAGCAGCGCGCGGTGCTGGGGATCGTTGGCGTCGAGCTCGGCCCAGTAGGGCCAGCGGGTGCCGGTGGTCTGGTCGAGGATGACGATCGGCGCGCTCGGGGCCAGGGAGCGGCCGATGTCGGTGATGGGGGCCAGGCCGCTGGCGGCGGGGTCGAGGCCGGGGACGGTCAGGACCAGGGCGGAGCCCGGGGAGAAGCCGTCGAGCCGGTTCCAGGCGGTGGGGTCGGTCGGGCCGGCCAGGGCGCTGACCGGCAGGTCGGAGGCGGAGAAGTCGAGGCGGCGGCCGGTCGGGGTCCAGCGATCGGGGCGGGTGTACCAGTCGTCGGGGTACGGCAGGAGGCAGGTGGGGCCGGCGATCGGGTCGCACCCGGTGTGGGCCGGCGCCTTCTCTGCGGTCGCGCGACTTTGCGCGGCGGCCGGCGAGGTGAGCCCGGCGGTGACAGCCGCGACCGCGAGAGCGGCGGCGAGCACCCGGCCCGCCGCCGACCTCATCAGGGAACGAATACTCATGACCCGCGTCGCCGACCCGCCGGCTATCCGTTCGCGACCACGGCGCCGACGATCCGCGCGTACGCGGCCTCCCCGGCCTGGTTCGGGTGCAGCGGTGCGGCCGGGGACAGCGGCACGTAGCCCTCGACCCAGCGTGAGCCCTCGCTCTGGCACGAGTCGTGGCCGGCGCTCGGGGTGCGGACGTCCACGTAGGTCGCGCCGTTCGAGGCCGCGGTGGCGGCGATGGTCGAGTTCAGGTAGTCCACCTCGCTCTGCAGCCAGGTGGCGTCCGAGCCGAGCAGCGGCTCGACCGGCCAGCAGCCGCCGGCCTTGATGTAGTCGCCGTAGCCGGTGACCAGCACCCGGGCCTGCGGCGAGCGCTGGTGGATCCCGGCCAGCACCGCGGCCAGCTTCGGGGCGAAGGCGTCGCTGCGGGCGGCGACCGAGTCGACCCCGTTGACCACGTACTTGCCCTTGCACGGCGCGGCGAACGGGTTCAGCTGCATGCAGTCCTGCGCCACCCCGACCAGCCCGACGTCGTTGCCGCCGATGGTGAGCGTGACCAGCGTGGTGTCGGCGGTGAGGGCGTCGAACTGCGGCGGCGCGGTCCCCGCGGCGACGCCGGCGATGGACAGCGGCTGCGGGTTCGTCATGTGGAACGTGCTGGCGCCGCTACAGGTGACGTCGCGCAACACCGGGATGCCGAGCGAGGCGGCCATGTCGTGCGCGTAGTTGTGGGTGGACCGGCCGCAGGCCAGCTGCCCGGTCGGATCCGGGATCAGCGGCCCGGAGGCCATCGAGTCGCCGAGCGCGACGTAGACCTGCGGGGTCGCGGCGGCCTGGGCGGTGCCCGAGGTCGCGGTGGTGACGGACACGGCGCCGAGCAGGGCGCACAGCCCCGTGACGGCCTTGACGGTGCGGGACGGCTTCACGGTGGACTCCTCCGGGATCGTCGCTCGCTGGGCGGATGGACGCTGTCGCCTGTCATCATGCAGACTATTCGGGCACTGATTAACTGGACGGTGACCCAGACTTCAGCGAGGGATTCTGTGACGCGTCACAAAGGCGTTGTGGATACCGGACCACTGCGGATCGCGGGCCGCCCGATCGCGGCGCATCTACGGGCCCTGGCACCGGATCTGTCCCGCCGGGTACTGGCGCGCCTCCTCGAAGAGCTGCCGGTCTACGCGACTCTGCCCAGCGAAGAGGTCGCAGGCGACATCGCCGAGATCGTGCAGCACTCAGTCCGCATGTTCGCCGACGCGGTCGAGGCGCGGCGAGTCCCCGAGGCCGCCGAACTCGCCGCGCAGCGCCTGTCCGCCCAGCGCCGGGCCGAGGAGGGCGTGCCGCTGGAGGCGATCCTGGCGGCGTACCAACTCGGCATCGCCATGGTCTGGTCCCAGGCCTCGGCCGGAGCCGCCCCCGACGACCACACCGATCTACGCGAAGTCCTCGACCTGCTGCTAGGGGTCCAGCGCCGCATCCTGAACGCGGTGACAGAGAGCTACCTGGCCGCCCGCCGCACCATCGACACCGAGGAACACAGCGGCCGCCACGCACTGATGGCAGCACTCCTGTCCGGCACCGAGCCGGACGGGACAGTACAGGCAGCACCCCGCTACGCGGTCCTGACCCTCGACCTGGAACGCCACCCCGACGAGGACGCGGCCGCCCCCGACGTCGCGGCCCGCCGCAAGATCCGGCGCGTGCGGGACACCCTGGACGCCTTCGCGGAGCGGCCCTGCCTGACCGCCTTCCGCTCGGATCGCGGCACAGTGCTGATGCCGCTCGGCGACGAGAGCGGCGACCCGGAGCACACGGCACTACGGGCCCTGATATCCGAGGCGGCCGAGGTCTCCGGGACACCGGTGACGGCCGCGGTCGCCACCGCCGACGCGAGCGAGGTACCCACGGCAGTCACCCGGACCGCCGAGATCGTCGATCTGGTCCGGGCAACCGGCCGCGCCCCGGGGCTGTACCGCCTCGAAGACGTGCTGCTGGACTACCAGCTGAGCCGCCCCTCGGCGGCACTGCGAGCACTGGCGGAGCGATTGGCGCCACTGGCCGGAAAACCCGAGCTCCTGAGCACGCTGCAGACCTACCTCGATCTGCACCGCGACCGCCGGGCGACAGCCGCCGCACTGCATGTGCACCCGAACACGGTCGACTACCGCCTGCGGCGGATCAGCGAGCTGACGGGCCTGTCGGCGCACCGGGCGGAGGACCTGGGCGAGCTGCACGCTTCGCTGGTCGCCCGGCAGGTCTCCGGCGGCGGGACGGCTGGCGGCTAGCGGAGCGCTGGCCACGGCCGCGCCCGCCAGCCAGCCAGCCAGCCAGCCAGCCAGCCAGCCAGCCAGCCAGCCAGCCCAGGATGCTCGCCCGGGATGCCGCGTTACCAGCCCCTGGACCGGCGGCGGAACTCGCGGACATGCCTGCCGCGCCTGGCGCACCTGCCGCACCTGCCGCGCACTCGAGAGAGCATTTCTCGACCTGGCTTGCGGGTTGCTTTTAGTTTGTGGGTTATAAAGCTTTTTACGCCTTCGGTCATAGTTGTGCCGGTTCGGGGTTCGTGGCGGTGGGTGTGTTTGTCGGCTGCCGGTTTCCGCGTTCACAACCCCGCCCCACCTCAGGCCTCTTCAACTCCAGCAAGTCAGAGCAAGGGGCACAGGCCAGATCAAGAGCAAGATCAACAGAACAAGCAAGATCAAGGGCTGAAGATCAAGATCAAGATCAAAGTCAAGACCATGGTGAAGAGCCGGGCCTCCGGCGGGCCTCGACAACCTCAGGGAAACTAGCGCGGTTCCCTCGGGTGGCCGAGCCAGTCTCAGCGGCTGCGGTTTGTGGGGTGGTGCGGTCCGTTCCCCACGGTCGCGTCGTCAGCCCGGGGGGTACAGCACCGGTGTCCGGGGGTAAAGTCCGCGCGCGGCGGACATGCAGGTAGGCGGCGGTTTCACACAGCGCGAACTTGACCCCCGGCCACCGGCACTGTAGGCGAAGCCCTGCCGACGCGACCGAGGGGAACGAACCGAAAACCAGCCGGAAGAATAGCAATCGAAGGGACCGACAACGCAGGTCGGCGATGCGGCTGCCGGTGAGCGTGTGGCGGCGGGCCGGTGGTCGGTTGGTCGAGAACGTGCCCGGGTGCGGTAGGTGGCATGCCTTGGCGGCTAGACAATCTGTCATCCGGCGGCAGCCATCTTGGTGGTCGGGCCTGTCTGTCATCCGGCGGCAGCCATCTTGGCGGTCGGGCCTGTCTGTGATCCGGCGGCAGCCATCTTGGCAGCCAGATGAGCCCGCGCCCACGTCTGCGACCGCACCCGCCAGCCCAGAATGAGCACCCTGCGACTATCGCGCTGCCAGCACCCCGACCGGCGGCCGAATCCGCCGAGCCGCCGGTACCGAACCACTGGGCTTTGCCATTCTTCCGGTCGGTTTTCGGTTCGTTCCCCTCGGTCGCGTCGGCAGGGCTTCGCCTACAGTGCCGGTGGCC
>NZ_JAAFYZ010000236.1 GCF_018274385.1 Catenulispora pinistramenti | reverse complement strand
CGCTCCCGCCCCCGCCCCCGCCGGAGGCATCGGCAGCTCCTCGTCCACCTCGTACAACCGCTCCTCCAAACTCCCGAGCGCCACCCGGATCGCGCCCAGCGCCACCGACCGATCGCCGAGTGCTGACACCTCCAGCCGCGGCATCACCAAGCACAGCGGTTGCAGGTGCGCCCGCAACGGTTCCAGCAACAGGTCGTGCGACCGCCACAACCCGCCGCCGAGCACCACGACCTCCGGATCCACGGTCAGCACGATCGCCGCGATGCCGACCGCCAGATCGGCGGTGTAGGAATCCAGCGCCTTCAGCGCCGCGTCGTCCCCGCTCCGCGCCAGTGCGAAGACGTGCTCGGCGCGCTGCGCCTCCGGCAGGTCATCCGGTAGTCCGGGGAACGCCAGCAAATGGTCCTGTGTGCGTGCCCAGCCCAGATGCGGCAACGCGCCGGTCTCGCCAGACGCCCCGGCGAACCCCCGGTGCAGACGTCCTCCGAGCACCAACCCGGCGCCGGTCCGCAGTCCCGACAGGATGTAGGCCACCTCGTCGCAGCCCTGCACCGATCCGCGCCAACGCTCGGCCAGCGCCGCCAGGTTGCAGTCGTTCTCCGCGATGACCGGGCACGGGAAGTCCGGGGCCAGCGCCGTGCACAGGTTCTGGCCGGCCCAGTCCTGCAACGGCGAGAACAACACCGCGCCGTCCCGGCTCACGATCCCCGGTGAGGCCACCCCGACCGCGACCAACTGCTCGGCGGACACGCCGGCCAGCGCCAGGCAGCGGCGCGCCGCGTAGCGCGCGGCCGAGAGCCGGGTCTCGTGGTCGTCGGCCGGGGCGGTCTCGGCGCGGTAGTCGCCCACCGTGTTCCCGTCCAGATCGGTGAGCAGCGCCAGGACCTTGTGCGCGCCGATGTCGATCCCGAGGGCGTAGCCGGCCTCGTTGTGGAAGCGGTAGCGGCGTGCGGGCCGGCCGATCGGGCGTTCGGCGGCGTCCGGGGCGATCTCCACCGCCCAGCCGGCCTCCAACAGGTCGCCGACCGCGGTCTCGACCGTCGGCCGGGACAGCCCGGTGTCCCGGTGCAGCTGGGTCAGCGTGGTCGGCGGGCCCGACCGGAGCGCGCGCAACGTCGTCACGGTGTTGATACGCCGCAGCGCCGTCGAGTCGCCCCCACTGGTGTGGCGCACGTGGCATCTCCTCTTGACACTCGAGCTCGGTCAGTTATTAACTCTGTCAGAATTATTAAAGCGCGGTCAATCTCGAAGCCCGGAGGACCCCACCTTGCCCGCTCCCCAGTTCCGGGTGCCACTCGGCGCCGGCCACGCTGAGCTGCACCGGGACGGTGCCCCGGCCCGGTTCCGGCATCCGGCCGCGCCTGAGCACCCCTGGCTGCTGGACGAGGCCGGGGACCCGTGGCACACCGCGGAACACCGCTGGGGCAGCGGCTTCGTGCTCAGCGACCGCGGCTCCGGTCGGTGGAACGCCCCGCTCGGCGGCGAGATTTCCACCGCGACTGAAGAACGCCGCTACCAGCCGATCCCGGATCTGTCCCTGACGGTGACGCGGGAAGTCGGCGCAGGTACTGGCGCTGGCACCGTCGCCGCCGAGAGCCTGACCGAGACCTACACCTGGACCAACATCGGCGACGCGCCCCTGGCCATCGGCACGCTCGGCCTGGTCCTGCCGCTGCGCGACGTCTACGACAGCGCCGAAGACGCGCTCGCCCGAGCCTGCCACGCGCACGTCTGGACCGGCGGCGCCTGGTCCTGGATCGCGGCGCAGCCGATGTCCGGCGACGGTCCGGTCCTCGGGATCATCGTCCGGACCGGCGCGCTCTGGTCCTACTCGATCGAGTCCCGCAACCACGTCATGGGCTCCAACGTGCGCGGTCACCTGGTGGTCCACCCCACAGACCGGGCACGGAACCCCGCGGCCCTCGGCGGCCAGCCCGAGATCACGCTCGCGCCGGGGGAGCGGTACCGGCTCGCGTGGGAGGTTTCTTTCTTCAAAGACTTTTCGGAACTCCTCGCCGCCACCGATGCCCCGGCATACCTCGACCGCCTCGCGGCCCCGGTCGGCGAACAGATCCGAATACGTCCCGCCGACGACGGCCCGCCCGACCTCGTGATGGCAGGCACCGAGCACGGAATCGTCCACGTGGACCTCCCCGGCGGCAGCCGTACCGCAGTGTTCTTCCATACTCCGCTGCGCGAGCTCGTCGAAGCCCGCGCCGACTACATCCTGAAGAACCAGCGCGCCGTCGACCGCGCCGAACCGCACCGATGGGCCTTCACCGCCTATGACACCGCGACCGGCCTGCGGCAGACGATCGCCGCCTGGCCCGACTGGTCCGACGGGGCCGAGCGGATCGCGATGCCGACGCTGCTGCAACAACTGCGGCTGCGCGGCTGGGGCGACGCGGCCGTCATCGATGAGGCGCTGGACGGCTGGAGCCGGTTCGCCCGCGCGGCCCTCATCACCGATGACGGTGACGTGCTCTGGGGCTCCGACACCACGGTCGATCGGATACGGCTCTATAACTTCCCCTGGCTCGCGCACTTCTTCGCCGACCAATACGTGCTCCGCCAACGTCCCGAAGACCTGGAGACCGCGGCCGCGCTGCTGGAACGCTCCTACGAACGCGGCGCCGCGAAGCACCTGTCGATCGGGCAGCCCGAAGCCGTGCTCCATGTCGCAGAACTCTTGCATACCGCCGGGAGCCCGGCACGCGCCGAGGCCTTGCTGGCGCGGCTGCGAGCCGGCGCCGAGTACTTCACCGACATCGGCGAGGCGTTGCCCGGCCACGAGGTCAACTACGAGCAGTCCATGGTCGCGCCGCTGGTCTCGCTGCTGGCGATCGCCGCGCGGCACTGGCCGTCGCCGGAGTTGGACGCGGCGCTGGAGCGCAGCGTGCGCTGGATGCGCGCCTTCTCCGGGCCGCAGCCCCACGTGCGGCTGCGCGGTATCGGCATCCGGCACTGGGACGGCTACTGGTTCGGCCGCGACCGGCAGTGGGGCGACGTCTTCCCGCACCACTGGAGCGTGCTGAACGCCGTCGCCCTGACCCAGCTGCCGGAACCGGCGCTCGCAGAGGCTGACGCGATCTTCCGCGCCAACCTCGTCAACTTCGGCGCCGACGGTTCGGCGAGCTGCGCCTTCGTCTTCCCCAGCTGTGTCGACGGCCGGCCGGCCCACCACGCCGACCCCCTGGCCAACGACCAGGACTGGATCCTCACCCTCTGGCTTCGTACGGGAGTGGAACGTTGAGCACCACACAGCAGTTGAGCGCCACCCAGCAAAGTCCGGTCACCCTGGCACTGGTCGGGGCCGGGATGCGTGGCCTCATTTACGCGCGGCATGCTCTCGCCTCCGGCGCGGGGCGGATCGCGGCGATCGCCGAGCCCCGCGAGGAGAACCGCAAGGCTGCGGCCGTCGAGTTCGGCGTGCCGGAGGACGCGGTGTTCGACGACTGGCGCGCGCTGGCCACGGCGCTGGCCGCGGGGCAGGTGGAACACATCGATGCCGCCGTCATAGCCACCCAGGACCGTATGCACCTGGAGCCCGCCGTCGCCTTCGCCGGACTCGGCTGCCATCTGTTGCTGGAGAAGCCGATGGCGCCGAACGAGGCCGACAGCCGGCGGATCGTCGAGGCGGCCGAGGCCGCCGACGTGATCCTCGCGGTGTGCCACGTGATGCGCTACACCCCCTATACCAGGACCCTGAAACAGGTGCTGGACGCCGGGACCATCGGCGACATCATCTCGGTGCAGCACCTGGAGCCGGTCGGCTGGTGGCACCAGGCGCATTCGTTCGTGCGCGGCAACTGGCGCTCGGAGCGGGAGTCCTCGCCGATGCTGCTGGCCAAGTCCAGCCACGACGTGGACTGGCTGATCCACATCATCGGCGAGCAGCCGGCCCGGGTCTGCTCGTTCGGCTCGCTGACGCACTTCCGCGAGCAGAACGCACCGGCCGGCTCGACGGCGAACTGCCTGGACTGCCCGGTGGAGAATACGTGCCCTTACTCCGCCAAGCGGATCTACCTGGACTGCCTCGGCGATCCCGAGAAGGAGTTCTGGCCGCTGTCGGTCGTCACCTCCGCGCGCACCGAGGAAGGCGTGCTGGATGCCTTACGGGGCAGTCAATACGGCCGCTGTGTCTACCGCTGCGACAACGACGTGGTCGACCACCAGGTCGTGGACCTGGAGTTCCCGAGCGGCGCGACGGCCTCGTTCACCATGACCGCCTTCACCCGCCTGGAACACCGCAAGACCCGGATCTTCGGCACCCGCGGCCTGATCGAGGGCGACGGCGTGCGGCTGTGGATCACCGACTTCCTCACCGACACCGACCGGATCGTCGACACCGGCACCGACGCGGGCGCCTCGGCCGCCGAGGGGCACGGCGGCGGCGACCGCGAACTGCTCGACCGGTTCCTTGAAGCGGTCGCCACCGGTGACCGCGCCAAGGTCCTGTCCGACGGGCCGTCGTCGCTGGCCACCCACCGCGCGGTCTGGGCAGCCGAGCGGGCGCGGACGGACGGCGCCGTCGTCGTGCTCGATGCGAATCCGACCCCTCACCTGTAGCTCACTTGTAGCTCATCCCTAGGAGAGATCGATGAAGGTACGAACTGCGCGGACACCCGCCCGGGCCGGCCTGGCCGTGGCCGTCGCCGCGGTGCTGCTGACCTCGGCCTGCGGTAACAAGCTCGACGGTAAGAGCAAGCCGGCCGCGGACGCCGCCGCCGGGGGCGAGAGCCTGCTGGCCGCCGCGAAGGCCGAGGGCGAGGTCGACTACTACGAGACCTGGGGCGAGGGCGAGCCGCAGAACAAGATCTTCGCGGCCGAGGCCAAGGACTTCACCGCCAAGACCGGCATCAAGGTGAACATCAAGGTTCTGGGACGCGCGGCGGCCAAGACCCTGGACACCGACATCGCCAGCGGCGCGGCCACCCCGGACCTGATGGACTCCGGCACCGACCACATCGCCGCCGACGAGGCGCTGAAGGTGCCCGGCTACCTCGACGACGTCACCAAGATCCCGGTACCCGGCGAGGACGGCAAGACCATCGGCGACGTGATCCCGGCCAACGTGCTGAAGTCCGCCACCGACAAGGACGGCCACCTGATCTTCGTCCCGCACACCGTGATCTCCACCGCGATCTGGTACGACGCGGCCCGCTTCCCGGACGTCGCGGCCGACCCGCCGAAGACCTGGAGCGACTTCACCGCCTTGCTGGACAAGGAGAAAGCGGCCGGCAAGACCCCGATCGCGCAGGACGGCCTGGTCAACTTCTACAACGTCTACTGGTTCTACTGGCTGATGATGCGCTTCGGCGGCCCCGGCAGCCTGGAGGCGCTGGCCACCGACCCGGCCGCCTGGGACAAGCCGGCCACGCTGCAGGCGGCGCAGGCCGTGGCGCAGCTGGCCAAGGGCGGCTACTTCGAGAACGGCTACATGGGCACCAAGTACCCGGCCGCGCAGAACGACTGGGCCCAGGGCAAGGAAGCGCTCAACATCAACGGCACCTGGCTGCCCTCGGAGACCCACCCGCAGGCGCCCGCCGACGCCAAGCCCGGCAGCTTCCAGTTCCCGACCGTCCCCGGCGGCCACGACAGCGTCGAGGTCGGCTCCCTGGGCTGGGGCCTGCCGGCGAAGGCCAAGCACCCGAACGCGGCCAAGCTGTTCCTGTCCTACCTGGTGCAGAAGTCGGTGATCGCGCAGATCGGCACCGCCGCGCTGAACATCCCCTCGCGCCCGGACTGCCCCGCGCCGCCGGAGCTGCTCCAGGCACAGCAGGCGGTGGTGAACGCGACCGAGACGAACGCGACCTACGACGGGGCGACGGCGAACAGCAAGTGGTGGAACGACGTGCTGCTGCCGCTGGACGACGGGCTGCTGGGCGGGAAGATCACGCCGCAGGACTTCGTGGCGCAGGGGAAGAAGAAGACGCAAGATGCCCTCGCCGACAGCTGAGGTGGCGCCGGGGGACGGTGGCGGTGGCGGTGGTGGTGGCGAGCGGGTCTCGCCGGGGACCGCGACCGAGCCGCCGGTCCGAGCCGGCCGGAGCAGTGCCGGCGGGAACAGCGCCGGGCCCGACGATTCGCGGCCGACGCGGGTCTCGGCTGAGCGCGGCGAGTCGGTTGCCGCTGCTGAGCAGCCGGTTCGCGCTGGGCACGGCACTGCTGCGCCGGACGGTTCGCGCTCGGAGCAGTTTGGCCAGCCCGGGCGGGTCTCGGTTGAGCGCGGCGAGTCGGTTGCCTCGGCCGATTCTGTCGCGCGCGGCAAGCGTTTCCGCACCGCCGGCAAAGCCAAGCCCGGGCGCCAGCCCCAGCAACCCACCGGCCTGCGCTCGGCCCGCGTCATCGGCGCCGACCGGGTCTTCCGCTCCTTCTCGACCCCGGCGATCCTGGTCTACACCCTCGGCTTCCTCGCCCCCTCGGTCTACGGCGTCGTCATCTCCTTCAGCAAGTGGTCCGGCCCCGGTTCGGACCGCAGCTGGGTCGGCTTGCGCAACTACACCCGCATCTTCCAGGACGACGCGGTCCGCCAGTCCTTCATCAACACCCTGCTGATCGTGGCTATCGGCGGCGTCCTGGTGTTCGCGCTCGCGTTCTGTGCGATGGCGGTACTGCGCGACATGCGCGGCCGGGCTTTCGTGCGGGCCGCGGTGTACCTGCCGGCCATCATCTCGATGATCGCGATCGGGACCTCGATCGGGTTCATGCTGAATCCCGACGGGCTGGTCAACCGGCTGCTGCGGGCGTTCGGGCTGAGCAGCCTGCAACAGCCGTGGCTGGATCCGGACCACATCTTCAAGTGCGTGCTGGTCGGTGTGGTGTGGATGACCAGCGGCTTCTACATCGTGCTGCTGATGAGCGCGGTCGACGGGATCCCGAAGCACCTGTATGAGGAGGCGCAGCTGGCCGGGCTCACGCGGATGCAGCAGTTCCGCCACATCACGCTGCCGCTGAGCCGGGACATGGTGGCGATCGCCGCGGTGATGTGGACCGCCAACAGCCTGCGCACGTTCGACATCGTCATCGGCTTCGTGGGCAGTGCCGGCACGCCGCCGCAGCAGGCCCGCACGTATGCCGTCGAGCAGTGGCTCAGCACCGGCAACGGGACCACCGGCGCGCCGCAGCTCGGCTACGGCTCGGCGATGGCCACGCTGCTGACCCTGCTCACCATCGTCCTGGTCGTCCTGGTCCGGCGGCTCGGGCGCGGCGACCGTGTGGAGGTGTCATGAACACCGTGCTCCGCTGGTTCGGCGACCGCGGCGTCCCGCGCGCCATCAAGATCCTGCTGTGGGTGATCGTCGGCTTCAACATCGCGTTGCTGGCCTGGACGATCCTCAGCTCCCTGCGCGACTCGCGCTCGCTGTGGACGAGCCCGCTCGGCGCGAGCGGCCTGAACCTGGGCGGCTACTCGCGGGCCTGGCACGCCGCCGACTTCGCCGGGGCCTTCGCCAGCACCCTGATCGTGGTGTCGGCGTCGGTCGCGGTGCTGATGGCGCTGTCGGTCCCGGCCGCCTACGTCCTGGCCCGCTCCTCCCGCCGTTCGGCCGCGCCGCTGGTCACCTACTTCGCCGCCGGTCTGGCGCTGCCGATCCAGGCCGTGCTGATCCCGTACCAGGCGCTGGCGCAGAACCTGAGCCAGTTCATGCAGGACTGGGTCACCGGCTGGTGGGACGACCGGATCTCGCTGGTGATCTGCAACGTGGCGGCCTCGCTGCCGTTCACGGTGTTCGTCCTCACCGGCTACTTCCGGTCCCTGCCCTCGGAACTGGAGGAGGCCGCGGCGTTGGACGGCGCGAGCCCGCGCACCACCTTCCTCAGGGTCCTGGTTCCGGTGGCGCGCCCCGGCCTGACGATGGTCGTCGTCCTGAACGTGATCGGGCTGTGGAACGAGTTCCTGCTGGCCTCGGTCATCTTGCGCGACCCCGCGCAGTTCACCCTGCCGGCCGCGCTGAACCAGCTCAACAGCACTATGCAGTACACGTCCGACTGGGGCGGCCTGTTCGCCGGGGTGACGATCCTGGTCGCCCCGATGGTCGTCCTCTTCTTCTGGTTCGGACGAAAGATCATGGAGAGCATGACGCTCGGCGTCACTAAGTAGGAGGTGCGACAATCCTTGTTCAGCTCTACTAGGACTATTGCAAGTGTCACAGCGGCGGCCGCAATGCTGTGCGGACTCGGGGCAGCGGGCCCCGCGGCCGCCAAGCCGCACGCCGCAGGCACGGTCTACTACATCGACCCGTCCGGTAGCGACAGCGCCGCCGGCACCTCGCCATCGGCGCCATGGCAGAGCCTTGCGAAGGTGAACGCCACCGCCCTGCACCCCGGCGACCAGGTCCGCCTCAAGAGCGGCGGTTCCTGGACCGGCCAGCTGGCCCCGCAGGGCTCGGGCGCACCCGGCAACCCGATCGTGATCGGCTCCTACGGCTCCGGTGCCAAGCCGGTCCTGGCCGGGCAGGGCCTGGTCGGCGCGACGGTGCTGCTGAGCAACGAGCACGACGTCACCGTGGACGGCCTGGAGGTCACCAACACCACCGGCCAGCCCAAGTCCGCGACCAGCCCGGTCACCGTCGGCATCGAGCTCTACGGCAAGGACGCCGGCACGCTGGCCGACCTGACCGTGCAGAACAACTACGTGCACGACACCGACTCGGCGACCGGCAACTACTCCTCGGACCCGGCGGCCGGCGGCATCATCTACATAGTCCGCGGCAACACCACGCCGACCCGCTTCGACCACCTGACGATCCAGGACAACGAGGTCGCCGACTCCGGCTCCTACGGCATCAGCGGCGTCTCCACCTGGATGGTCCGGGACGGCTGGACCTCGCTGTGGGACTTCCTGGGCATCCCGACCACCGAGTTCGCCGCGTACTACCCGAGCACCGCGCTGACCATCCGCGGCAACCGCGTGCACGACATCTCGGCCGGGGGCATCGCCCCGCTGGTGATCAGCGGCGCGCTCATCGAGCACAACACCGTCCAGCGCACCTCGGTCGGCCACGGCAACGCCGCGATCTGGTGGGCCGACGCCGACGACACCACGGTGCAGTACAACGACGTGTCGCAGACCCCGATGATCGCCGGCGACACCGACGCCTCGGCCTTCGACGCGGACGCCTCCACCTACGGCAGCCTGGTGCAGTACAACTTCTCGCACGACAACGACGGCGGCTTCTTCGAGTCGGTGGCCGCGTACAACGGCGCGGCGCAGGCCGTGGTCCGCTACAACGTGAGCCAGAACGACGGTCAGGGCACTGACGACTCGGGCACGTACGCGGCGCCCTTGAAGTTCTACTCCCTCACCGGCCACGTCGACGTCCTGAACAACACCATCTGGACCACGGCCGGGACCACCGCGCCCAGCGCGAAGATGGTGTGGCTGCAGAGCAGCAGCGCGACCGGCGTGACGCTGAGCGGCAACATCTTCGGCAACGCCGCCGAGCTGCCGTATACGAACTCTGGTTCGTCCGGCGCCATCACCTACACCCACAACCTCTACTACCCGGGCCAGCCGCGGCCGGCGGACAGCTCGCCGGTGGTCGGCGACCCGAAGCTGACCGCGCCGGGCACCGCGACGGCGATCACCGACCTGAGCGGCTACGCGCTCGGCGCGGGATCGGCCGCGGCGTCGGCGGGTGTGCCGAACGCCGAGGCCGGCGGCCGGGACGCGGTCGGCGGCGCGGTGCCGTCGTCGAACCCTGATCTGGGTGCCGTGCAGTCCACGGGCGCGGTGACGCCGACGGTGAGCATGTCGTCCGCTGCCGGGGCACTCGGCGCCATCGACTACACCTACCCGACCGCGCAGACCTTCTCCTCGGTGGCGCTCGGCGAGGTGAACGGCGCGAACGGGGCGAATCAGGGCCCGACGAACGTCACGGTCCAGACCTGGAACGGCTCACGCTGGATCACCCAGTCGGCGCGGATCGCACTCGGCTGGGCCGCCGCCGGCCCCGGGCTGGGCGAATATCGCAGCCTGGACCTCCCGGCGCCGGTCACCACCACGGCCGTGCGGATCGTCGTCAACGCGGCGGACTCGGCGTGGGGGAGCCTGACGTCACCCGATCTGCGGCTCGGCGACTACGTCCTGGACGCCGGCAGCTCCTCGATCGGCGCGCTGAGCGCTCGCTGGGCCGGGGACCTGTCCGATCTGGTGCCGACGACGACCTGGTCCAGCCCGACGTCCGGCTACAGTTTCCCGTTCGACCTGGACCGCACGTTCCGGCAGCCGCGCAGCGTGCGGCAGGTGGCGATCAGCGCGTGGTTCGGGCAGGGCCAGGGGCCGACCGACGTGACGATCCAGACCTGGAACGGCTCCGGGTGGGTGACCCAGGCCGCCGACCAGACCCTGAGCTGGGCCCACAACAGCAGCGTCGTGGACACCGACGTGGTGACCCTGCCGGCCGCGGTGACCACCACCGGCCTGCGGGTGGTGGTGAACGCCGCGAACACCACGTGGGGCAACGTCGCGGTCAACGAGATCGCGGTGTCGTGACCGGCGCGTCGTGACCGGCCGGCGGTTCGCCACCCGCGGCTGATGCCGCCTCGACCACGGGGGTCGTCACTCAGTGACGACCCCTCACATCACTCCCGCGTCCACGGCCTGCCACATCGTCGGGAACAGCGGCCGGAACCCGAGCACCCGCCGGGCCTTGGTGTTGTCCACGATGCCGTACCACGGGTCCTTGATCGCGCGTTCGGCCATCTCCGGTGTCAGCTCGCGGCCCATGAAGCGGTAGATCTCGGCGAGGGTGGCGGCCGAGTCGTCGGAGATGTTGAACACCTCGCCCGTAATGCCTTCGGCGCGCAGGGCCAGCAGGATGGCCTGGGCGATGTCGGCGTGGTGCGCCATCTGCAGCCGGCCGGCCGGGTGCATCTCCATCGGGCGGCTCAGGAACTCCTCGATGTGCGGGTCGCCGTCGCCGTAGATGAAGGGCAGGCGCAGGACGCGCAGGTCCAGGCCGTGGTCTGTGCGCAGCTCCCGCAACGCCTTCTCGGCGGCGCGCTTGGTGATCGGGTACGGCGCCTCGGAGGGCAGCGGCCCCAGTTCCACGTCCTCGGTCTGCGGGCCGTTGTGGCCGCCGCCGTAGATCAGGTTGGTGCTGGTGAACACGAAGCGCGGAACGCCGGCGTCGAGGGCGGCGCGGGCCAGGGCCACGGCGGCGTCGGTGTTCACCGCCGCCGAGCGCTCGGGGCTCTCGCCGCCGCGGAACGCCGCGACCAGGTGGATCACCGCGGATGTGCCGTCGACGAGCGGCTTCATCCCGGTCCGGGTGAGCGTCGTCAGGTCGCCGACGACCAGTTCGGCGCCGGCCCGGCGCAGGCGCAGGGCGGTCTCCGACTCCGGGTCGCGGACCAGCGCCCGCACCGGCTCGCCCTGGGCCAGCACCCGCGGGATCAGCCGGCTGCCGACCTTGCCGGTGCCGCCGGTGATGAGGATGGGCTTGGAGAAAGGTGTGGTGGTCATGGGGTTCGTCTCCTTCGCCGTCGGCGGCCCCTGCCGGGCCGCCGATGTCACGTCTTGCTGTTGTCCATAACGTTGCCGCAGGTCGGGGCCGGTGTGCAGAGACCGGCCCATCCTGGGACCGCCGATCCCTGGATAGGTTCGCGCCAGTGCGCGATGCTGGAGGGGTGCTCAAGATCGATCGCGCCGAACTGTCCGCCTTCCTCCGCATCCGCCGCGAGCGGCTGCGCCCGGAGGATCTGGGCCTGCCCGCGAACGGCCGCCGCCGCACCGCCGGGCTGCGCCGGGAGGAGGTCGCGATGCTGGCCGGGATGTCAGTGGACTACTACACCCGGCTGGAGCAGGCCCGCGGTCCGCAGCCCTCGGCGCAGGTGCTCGGCGCGCTCTCGCGGGCGCTGCGCCTGACCCGCGACGAGCACGACCACCTGTTCCACCTGTCCGGCGTGATGCCGGAGGACGAGCGCCGGGCGCCGACCGAACACGTCCGGCCCGGCGTGCTGCACCTGCTGGACAAGCTGGACGACACTCCGGCGCTGGTGGTCAGCGACCGCGGCGACATGCTGGCCTGGAACGCGATGCAGGTCGCGCTGATGGGCGATCCCGGGCGCTTCCCGGCAGAGCAGCGGAACATCGCCTGGCAGCACTTCTGCAACCCGGAGGCCGCCGAGCGGTTCCTGCCGGAGGACCTGATCCGCAACGGCGAGAACACCGTGGCCGACCTGCGGGCCCGGCTGGCGGCCCATCCCGACGACGCCGGGCTGCGCACGCTCGTCGAGGAACTCAGGGTACGGAGCCAGCGGTTCGCCGACCTGTGGGAGCGGCATGACGTGCGGCGCCGCCGGATGGACCACAAGACGGTCCTGCACCCGGTCGTCGGGCGCATCGACCTGGACTGCGAGGTCATGTTCTCCCCGGAGCACGACCAGCGGCTGATCATCCACTCGGCGCGGGCCGGGACCCCGGCGGCCCAGGCGCTGCAACTGCTGCGCGTGATCGGGACGCAGAGCATGGCCGAGGCGAATACGTAGCGAAACTACGTCGCGGACAGGAGGACCTGGCCCCGCGAACGGCTGCCCTACCGCTACGGTTGTCAGCATGTTGGCGAGGGCGACGAAGGTCGGGGTGATCATCGGGGTGCTGCTGGTGATCGTGGCGGCGTACGCGATGTACCAGGGCTCGAACACCACCCCGACCTGCGACGGTCAGCGGATGGCCGCGACGGACAAGTGCATCACGCATTTCGCCGACGGGCACACCGTCACCCAGGACTATGCGCAGGCCAGGCATTACGACGCCACGGTGCCGTGGGTGCTGCTGATCGGCGGGCTGGCGGTCGGCGCGGCGTCCGCGGCGGGCTGGCAGCGGCGGCGCGGGTTCCGGCTCAGCGGGGCGTCGGCCTAGGACTTGGCCTCGGCCTAGGACTTGGCCTAAGACTTGGCCTTTGCCGCGGCTGCGGCTGCTGCCTCGGCTTCCGATCGATCCAGCGCGTACACGACGCACGGCTTCCCGAACAGCTCCTCCTCGCGCCGCGGCGTCATCCCCAGCCGCTCGGCCACCGCGATCGAGGGGTGGTTGCCGGGATAGATCAACGCGGTGATCCGATCCAGTTCCAGCTTGTTGAAGCCCCAGTCCAGAACGGCCCGCCCGGCCTCGGTCGCGTAGCCGCGGCCCCAGTGCTCGCGTGCGAAGGTCCAGCCGGCCTCGGTCTCGCCGAACTGCTCCCACCAGTTGAGCCCGGAGCGCCCGATCGCCTCGCCGGTGGCCAGCGATTCCACGACGCACAAGCCGTAGCCGCGAGCCGCCCAGCTGTCCTCGATGCCCCGCAGCCGGGTCTCGGCTTTCTCCCGGGTGTACGCACCGACGAACTGGTTGACTTCGGGGTCGGCGTGCAGCTCGATCCAGAAGTCGACGTCGGCCATGGTCGCGGGACGCAGTCGCAGGCGTTCGGTGGTGATCACGACACCACTCTAGGACGGCAGCCGATCTGAGCCTTCGCCCCTACCCTTCCTTCAGGCCCACCGGCCGGAACGTGTCCGGGTCCGCGTACTGCCAGTCCAGCTCCCACCCCTGCACCGGATCCCCGAGCAGTTCACCCGGCTCCAGGTAGTGGTAGAGCTCCGCGTAGGTGCTCGTCTTGCGCTGGCTGACGCGGCGCTGCACCAGCTCCGGCCGCAGGTCCTGCGGGCCGGACAGGCCCATCGCGGCGATCAGCTGCTGGGCCTCGGAGACCGTCGCGGCCTGGAAGCGCTGGACGCGGACCGCCTTGTCCGGCACGTCCAAGGCCCGGTAGCGCTTCGGATCCTGGGTGGTGACGCCGACCGGGCAGTGGTTGGTGTGGCACTTCTGGGCCTGGATGCAGCCGACGGCCATCATCATCGCGCGGGCGGCGTTGGTGTAGTCGGCGCCTTGGGCGATGCGCTTCACGATGTCGGTGCCGCGCGCGACCTTGCCGCTGACGCCGATCCGGATCCGGTCCCGCAGCCCGACGCCGACCAGCGCGTTGTGGACGGTCAGCAGGCCCTGGGTGAGCGGGGTGCCGACGTTGTCCTCGAACTCCAGCGGGGCCGCGCCGGTGCCGCCCTCGGAGCCGTCGACGACGATGAAGTCCGGCGTCACGTCCTCGGCCAGCATCGCCTTGCAGACGGCCAGGAACTCGCGCCGCGACCCGACGCACAGCTTGAAGCCGGTCGGCTTGCCGTCGGCCAGCTCCCGCATCTTCGCGATGAACAGCACCAGTTCGCGCGGCGTGCTGAACACCTTGTGGGCCGGCGGGCTGATGCACGTGACGCCCTCGGGAACACCGCGTATGTCGGCGATCTGCCGGGTCACCTTCGCTCCCGGCAGCACGCCGCCCAGCCCGGGTTTGGCGCCCTGGCTCAGCTTCAGCTCCACACACTTGACCTGCGGGTCGGCGGCCTTGTCCCGGAACTTCTCGGGGTCGAAGTTCCCGTCCGCGGTGCGGGCCCCGAAGTAGCCGGACCCGATCTCCCAGACCAGGTCGGCACCGCCCTCGCGGTGGTAGGGCGAGATGCCTCCCTCGCCGGTGTCGTGCGCGAAGCCGCCGGCCTTGGCGCCCTTGTTCAGGGCCAGGATCGCGTTGGCGGACAGCGCGCCGAAGCTCATCGCGGAGACGTTGAGCAGCGCCATCTCATACGGGTGCTTGCAATCCGGGCCTCCTACGAGCACCCGGGGCTGCCCCGGTGAGGGCTGCCGCGGCGACATCGAGTGCTGGAGGAACTCATACCCGGAGGCCTCGACGTCCAGTTCGGTGCCGAACGCCGCCTCGCCGTGGATGCCCTTGGCCCGCTCGTAGATGACGGTGCGGGTGTCGCGGTCGAAGGGGCGGCCGTCGGTGTTGGTCTCGATGAAGTACTGCTGGACCTCCGGGCGGATGTACTCCATCATGAACCGCGCGTGCCCCAGGACCGGGAAGTTGCGCAGGATCGAGCGTTTGGGCTGCAGCACGTCGAAGATCCCGAGGAGCAGCAACAGCGCGAACGGGATCAGGGCGAACAGCCAGAAAAGCGAAAAGGACACCGCCCACGCCGAGGCCAGCGTGAGCAGTGCCAGAGCAGGCAGCATGAGCAGTCCCATGCCGCCGCACACTAGTGCACGAAAGATCCGAGGATCAGGATGCACACGATGGACACGCTCGACAGGATCGTCTCCATCGCCGACCAGGACTTGAACGTCTGCTTGACGTCCATCCCGAAGAACTCCTTCACCAGCCAGAAACCGGCGTCGTTCACGTGCGACAGGAACAGCGAGCCGGAACCGACCGCCAGTGCCAGCAACGCCGTCGAGGTGTCCGTGTGCGACGCGGCGATCGGCGCGATGATGCCCGAGGCGGTGACGGTCGCGACCGTGGCCGAGCCGGTGGCCAGCCGGATACCGACCGCGATCAGCCAGGCGAGCAGCAGCAGCGACAGGTGCGAGTTGTTCGCGGCCTTGCCGATCGAGTCGGCGATGCCGGTGCCGACCAGCATCTGCTTGAACCCGCCGCCGGCCCCGATGATCAGCAGGATGCCGGCGATCGGGCCCAGCGCCGAGCCCATCACGTCGGAGGCCTTCTTGCCGAAGCCCAGGGCCAGCACCGCGTAGGCGACGCCGATGATCATCGCCATGATCGGGTCGCCGATGAAGTCCATCACCTTGTGCAACTCGGCGTCCGGGCTGCTGTCGGCGATGTCGACGACCGTCTTCACCAGCATGATGGCCACCGGCAGCAGGATCACCGACAGCGTGGTGAGCACCGAGGGGATCTTGCCGTCGGTCCGCTGGGTCACGGTGTACTGCTCGGACAGCTTCTCCGGCGGGTGCGGGTGCACGCGCTTGGAGATCCAGGTGCCGTAGAGCGGACCGCCGATGATCGCGGTCGGGACGGCGACGATGACGCCGAACAGCAGCGTGGTGCCCAGATCCGCGTGCAGGGCGTTGATCGCCACCAGCGGGCCCGGGTGCGGCGGGATCAGGCCGTGCAGGATCGACAGACCGGCCAGCGCCGGGATGCCCACCCGCAGGATCGAGCCGCCGGTGCGCTTCCAGACCAGGTAGATGATCGGGACCATCAGCACCAGGCCGACCTCGAAGAACATCGGGATGCCGACGACCATCGCGGCCACGACCATCGCCCACGGCGCGCGCTTCTCCCCGACCCGGTCCACGATCGCCCCGACGAGGCGGTCGGCGCCGCCGGAGTCGACCAGCATCTTGCCGAGCATCGCGCCCAGGGCCACGATCACGCCGACGTCGCCCAGGACGCCGCCGACGCCGGTCTCGGTGGTGGACAGGAGTTTGTCGACCGGGATGCCGCCGGCGATACCGACGAACAGGCCGCCGACCAGGAGGGCGAGGAAGGGATGGATCTTCGTCACCGCGGTCAGGACGACGACGAGGGCGATACCGGCCAGGGCGACGACTATGAGGCGGGTGTCGTGGCCGGTCCAGGCGGTGGACTTGGCGGCTTTGGCGGCTGCTTCGGCGAGGAGGGGGTGGGCTGTGAGGGGCTGGGC
>NZ_JAAFYZ010000235.1 GCF_018274385.1 Catenulispora pinistramenti | reverse complement strand
GGGCGGGTGGCTTACCTTGTTTCTGGGTGGTTTGCCCCCTGGTAGGGCGGGGCCCTACCCCTGCCGGTTCAGGCCCTACCTCCGCCGGTTCAAGCCCTACCCCTGCTGATTCAGCCCGTCCACCACCGGCCGCGCGTGCTCGAACCCGAGCCGCGACACCGCGGCGGTGTCCAGCCGGAAGAACCGCCCGTCCAGCGCCGGCAGCCCGAGCCAGCGCGAGCACAGCACCCGCAGCACGTGCCCGTGCGCGACCAGGCACACGTCCTGCCCGTCCCCGTCGGCCAGCATCGGCCGCACCTTCGCCAGCACCCGGTCCACCCTGGCCCCGACCTGCTCGATGGTCTCGCCGGGGTGCTCGTGGTCGCCGGGTACGACGCCGTCGTCCCACAGGTACCAGCCGGGCCGGCTCTGGTGGATCTCGTCAGTCGTTATCCCCTCGTAGCCGCCGTAGTCCCACTCCAGCAGGTCGGGGTCCTCGATCGCGCCGGTCAGGCCGGCGAGTTCGGCGGTGCGCACGGCACGCGTCAGGGGGCTGGTGTAGACGGCGCCGAAGGTGCGGCCGGCCAGAAGTTTGGCGGCGGCGCGGGCCTGGTCCTCGCCGACGGTGGTCAGCGGCAGGTCGGTCAGGCCGGTGTGGCGCCCGGACCGGCTCCACTCGGTCTCGCCGTGGCGGAGCAAGATCAGCTCAGACATGCTCCCGAGCGTATCCGGACCGGGCGTCTCGTGCGTGACGAGCCGGTGTGGTCCGCCACACGTTTCAGCAGGGCTCGAACCCGCGCGCGCCCTGGCGCCCCGGGTGGCGTGTCCCGACCGGCCATTGACCCGGACGGCATCTCCCTTTTGACTGGAAAGCGGCGGCATTGGCGGCTTGTGGCGGATCCCCGCCGCGAAGCCAGGACCGCCGCCAGCGAAGGAGGCGCTATGGCGAAGCAGTCATTGTCGGAAGTCCAGCGATCACCCGCCGAAGACACCCCGCCGACGCCCGCCGGGAGCCGGGTGCTGCCGATCGTCGTCCTCGACCCCGAGGCCGGGAGCTGCAGCTGCGGAGGCGGTTGCAAGTGCGGCTGTCAGAGCGGAAGCAGCTGTGCCTGTGGGGGCGCCTGCGGCTGCTGACGGATCCCGCGCTGTGACGCGGACCCCGAGGAGGGGGCCGCCGGAGTTCGTCTCCGGCGGCCCGTTCCCTTGTCGCGGGATTGCTGTTAGGTTCGCAAAACTAGAACCTGTATCAGTTTTTGGAGGAGTTCCGGAATCCCGGAGTCCGGCAGGAGGGGCGTCCATGTCCGAAGCCGTCATCGTCGAGGCCGTCCGCACCCCGATCGGCAAGCGCAACGGCGACCTGGCCAACCTGCACCCCGCCTACCTGCTCGGCGAGACCTACCGGGAGTTGCTGAAGCGGACCGGCGTGCCGGCCGACGCGGTCGAGCAGATCGTCGGGGGCTGTGTCACCCAGGCCGGCGAGCAGGGGTTCAACGTCGCGCGCACGGCGTGGCTGGCGATGGGCCTGCCCTACTCGACCGCGGCCACCACGATCGACTGCCAGTGCGGCTCCTCGCAGCAGGCGAACAACCTGGTGGCCACGATGGTCGCCGGCGGCACCGTGGACATCGGCATCGGCTGCGGGGTGGAGGCGATGTCCCGGGTCCCGCTCGGCGCCAACGCCAAGTCCGGCTTCGGCCGCCCGCAGCCGGACGAGTGGAACCTGGACATGCCGAACCAGTTCGAGGCCGCGGAGCGGATCGCGCGCAAGCACGGGATCACCCGCGACGATGTCGACTCGCTGGGTGTCTTGTCGCAGGCCCGGGCCAAGCAGGCGTGGGCCGAGGGCCGGTTCGACCGCGAGGTGTTCGAGGTCCAGGTCCCGACCCGCGAGGAGGAGCGCGACGAGCACGGCATGTGGCGCGGGGTCGGCCGCGACCAGGGGCTGCGCGACACCACCCGCGAGGGCCTGGCCGGGCTGAAACCTGTTCTCCCCGACGGCATCCACACCGCCGGCACCGCTTCCCAGATCTCCGACGGCGCCGCCGCGGTGCTGTGGGCGTCCCGGGGCACGGCGGTCGCCCTGGGCCTGCGCCCGCGGGCCCGCGTCGTCGCGCAGGTGATGGTCGGCTCCGACCCCTACTTCCACCTCGACGGCCCGATCCCGGCCACCACCGCGGTGCTGGCCAAGGCCGGGATGACGGTCGACGACATCGACCTGTTCGAGATCAACGAGGCCTTCGCCTCCGTGGTGGTGTCCTGGGCCCGCGCGCACCGCGTGGACCTGGACCGGGTGAACGTCAACGGCGGCGCGCTGGCCATCGGGCACCCGGTCGGCGCCACCGGCGCGCGCCTGTTCACGACGGCGCTGCACGAGTTGGAGCGCGCCGACAAGGAGTTCGCGCTGCTGACGATGTGCCAGGGCGGGGCGTTGGGGATCGCGACGATCATTCAGCGGATTCGCTGATCCAGGCCGCCGACGCCGGCTCGGGACATCAGTGTCCTGGGCCGGCTCCGCTAGCAGCCTGTCCTAGCAGCCTGTCCTGTCAGTGCTCGTGGTCGCAGGCGCGCGGCCGCACATAGTGCCGCGCGTACCCCGGCGCGTCGATCCCGTCCCGCAAATCCGGGCTCGGCTTGCCGACTCCGGCGGTCACAGCCAGCGGGATACTGCCGGCCCAGTACGGGAGCGCCAGGTCCTCCTCGTCGTCGACGACGTTGTCTCCGCGCGACTTCAGCGAGACCTGCTCCAGATCCACGGCCAGGATCGCGGTGGAGGCCAGTTCCTTGCGGGTGGGCTCGCGCGATTCGGCGGTGCGGCCGGGCGCGATGTGGTCGATCAGGGCCCGCATCGCGTCGAGGCGTTCGGCGGGGTCGGCGACGACGCGGGCCGTGCCGTGCACCACGACGCTGCGGAACGCCACCGAGTGGTGGAACCAGGAGCGGGCCAGGACCAGCGCGTCGTGCAGCGTGACGGTCACGCCGACCGGCCGGCCGTCGAGCGAGGAGAAGCGGCCGCCGCTGGAGCCGTGCACGTAGAGCCGGTCGCCGATCCGGGCGTGGACGGTGGGCAGGACCACCGGGCCGCCGTCCACGACGAAGGCCAGGTGGCAGACCAGCGCCTCGTCAAGCACGGCGTGGACGGCGGCGCGGTCGTAGTCGACCCGGCTCTGGTACCGGGTGGCGGTGGTGCGTGGAGTCTGTTCGTAGGCGCCCTGGGCGCCCGGACCGTGGGGACAGGCCTCGGTTTCAGCGTCGCGTAGTTGCGTCATTTTTCGTCCTAGTGCAAACTAGTCACTGTGGTAGTTCAAACACCGTCACCGGCAGCGTACAAAATCTCCGGCCGGGGCGCCAGCCAGATCGCGGCCTCGATCGAGGCCGGCATCGCCCGCGGCCGGCTGGCCCCGGGCCAGGCGCTGCCCCCGATCCGGGACCTCGCCGCGGAACTGTCGGTCAACCCGAACACCGTCTCGGCCGCCTACCGCCTGCTGCGCGACCGCGGCGCCGTGGAGACCGCCGGCCGCCGCGGGACCCGGGTGCGCGCGCAGCCGGCCACCGCCCCGCGCAACCTCTCCTTCCAGATCCCGCCGGGTGCCAAGGACCTGGTCACCGGCGACCCGGACCACCGCCTGCTGCCGGAACTAATCTTCCCGAGCAGCGTGTCACAACGTCTTTATAAGGACGAGTCGATCCTGCCGGAACTGCTGGAAACGGCCCGAGCCCGCCTCGGCGCCGACCACGTCCCGACCGACGACGTGCTGCTCACCTTCGGCGCCGGGGACGCCGTCGACCGCGCGCTGTCCGCACACCTGCGCCCCGGCGACTCGGTGGCGGTCGAGGACCCCGGCTGGGGCACCGTCTACCGGCTGCTGCCGGCCATGAACCTGACCGCCGTGCCGGTCCCGATCGACGCCGAGGGCATGACCCCGGAGGGGCTGGCGGCCGCGCTGAAGCGGGGCGTGCGCGCGGTGATCATCACCAGCCGCGCCCAGAACCCCACCGGCGCCGCCGTATCCGCCGCGCGCGCCAAAACCCTGCGCAAGGTCCTGTCCGGGCACCGCGAAGTCCTGCTGATCGAGGACGACCACGGCGCCGACCTCACCCGGCACCACGGCCTGCACACCCTGGCCGACAGCACGGAGCACTGGGCCCACATCCGCTCGCTGTCCAAGGCCTACGGCCCCGACCTGCGCTGCGCCGTGGTCGCCGCGGACGGCACCACCGGCGGCCGGATGGCCGGGCGGCTCCGGCTCGGCGCCGGCTGGGTCAGCCACCTGATCCAGGCCCAGGTGCAGCGGCTGTGGACGGACGAGGCGGTCGAGGCACAGATCATCGAGGCGGCCGGGGTCTACAAGGAACGCCGCGACACCCTGGTCGCCGCCCTGGCCGCGCGCGGGATCGAGGCCTTCGGCACCTCCGGTATCAATGTCTGGATTCCGGTTCCGGAGGAGGCGATCGTGGTCAGCGGCTTGCTGGCGGCCGGCTGGGCGGTGGCTCCGGGCATCTGGTTCCGCGTCGACAGCCCGCCGGGCATCCGGATCACGATCGCCTACCTGGACCTGGCCGACGTCGAGCCGCTGGCCGACGCCGTCGCCGCGGTCCTCAGCGGCACGGGCCCGGCCGGCTCGGTGTAGTCGGCGCCCCAGCCCTGCCCCCGCGGTGGAGGCGGCGCGGCGGCTCCACCGACTCCATCAGGGTAGGAATTTCGCATAATCTGTTCGCCCGTGGCGAACGCCGCCGAAGAAGCCCACCGGACCCTTCTTTTGCCCCCGGCCCCGGCCTACCGTGGCGGAATGGGCGAATGGTGGTCGATCGAGGTGGCGGACGGCGAGTTCTCCGCGGCCTCCTGGAAGGACACGCACGGCCGTGACCTGATCCGCACCGCGCTGGAATACGGCGCGGAGGACTGGGCCTGGGTCGAACGTCCCTGGGGTGTGGTGCTCGAGCTCTGCTTCCCGGAGGACACTACGGTCGGCGGCTGGCCCGCCTTCCGCGACGCGACACTGGTGAAGGCGGCCCTGGACGCCGTCCCCGATCCGGTCAACGGGCTGCTGGTGTACCCGGGACGGGGAGGCTCCTCCGGCGCGCGCGTCCCGCGCAAGCCCAAACCGGCCCCCGCCGCGGCAGCCGCGGCGCTGCCAGAGCCGGACATCAGCGACGAGGTGGTCAGGCTGGCTGCGACGGTGGCCACCGAACCGCTGCCGGTGGACCGGGGCTCGGCCGTCTACCCCGGCGCGCGGTTCGCGAGCTAGGTGCTAGCTGCTTGCAGTTAGCTAGCCTTCGCCGCTAACTCCGCTGGCTAAGCGCGCGCTCCGCGCCGCTTGATCAACGCCGCCGCCGACAACGCGAACCCGGTGGCGGCGACCAACTCGTGCGAGACGAACCGATGCGGCGCCTCGTCCTGGATGCGGCTGTGGAAGCGATTCACCGCGTCCGGCCACAGCTTGCGCTTGAAGATGATGTGCGCGGGCTTGTCCAGGTCCGGGAGCGCGGCCCCGGCCATCCCGAGCACCACGGACGCGGCCAACTTGGTCCGCCCGGCCGCGGGCGTGCGCAACACGGCCCGCGTCACGATCCCCATGGCGGCCAGCCCGGTCAGCCCGTCGGCGACAGCCACCCGCAGGAAGTGGCTCTCGCTCTCCCACTCGCCCCAATGCGGCAGCGAGTCGAGGGCGAAGTGCGACGCGACCCCGATCGCAAAGGCGGGCAGCGGACGTCGCACGGCGGCGCCGATCACCGCTCCGGACAGGACGTGATTGGTCACCAGCATGGCTTCACGGTAGCCGAGCGGTGATCAGTAGGCGCGGCAGGCTCGAGTCAGAAGCGGCAGAAGACGGCGGTGACGTCGTCGTGGACTTTGCCACGGTAGGTCCCCGGCGGCGTGGCGAGCTCTTCGCCCCGGACATCGGCGACCACCTCGCGCGGTCCGTACTTGTCCATCCGCTCCAGCACCTCAAGCCACGTGCGCCCGTACCGCTCGACCAGGCGCGTGATGCCGTCGGTCATGAGCGCGGCGCGGGTGACGTCACCGATCGGAATGCTGCCGACGATGGCCTTGTCCGCCGCCTCGGGCCGGTTCGACGCGATCCAGAAACCCTCGTCCGTGTTACGCAGGCGGCTGACACCCCCGACGGAGTAGTCGGGGAGGTGGGCCGTGCGGTTGTCGTGCGCGACGGTCAGCTCGGTGGCACTGGCACTGGCACTGGCACTGGCACTGGCACCGACACCGCGCTCGATCACGATCGCCGAATCACCGAGCACGATGTAATCGACAGTCTGCGCGCCGCACCGCAGCATCACAGCTGTGCTCGACGGGCTGTCGGGGTTTTCCAGATCGCAGGTGTCCGCGTGCTCGCCCATCGTCGCCGCGATCCCCCCGCGCAGGACATCCACCAACGCCGCACGCGGCTCGCGCAGCAGCAGGCCGGCGAGATTCATCCCGAGGCGCGCGACCAGCCACGGCACGTCGTGCACACACCCGGAGTCGACGCCGACCGGTGCGGTCGCACCGTCCAGGACGATGACGAAGGACTCGGTCGCTATGACGAAGTCATCGTTGGGACGCGGCGCGGACGCCGCCTGGCAGACGTAACTGACTTCCACAACCTGTCCCCACTAACCGGCACGACGGAGAAGGATCACGGTAGCGGAGTAGGGCGCGAAGGTGGTCGGCGCCGGACCGGCATGCGAGGAGACGGCGGTGTCGCCCGGCTGCCAGCTGAGGGTGCGGACGGCCTGGTAGCCGCACGGCACGGTCAGGTGGATCGTCTGGGCCTGCTGGGGGTCCTCGTTGAGGAGGACGACGGCGAGCGTGCCGTCCGCGCGGCGGATCGCGTGGGCCGAGACCGTGCTGCCTGTGCCGCTTGTGCTGTCTGTTCCGCCTGTTCCACCTGTTCCACCGCCGGTCGTCGTGGTTGCCAGCAACTGACCGCCGCCCTTGAGCACGGTCGTGAGCAGCCGCATCGTCTGATAGGGGGCGAAGGAGGTGCCGGTCGGCGGCTCGCAGCCGGTCTTGCCGGGCTGGTCGACGGGGCAGGTGCCGGAGGAGAGCAGCCCGAGGTCTCCCCAGCCGCCGTCGCTGGTGGAGTTCGGGCCGCTGTACAAGACCCACCAGTCGACCGCGGACGCGCCGTGCTGCAACAGGGTGAGGTTGTCGTCTACCAGGTAGAGGGCGTTGACCGCGGTGACCTGCTGCTGCGTGGGCGAGATGCCGGCAGAGTCGGTCTCTTCCGACTACGAGACGAAGCCGGGCGGCGAGTCATCGCCTGAACAGGCCCGGCTATCGCGCCCTCCACTCGTCTTCGAGGATCACGTGCGTGATCGAGTCGCGCCAGGCCCCGTGGGTGAAGACGTGGTCCCGGATCCGAGCCTCTTCCACCATGGCGTTCCTGCTCATGGCCCCGGACGAGGCCGCGTTCTCCGGCGACCGCGCTCCCCACATGCGGTGCAGACCGAGTTGGTCGAAGCCGAGTTGCAGCAGCAACTGCACCGTCTCGGTCCCGTAGCCGCGGCCCCACACCGAGGGGTCCAGGGCGAAGCCGATCTGACCTGCGCGATGGGCTTCGAGCGTCAGCCGGGCGTAGCCGATCAGACCCGAGTCCGTGCGCAGCGTCACCGCGAGTCCGTAGGCCGTGCGCGGGTCGACCCGACGATCCGCGATCCCGCTCGCGATGACACCGACGACCGAATCGAGCGGGCGCGGGTCGAAGCTGAGGTGTTCGGTCACGACTTCGCTTCCGTAGATCGCGAACAGCGCGTCGATGTCGTCCTCACGCAGCTCCCGGAACCTGAGCCGCGGGCCTTCGAGCGCGACCGGGTTCATGAACCGACCATAACGGCCAGCTCGCCGTCGGCGGTAGAACCCTGATCCGTGAGGCGTTCGGCAGCTGCCGGGCCGTGACATCGTTCCGGCGGCGGATGAGCGAGTCGCCCCTGCTGCTCGTTCCGGGTGGGCGCGGACAGGTTCGAACTGCCGACCGCTCGGGTGTAAACCGAGTGCTCTTCCACTGAGCTACGCGCCCTCCAGAAGGCCGCCAGGGCGGCCCTCAAGAGGGAAAGAGTACCCGACCCAGGCCGTAGGCGCGGACCGTGATTCCAGTGCGCCACAGCGGCGACTGTGCCTGCTCCGGCACCCGCCGCAGTGACTACTCGCTTTACTCCCGGCTTGGTACGCGCGCGGGCGTCGCCCATACGTCCCCCGCGCACGTCACCCCAGCCCCTTAGGCTGCCCGTCCTGCCAGCGCATCCCCCACCCGTACATCCGATCCAGCTCCGACTGGAACCCCGTCGTGAACTGCACCTCGCGCTGGACCACCAGGTCCGGGCCGTGGCGGAGCAGTAGTGCCACGGCGCATGACTTGGCCTGCGGGATCGGGTTCTCCAGCTTGATCTCCAGGGGGTTGCCGATGGCCGGGTGGAGGGTGACCTTCGCGTTGGCGCCGTCGAAGGCGCCTTGGTAGGCGAACACGAAGATGAGCACTCGGCTCAGTTCGTCGGCGTGGTCGAGGTTGATGAACAGGTTCTCGCCTATGGCGCTGCCGCTGCGGTCGTCCTGGTCCAGGCGGATGTAGGGCGGGCGCTCGAAGTCGCCGCGGCGGTGGCCCAGGGCTTGGACGACGCCTCGTTGGCCGGCCGCGAATTCGTAGAGGCAGCCCAGGTCCAGGTCGACGAGGCGGCCGTGGCTGATCGGGGGTGGTTCCAGGCGGCGGGAGGAGAGTTTCAGGCCCGCGGTGGGGCGGGGGGTGGGGATCGTCGGGAGCTGGTCCCATATCAAGTTCACGCGGAGCGTGCCGGCGGCGGCGCCTCGGCTGGTCAGCGACTGCACCGGGCGTGCGGCCGTCATCTTCTCGACGCGGTTGCTGCCCTCGCCGTCGTCGGACGCCCTGATGATCATCCGGTTCAGGCGCATGGCGGTACCCCCTGGCTGATGAAGTTGTCTGACATCCCTATCCATCTGACTACAGTTTGCTACCCCGTGCCGTCTAGGCGGAACGCTCAGTCCGTTCTCTGGCCGAAATGGCGCTCCAGGGCGGCGTGTACGTCCTCGGACAAGGTGGTGAGGCCGGAGCGGGATGCGGTGCCGGTCGCCGGGTCGGGGACGGTCTCGGGGGTCACCCGGTCCTGGGCTCCGCAGTCTTTGCATTGCGTGTTGCCAAGTGCGCGGGCCAGTCGTGCGGAGCCGCACGCGGCGCAGTGTGCCAGGTCAGCGGTCCAGTCGCGGTCGTGCTGGCAGTCCGGGCAGATCAGGACCTGCTCCCCCGCGCGCACGCCCCGCCGCCACGGTGACGCGCCGCGGACCGGGTCGGTCTGGCGGGCGCCGCAGCGGTGGCAGGGCATGGCGTGGAGGTTTCCTATACGGGTCGGGTGCCGGGGGTCCCGGCGGCGGTGATTCGGATGGGAGGGGGTGAGATGGGGTTGTTCTATACGCCTGCGCCGACCGCGGTGATCGCGCCGCGATAGTCCTCCAGCGAGCGGGCGTCCGCCAGACCGTTCACCACGGTCCAGCGGACGACGCCCTCATGGTCGATGAGGAACGTCCCTCGGACGGCGCAACCACGCTCCTCGTCGAAGACGCCGTACGCGCGCGCCGTCCCGCCGTGCGGCCAGTGGTCGGCCAGCAGCGGGAAGCCGAAGCCGGCCTCGTCGGCGTACGCGCGCAGCGAGTACAGCGCGTCGCACGACGCGGCCAGCACCTGCACGCGCTCGTTCTGGAAGTCCTCGACGCTCTCCTGGATCGCTTGTAGTTCCGAACCGCAGACCCGGGAGAAGGCGAACGGGTAGAAGACCAGCAGCACGGCCTGCTTCCCGCGGAAATCCGCCAGGGAGACGGTCTGGCCGTGCTGGTCGGTCAGGGTGAAGGCCGGGGCCGGGTCGCCGACCGCCGGCACCGGCGGCTGCTCCGCCTCGACCTGCGAGGAGGGGCGGTCGGGGGGATGTGTGGATGGGCCGCCTTCGGGCGGCCCGGGTTGGGAGGACATCGCCGTTACTGCCCCGCGGTGTCGTCGGCCTTGGCGCGGACCGCGGACTTCGCGAGCTTGCCGCCGGCCTTCGGGCTCACCAGCCGGGTGCCCAGCCATTCGGGTCCGGCGCTGATGCTCGAGGTCGCCGACAGGCCGGCGGTCGGGGCCGCCTCGCCGATGTCGCTGGGCTCCACGTGCCCGTCCCGGCCGGCCTTGGGCGTCAGCAGCCAGATCGGGCCGCCGTCGGCCAGCGAGGTGAGCGCGTCGACCAGGTTGTCCACCAGGTCGCCGTCGTCCGTGCGGTGCCACAGCACCACCGCGTCGACCACGTCTTCGAAGTCCACGTCGACCAGATCCGCGCCGATCGTGTCCATGATGGCCTGACGCAGTTCCTCGTCGCAGTCCTCGTCCCAGCCGAGTTCCTGCACCACTTCGCCTGCCTGGAAGCCCAGGCGCACGGCCAGCGGGTTGGCAGCGGTCTGAACCTGGTCCGCGACCGCGCCCACGGAACTGTCCTCCTTCATGTCGTTCTGCATTCCCCTAGTCCATACGCCGGAAGCCCAAGACGCAACTACCCGAAGGGCTGCGAGTCCGGCGCGGTGTCGCCGACCGGCGGCGTTTCGACCACCGCGTCGGGTCCGGGGAACACCAGTCCCTGGTGTCCGTCGGCGAACCTGACCAGGTAGGGCGGGGTGCCGGCCGCTCCCTTGACCTCGATGATCTCCCCGACCCGCTCGGCGTGCCCGACCACGTGACCGTGAACGTGAAGCCGGTCTCCCACAGAAGCTCGCATGTCTCCAGTTCACACCCGCCTGGCGGTGAAGACCACCCCTTGGCACGCATTTATCATGGTTACCACCCAGTAGATGTGACGTCCACGGCATGCGCGTTAGACGATGGTGGACGATGTAACCGAGAAGATCTACAAGATCTATGTCTAGGTTGAAGGACGACAGTGGCACCCGGACAAGAGCGTTTCCCCATCATCAGTGACGGCCTGCCCACTCAGCTGCCGGACGTGGACCCGAACGAGACCGCGGAGTGGATCGAGTCCCTGGACTCAGTCGTCAACGAACAGGGCCGCCAGCGTGCGCGGTACCTGATGCTGCGCCTCCTCCAGGAAGCCCGCGCGAAACAGGTCGGCGTGCCGGGCCTGCGCTCCACGGACTACATCAACACGATCCCGCCCGAGGCGGAGCCGTGGTTCCCGGGAGATGAGGACATCGAGCGCCGGATCCGCGCGTTCATCCGGTGGAACGCCGCCATCATGGTGTCCCGGGCGAACCGTCCGGGCCTGGGTGTCGGCGGTCACATCGCCACCTACGCCTCGGCCGCGTCGCTGTACGAGGTGGGCTTCAACCACTTCTTCCGCGGCAAGGACCACGGCGAGTCCGGCGACCAGGTCTACTTCCAGGGCCACGCCTCGCCGGGCATCTACGCCCGCGCGTTCCTGGAGGGCCGGCTCACCGAGCAGCACCTGGACGGCTTCCGCCAGGAGACCTCCCAGGCGCCCTTCGGCCTGTCCTCCTACCCGCACCCGCGCCTGATGCCGGACTTCTGGGAGTTCCCGACCGTCTCGATGGGCCTGGGCCCGATCGGCTCGATCTACCAGGCCCGGTTCAACAAGTACCTGTACTCGCGCGGCATCGCGGACACCTCGCGCAGCCACGTGTGGGCCTTCCTCGGCGACGGCGAGACCGACGAGCCGGAGTCGCTCGGCGCGATCGGCCTGGCCGCCCGCGAAGAGCTGGACAACCTGACCTTCGTGATCAACTGCAACCTGCAGCGCCTGGACGGCCCGGTGCGCGGCAACGGCAAGATCATCCAGGAGCTGGAGTCCACCTTCCGCGGCGCCGGCTGGAACGTCATCAAGGTGATCTGGGGCCGGGACTGGGACCAGCTGTTGGCCCAGGACACCGACGGCGCGCTGGTGAACAAGATGAACACCACGCCCGACGGCCAGTTCCAGACCTACACCGTGGAGACCGGCGCCTACATCCGCGAGAACTTCTTCGGGGACGACGCCCGGCTGCGCAAGATGGTCGCCGACATGTCGGACGACCAGCTGCGCACCCTCTCGCGCGGCGGCCACGACTACCGCAAGGTGTACGCGGCGTTCAAGGCGGCCCGCGAGCACACCGGCCAGCCGACCGTGATCCTGGCCCACACCATCAAGGGCTGGACCCTCGGCGAGCACTTCGAGGCGCGCAACGCCACGCACCAGATGAAGAAGCTCACCAAGGCCGAGCTGAAGAGCTTCCGCGACCGGCTGCACCTGCCGATCACGGACGCCCAGCTGGAGGCGGACCTGCCGCCGTACTTCCACCCGGGCGAGAACTCCCCGGAGATCCAGTACATGAAGGAGCGCCGGGCCGCGCTCGGCGGCTACCTGCCGCGCCGCCAGGTGCACCCCAAGCCGCTGCCGCTGCCCGGCGACGACGTCTACGGGCAGCTGAAGAAGGGCTCCGGCAAGCAGGCGATGGCCACCACCATGGCCTTCGTCCGGCTGCTGAAGGACCTCATGCGGGACAAGAACATCGGCGCGCGGTTCGTGCCGATCATCCCGGACGAGGCCCGCACCTTCGGCATGGACTCGCTGTTCCCGACGGCGAAGATCTACTCGCCGCACGGGCAGACCTATGACGCCGTGGACCGCGACCTGCTCCTGTCCTACAAGGAGTCCACGCAGGGCCAGATCCTGCACGAGGGCATCAGCGAGGCCGGCTCGACCGCGTCGCTGGTCGCCGCCGGCACCTCCTACGCCACGCACGGCGAGGCCACGATCCCGGTCTACATCTTCTACTCGATGTTCGGGTTCCAGCGCACCGGCGACCAGTTCTGGCAGATGTCCGACCAGCTCGGGCGCGGCTTCGTACTGGGCGCCACGGCCGGCCGTACCACGCTGACCGGGGAGGGCCTTCAGCACGCCGACGGCCACTCCCACCTGCTGGCCTCCACGAACCCGGCCGTGGTCGCCTACGACCCGGCGTTCGCCTTCGAGATCAGCCACATCGTGCAGGACGGTCTGCGCCGCATGTACGGGTCCTCCGAGGAGCACCCGCACGGCGAGGACGTGTTCTACTACATGACCGTCTACAACGAGCCGTACCAGCAGCCCGCTGAGCCGGCCGGAGTGGACACCGAGGGCATCCTCAAGGGCCTGTACCGCTATGCCGCGGCCCCCGAGGGTCCCGCCGACCGGCCCAAGGCCCAGATCCTGGCCTCCGGCGTCGGCGTCACCTGGGCTCTGAAGGCACAGCAGATGCTGGCCGAGGAGTGGGGCGTGGCGGCGGACGTGTGGTCGGCCACCTCGTGGACCGAGCTGCGCCGCGACGCGCTGGCCGCCGACGAGCGCGCGCTGCTCTACCCCGAGGAGGAGGCGCGCACGCCGTACGTCACCCAGACCCTGGGCGCCACCGAGGGCCCGATCGTCGCGGTGTCGGACTGGATGCGGGCCGTCCCGGACCAGATCGCGCAGTGGGTGCCGGGCGACTCGGTCACGCCGCAGCGCTACACCTCGCTGGGTGCCGACGGCTTCGGCTTCGCGGACACCCGCGGCGCGGCCCGCCGGTTCTTCCACATCGACGCCGAGTCGGTGGTCACCGCGGTCCTGGCGCAGCTCGCCAAGCGCGGCGAGGTGAAGCGGGAGGCTCCGGCCGAGGCGATCCGGAAGTACCAGCTGCACGACGTGCGCGCCGCGGGCGCCGGGCCGACCGGCGGCGAGGCGTAAGCGGTTCCCGCACGACAGCGCGACAGCACCACCGCGCAAGCGCACGACGGCAAAACCGCACAACCACGAGCGCACAACCGCACGACCGCACGACCGCACGACCGACAACGTCCCCACTGCCAGTGAGCAGTGGGGACGTTTCGCGTTAATCACTGGCCGGGCGCCGAAATTCGGTGATACACAGCCGGGGTGCATGAGATCCCCGAGTTCACCGAACTGCTGACGCTGCTCGACGAGCGGTCGACGGCCTTCCACACCGCCATCCAGTCCGCGCCCGACCTGTCCGCGCCGGTGCCGACCTGTCCGGACTGGACGCTGCTGGAGCTGGCGCAGCACCTGGGCAGCGTGCAGCGCCGCTGGGCCCTGGTGATCGCCGCGGGCCCGTCCGAGACCGATCCGACCGAGCCGGAGAAGGAGATCCGCAAGACCGCGCCGAGCGAGCGGGAAGCGCTGCTGGCGTGGCTGACGGAGGCGACGCGGCTGCTGCTGGACGCGGGGCGCGAGGCCGGCCCGGAGCGCGGCTGCTGGGCGTGGTGGGGCAGTTCGGAGGCGCCGCTGACGGCCGGCGCCGTGATCCGGCACCAGGTCCAGGAGGTCGCGGTCCACACCTACGACGCCCAGCTCGCGGCGGGCGTCTCGGAGCCGGAGCAGGTGCCGGGCCTGGTCGCGATCGACGGCGTCGAGGAATTCGGTCTCACCTGCGGCACGACGAACGTGCCCTGGCCGTACGAGCCCGCGCTGTTCGACGTGTGCATCGCCGACGGCCCCTCATGGCGCGTGACGCTGTCCCCGGCCGGCGCGAGTCTGAGCCAGCTGTCCGATGACGACACGGACCGGGAAGCGCCCGGCGCCTCGTTGCGGGGCACGGCCAACAACCTGGTGCTCGCGCTCTACGAGCGGATCCCGCTGGACTCGGTCACGGCCGACGGCGATCTGGAGCTGCTCGAACGGGTCCTCACCTGGGACATGGAGCCGTAGCCGGAAAGGAACCGTAGCCGGAAACCGCAGCGGCGCCCCCGAAAGGGCGCCGCTACAGGTGGTTGACCGGTACATAACCGCGTCTTGCGGAACCCCCCACGAGTCCCGCAAGACGCGGCGAAGTCGGCCGTCGCAAGCCCCCGTTGGACGCCGCTATGGATACCCGGGCTCCGCCCCACGCAGCCGGGTCGCCGCCGCACCGTCCGTTGCGCGACTCGCAGGATGAGATTAAGCAATGGAGATGCCCGGACGCGAGAATCCCGTACAACTCCGTACACTCGTCCGCAAGCCGTAGACCTGCGGTGATTCTTCGGAACGGGGTACGGAAGGGTTTCTGTGACAGACCAGCCGCTCTCCACCGTCCGCGATCCCGCTGCTCCCGATCCCGCCGGCGCGGTGGATCTGTCCAATGTGGTGGATCTAGCCGACTTCATCGAGCGGCTGCGGACGCTGCGCGCCTACGCCGGTTCGCCCTCGTTCCGCGTCCTGGCCAAGCGCGTGGGGCCGCTCCTGAAGCAGCCGCAGGATGTCACGCACTCGACGATCAGCGACGTCTTCGACCCCACCCGGCGTCGGCTGAACCAGGAACTGGTCGTGGCGATCGTCCTCGCGCTCGGGGTGCCCGAGGCGCAGGTACCGCAGTGGCGCTCAGCCTGCCTGGCGGCGCACGCGGCGAAACGGCGGGCTCCCGGGCCGACCGGCGTCTTCCGGCAGCTACCCGCGGAGCTGGCGACGTTCACAGGGCGGCGCGAGGAGCTGGCCGCGCTGATAGCTTTGGTGGAGGTCTCGGGGGCGGCCGAAACACCTGGCTCCCGGAACTCGGACTCCCAAAGCGCCGCCGTCCCGCACACCGTGGTCGTCTCCGCGATCGAGGGCATGGCCGGGGTCGGCAAGACGCAGCTCGCCATCCGCGCCGCGCACGAGTTGGTGCGCGCCGGACGGTTCGCCGACGTGCAGCTGTATGTGAACCTGCGCGGCTTCGACACCGAGGCGGCGCCCGCGGACCCGGCCGACGTGCTGGACTCGTTTCTGCGGCAGCTGGAGGTGCCCGCGCGGCGCATCCCGGCCGGCTTGGCCGAGCGTGCGGCGATGTTCCGGGACCGGATCGCCGGCCGCGACGCGCTTCTGGTGCTGGACAACGCCGCCGACGAGGCGCAGGTCGCCGCGCTGATCCCGGCCGACCCGCGGTGCCTGGTGCTGGTCACCAGCCGGCGGACCCTGGCCGGGCTGGACGGGGCGCGGCTGTTGCGGCTGGACGTCTTCCCGTTGCGCGATGCGCTGGAACTGCTGGCGCGGGTGGTCGGACAGGAGCGAGTCGCGGCCGAGCCGGAGGCCGCGGTGCAGGTGGTGCGGTTGTGCGGGCTGCTACCGCTGGCCGTTTCGCTGGCCGCTGCTCGGTTGCGGTCCCGGCCGGCGTGGAGTTTGGCGCGGTTGGCGACGCACCTGCGGGACAGCGGGCTGGATGCGGTGCGGGCCGGGAGCCGGGAGCTACGGCCGGTTTTCGAGCTCTCCTACCGGGAGCTGCCGGCTTCTACGGCGCGCGCTTTCCGGTTACTCAGCCTGCATCCCGGGCGCGGGTTCACGGCCGGTGCGGTGGAGGCGCTGACCGGCACGTCCGAAGCTGCGGCGCAGGACGAGCTGGAGGCGCTGCTCGACGAGAACCTGGTGGAGCAACGGACCGCCGATCGGTATGAGCTGCACGACTTGCTGCACGCGTTCGCCCTGGAGCGGGCCGAGGCGGAGGAGAGTGCCGCCGAGCGGGACGAGGCACTGGCTCGGCTCCTGTCCTGGTACCTGCACGCCGCCGAGAACGTCTCCCGGGCCGTGGAAACACGGCGGTTGCTGGAGACGCTGCCCACCCG
>NZ_JAAFYZ010000234.1 GCF_018274385.1 Catenulispora pinistramenti | reverse complement strand
CCACCCACCGCCACAAGAACCGTGTTGAAACAGCACCCCCAACTTTTGATATGGTTGACCCAACGCGAGCGGATCAACGCGGCGAAAGCCGCAGCTCGCCGCAGCACTCGTCCGAGTGGCGGAATGGCAGACGCGCTAGCTTGAGGTGCTAGTGCCCGTTAAGGGTGTGGGGGTTCAAGTCCCCCCTCGGACACGTTTCTTGTACATATCGCCCGAAGTTCGGGCATGGTTCCACGCCATCCGTTCTTGGTCCACGCCAAGGGCGGATGTTTTGTTGTGCCTGTGTTCCGTCTGGCCGATGGCGTGAAGATCCATGTGGTCGGTCGGCGAGGCGGTGCTGTCGAGGATGTCAGATGGCGATTACCTCTTGTTCCGCAGTGTCTGCTCGCAGGGTCTTAGTTGCCGGGTCGTAGGTCGGCGTGATCGCGTTGTGGCGTTGTGACGGAGGAACGCGATGGCCTCGCCGGTCGTCGGACTGGGTAGTTCGGTCATGGGACTCCCGGGTGTGTCGTGGTGTCTGCTCATGTGGAAGCGGATGAGCAGTGCGGCCAGGTGTTCGAGGACGCGGTCTTCGCGGATGTAGGCCTGGCGGAGGCTGCCGGTCGGGCGCGGCCGTGGCGCTGGTGTGGCCGTGGCGGCAGCGGTAGCCGGGCTGGTTGTTGGTGAAGCAGGACTCCATGCGCCGGCCGCAGGATCCGCAGACGAGCAGCCCCGCGAGCTGATAGGCGTGGCGGGCGTCGGTGCCGCGGGGTGCGCGGATGCCCTGCACGGCGATGAAGTCGGCCGTGCTGGCCGGCGCAGTCGACGTGGAAGAAATCGGTGGCAAGCAGCGTGGCGGCTTGGCTGCGTAGGAAGGTGCGCCAGGTCAGGTCGTTGGCGCGTTGTCGCGCGGGCGGAATGCGGTTCGTGCGCAGGATCCGGCGGATCGTGGAGGCGCCGACACGTCGGCCCAGCCGGCGCAGTTCGCCCTGGATACGGGTGGAGCCCCATCTTGGATTCTCGGTGGCCAGGTGGACGATCAGTGCGGCGAGCTCGTCCGGGATCGGTGGCCGTCTCGGCGGTCGTGGTTGGCTCCATTTGCGTGCGACGAGTCGGCGGTGCCAGGCCAGTAGCGTTGCCGGGGTGACGAGCCGGTGTGCGCGCAGAGCGGGGGAGTAGTCGGGCAAGGGCGGAGATGATCGCGCGGTCGGCCCAGTCGAGTCTGGGTTTCGGATTGCCCCGACGCAGCACGGCGACCTTGTGGCGAAGGAAGCGGTGACGTAACGCGGCACGTCACCGGCCCTGCTGGAGATTTAGAACCCGACAGGACCAGTCCGACGGACGAGTGGACACCTGGCCGCCTTCCCCTCGGCGTGCGCGGCTCGGCACGTCCACACTCTTTCGATCACACTGGCCTTCGCACACGTCCCGTGCGCCGGCGCATGGACGTGTACGGATGTCGGGCGTGAATCGATCGCGGTTTGGGACGGTTCGGGGACGGACTCCAGTTTCGGAAGCTTGTCGCGGCCCTAGATCGACTCCCTCGACCGAAGCACGATCTCGCGGGCGAGCTCGGTACGAGATCTCTTTCCAAGCTTGGCGAGCATGTTGGACACGTGGGTCTGCACGGTGTTGCGGGAGATCATCAGCTCTCGGGCTATGTCTGGGTTGGCGTATCCCTGGGCGACGAGCTTTCCGATGCGCAGCTCCGTCGCGGTGAGGGCTTCCCATCCGGTCCGCGCGGTCCGGGGGGATGCCTGGGTGCCGCGCCGGATTCCGTACGGCCGGAAGCGTGCCGTGGCACGCCGGATGTCCCAGTCCGCGCCGAGGCGGTCGTAGCATTCGGCCGCGCGCAGGAAGTCGGTACGCGCGGTCGGCGTTTCGCCGGCGGCCGCCCATGCCGCGGCGGCTTCCTCGAAGGTGAAGGCGGCGTACATCGGCCAGTCGCCTGCGAGGAACTTCTCGGCGATCGTCTGGAGCCTGCCGGGGTCTGCCGCCACCACTGCCTGGCATGCGTCGATGGTCAACCGCGTGGCGAGGCCGGGCGTCGCGAACACCTCGGCCACGGCGACGGCCGCCGCCTGCGCGACGTCCTCGGCGCCGAGGGCACGGGCGAGTCGGATCAGCTCCAGGGCGTAGGGTGCCAGGCCTTCGCGTTCGGGACCGACGGGGAGGTCCAGGAACCTCATCCGCAGGGTGAGCGCCTGGTCGAGACGGCCTGCCGTCTCCTCGCGCAGGGCCGCCGCCGGGACGAGGTGCCGGTCCAGCGTGCTGAGGTCCTCCTCCGGGCTGAACTCGGGAACGCCGGCCGCGCGCAGGATCCGGGCCCCCTCCTCCAATTCGCCGCGCCGGTAGGCGATGGCGGCGCGGACATCCCACAGGTAGGCGAACAGCGGCTGCCGGGCTGTCGCCGAGTCCAGCTGCGCGATGTGGATCAGGGCTTCGTCCCACTGGCCGTGGTCGAAGCAGATCGCCGCCGCCTGGCCTTGCAGCATGGGGGTGCGGTGGCTGCCCGCCCGCTCAGCGGCGGCGAGGATCTCGTCGAGCATCGGCTCCAGGGTGCGGTCGCCGAGTTTCATCGTCGCCCGGACGACCAGATTCCCGGTCATCATGAACCGTAGGTCCTGGGCTTCCGGTTCGTCGCCCGGCACAGCCAGGACCGCCCTGATGTGGTCCATCGCGTGTTCCTCGTCGACCACCGCGGCCAGGGCGGTGTGTGCGTAGGCGATCCCGAGCGGGTCCCCTACGCTGGTCGCCAGCTCCAAGGCCCAGGTCCCCTGGACTTCGGCTTCTTCGGATCCGCCGACATACGGCTGAGCGGTGGCCGACCAGGCAGCGGCCCGCGCGCGCCACATCGGCGAGGTCCCGGGATCCTCGACGGAGGGCGCCACCACCCGCAGTGCCTCGTCGAACCGGTGCCGCCGGGCCAGCGAACGCAGGACCTTGATCCGCAGGTCGGCGGTCAGATCGGGGTCCGCCGTCCCGGCGATTGCCTCGTCGGCCCAAGCGATGACTTCCTCGTCGCGGCCGAGCCAGAAGAGCACCAGCAGCAACTGTCGCACCAGCGCGGCCCGCAATTGCGGGGCAGGGGATGCCGACATGGCCCGGGTCAGCAGGTCGGCGTAGGCACCCGGGGCGGTGTAGAGCGCGGCGTCCGGCCGGTCGGCGAGCCAGCGCAGGGCCCAGCCGGACAGCGGGTCCCCGGTCGCGAGCAGGTGTCCGGCGACCACGGTGTCCGGGTGGTCCTCGGCCGCGAGCGTTCGGGCGATGTGGTCGTGCAGGCCTCCGCGAAGGGCCGCCGGCAGCTGGGACACCAGCACCTGGCGGATCAGCTCGTGCCGGAAGCGAACCCGGTCGTCCGCCAGGTCGACGAGTCCCGCCGCCGCCGCGGAGCGCAGCGCCGGATCCGGGTCGCCGGCCATGACCGAGGCGAGATCGTCCGCGCCGAAACGGTCGCCCAGCAGTGCCGCCAGCCGGATCGCCTGCCTGTGGTCGGGATCCAGGCCGTCCATCCGCCGGCCCAGGGACTCCGCGAGCCGGCCCGGCCGCGGCGTTTCCGAGGCGAGCTCTACCCGGCCGTCCGGCAGAGTCCTGAGATCGTCGCGGTCCAGCTGGTCGACGATCTCGTGGAGGTGGAACGGGCTTCCCGCAGCAGACTCCAGCAGGGCCCAGAGCCGGGGGCCGGGATCGGTGGCCAGCCTGGCTCCGGCCAACGCTCGGACGTCTGCTCCGCCCAGCGGCGCCAGGTCAAGCCGCCGGGCCGCGCGATCGGCGATGAGCTTGCGAACCGAGTCCTCGCCGGGCACTACCGGACGGGTGGTGAGCACCAGCAGCAGGGGGATCTGGTCGGTCTCGCCGCTGAGCCGGTCGAGCAGCGCCAGGCTGGCTTCGTCTGCCCAGTGCAGGTCCTCCAGCACGAGGACGAGCGGCCGCTCCGCACACGTCCGCTCAACGATCTCGATCATGCGCTCAGCCGCGGCGCGCACCGGATCGGTGTAGGAGACGCCGTCCACATGCACGCCGCCGAGGAGCGCGGTGACCGCCGCCCTGGCTGGATCCGTGGCCTGCGCCGTGACGGCCAGCGCGTCCGCGACGGCGCGCAGCGGGAAGGTCTGCATCAGCTGTTCCGCATGGCCTATGAGCACGGGGTGCCCCTGGCCCGTAGCCCGGTCCACGAGCTCGGCGACCAGGTGGGACTTGCCGATCCCGGCGTCCCCCTCGATCCAGGCACAGCTCCCACGCCCGGCGGCCAGCTCGACCAGGGCCTGCGTGAGGGTCTCGATCTCGGCGCCGCGGCCCACCAGCGTATGCGGGAATTCTGACATGGCCTCAATCTAGTGCCGCGGCGGGCGAGGTTCGCCCGGTGTTTCGCGGCATGCCGGCCGGCCTCGACGGCATTCCCAGAGTCCTGATTTGAAGGAAACGGGACCGCGACGCGTAGTGATGCGTGGGCGCCGCGCGAGGCAGGCCGTGCCGGCGACTGTGAACCGTTCCTCTGGTGGCGCCTCCGTGTGCATCCGCACCAGGTCTTTTCCGCGCAGCGCGATCGCTTCTAGGAGAACAGCTTGCGAAACACCAAGCGAATCCACCTGATCTGTGCCGGTATGGCAATGTTCGCTCTCACTGCCACGCTGGCCGTGCCGTCCGGTGCCGTCGCGGCCGCAGTCTCACCGGCGTCGGCCCCCGCCTCGGCCGACGCCCGAATCGCGGGGCTGGACCTCGACACCATGACCGTCCTGGACCTCCAGCAGGCCATGGATTCGCACCGGCTCAGCTCGACCGAGCTCACCGTCTTCTACCTGGCCCGGATCAAGGTGCTCAACCCGACGCTGCACGCCGTGATCCAGACCAACCGCGACGCGCTCAACGAGGCTGCGGCCAGTGACGTCCACCGGCTCCTGACCGGTCACGGCAGTGGTCCGCTGGACGGGATTCCGGTGTTGCTGAAGGACAACATCGGATTCGGGCAGACCACCGACGGCTCCGAGGCGCTGCTGGGCGATCAGCCCGCGGAGGCGTTCGTGGCCCAGAAGTTGCAGGCCGCCGGCGCGGTGATCATCGGCAAGGGCAACCTGTCGGAGTGGACCGACTTCCGTTCGACGCACGCCACCAGCGGATGGAGCGCGGTCGGCGGGCTCACCGCCAACCCGTACGTGCTGGACCACAACACCTGCGGCTCCAGCAGCGGCCCGGCCGTCGCGGCCGCCGCCGACCTGGCCACCGTCACGATCGGCACCGAGACGGACGGCTCGATCATGTGCCCGTCCGGGCTCAACGGCGTGGTCGGCTTCAAGCCCACCCTCGGCGAGGTGAGCCGGACCGGCGTCATCCCCATCTCGGCGGCGCAGGACACCCCCGGTCCGATCACCCGCAACGTCACCGACGCCGCGGCCGTGGAGTCGGTCATCGCCGCCGCGGATCCGAACGATCCGGCCACCGCCGGGACCGTCGCGCACGACTACACCAAGGGCCTGGACCCCCACGCCCTGGCCGGCAAGCGGATCGGGGTCTGGCTCGACCCGAGCATCCAGGGCGATCCCGGCGCCGCCACGACCGCCGTCTTCAACCAGGCCGTCGCCGCGCTGACCGCCCAGGGCGCCACCGCGGTCCCGGTCACGCTGCCGGACCTGAGCACGGTCGCCGACGACGAGCCCCCCGCGCTGGCGAACGAGTTCAAGTACTCCATCAACCGCTACCTCGCCGCGACGCCCGGACAGCATCCCGCCGACCTCGCCGGGGTGATCGCGTTCAACAACGCCGACGCCGCCACCGAGCTGCGGTACTTCGACCAGAATATCTTCGACTTCGCCCAGACCACCCCCGGCGACCCGAACGACCCGACCTACAGTGCCCTGCGACAGACCGCGACCTCGGCGGCGCAGGGCTCGATCGACGGGACCCTGGCCGCGCAGAACCTGGACGCCATCGTCGCGCCGACGAACGCACCGGCGTGGATCTCGGACTTCGCAACCGGCGACACCAACACCTTCGGCTCGGCCCGCCCGGCCGCCGTCGCCGGCTACCCGAGCGTCACGGTGCCGATGGGCTTCGTGGGACCGCTGCCGGTCGGCCTGTCGTTCATCGGCACGAAGGGCTCCGACGCATCCCTGCTCGCCATGGCCTACGCATTCGAGCAACAGACGCACGCCCGGAAGGCGCCCACGTATCTGGCGCACTGAGGGAGTACGCACTTTTTTGTGAGGCCCCGCGCCCGCGCGCCACGTCACGTCACCATTGTGAGGATTCTGATGACCCATCGGTCGCGATCACGCGCCGCCGCTGTCCTCACCGCCTGCCTCGCCATGGCGGTAGGCGTCGTCTTCGGCCCCGCCTCGGCGCCGGCCAGCGCGGATTCAGTCGCCTGTCACGAGTACTCGGTGCCGGTTCCGGCGCTCGGGCCGGGCACGTACATGGCCGGCCGGCTGTGCTCCCCGGCGGCCGGGTCGGGCACCGTCATGGTGCTGGTCCCGGGCGCGACCTACAACTCGACCTACTGGGACTTCCCCTACGACCCGTCGGTCTACAACTTCCGCCAGGCGATGAACGCCTCCGGGTACGCCACGATGACCGTGGACCGGCTCGGCACCGGAGCCAGTTCCAAGCCGCTGAGCCCGGCGGTGACCTCCGAGGGCCAGGCGCTGGCGGTGCACCAGGTGATCCAGGCCCTGCGCGCCGGCCGGGTCGGCGGCCGGGCCTTCGCCAAGGTGCTCCTCGGCGGTCACTCGCTGGGCTCGACGATCTCGATCTGGGAGGCGGCGACCTACCACGACGTCGACGGCGTGCTGCTCACCGGCGTCTCCCACAGCGTGAACACCGTCGGGCTCGCTCTGGTGCTGGCCAGCTTCCTTCCTGCGCCGCTGGACCCGGGCCTCGCCGGGCGCGGTCTCGACGCCGGCTACCTGACCACCGAGCCGGGCACCCGGGTCTCCGACTTCGACGCGCCGGATATCCCCGACCCCGGCGTCGCGGCCACGGACGAGGCGACCAAGGACGTGCTCAGCGCCACCGAGGCACCCGACGCCCTCGGAGCGGTCCTGCTCCCGGTGTCCGTTTCGATCGACGTGCCGGTGCTGCTCGCCGACGGTCAGGACGACCAGCTCTTCTGCGGGTCGCTCACCGGCGGCGACGACTGCTCCACAGCTGCCGCCCTGGCCGCCGGCGAAGCACCGTACTTCTCCTCGGCGGCCCACCTTGAGACCTACGTCCTCCCCGGTTCGGGCCATGACGTCAACCTCGCCCCCGATACTCAGCTCTACCAGCAGGAGGTCCTGCGCTGGATGGCGTCCTGGTCCTTCTGAGCAGAAGGAGACGCGACGTTCTCAGTCCTCGAACTCGGCGTCCTCGTTCAGGAGATCCTCCAGAGCGCGAGCCATCGCGGCATCGGTCAGAATCGCCGACTCGCGGATCTCGTCGGCGGATTCGGCGATCACCCGGACCTGGTCCAGTGCCGCCGCGACGGCTTCGGTCGGCTCGGCGACCGGGAGGTCGCCTCGCTCGGGGTCGGCGGGGGTCTTGGCTGCGGACACCGGCGGCGTCCGGCCGATCAGGGTGGCCAGCCTCGTCGCGAGCTCCTCTGGTCCCTCGTTCGGGATCGAGGCGACGAGGCCTCCCGGCACGACGATGTGCAGGGCCCTGCGGGGCGGGTGGCCCGGGCGGGCGACGGGCTCGAGCTCGAGCACGGTGTCGAACAGGAACGTCCGGTAGGAGGTGTCGTTGAGCCGGTTGGACTCGTCGGTCATGCCGACCTCGTAGACGTTCTTCGCTTGTGACTTCCACTCCCGTTTCGCAGGCAGGTTGACAACGAGGTGCTGGCCGGAGCGGGGAACGCCGACGAGGTCGACTCCGCCTCCGAAGCTGTAGGCGAAGCTGGTCTCGTTCTCGTTCTTCGGCGCCGTCGTCGTCGGGTTGTAGCGGCGGACCTTCATCCGGCTCGACTCGGCGAGGAAGTCCTCATAGCCGGTCAACCTGAGGCGCGCGCGGACCACGGTGTCTCCGACCGGGATCAAGTAGGTACCGCGCAGCAGCGACTCGATCCGCGGTCGGACGGTGTTGTAGCTCACCGCGTGGTCGTAGATGGCCTCGGCGACGGAGCCGGGGGTGGGGCTTGCGAGCCGGGCCGTGACCTTGGCCGCTGCTGCGGGTTCTATCACGGGCGGCGTCACGGTGTTGAGCGCGGCGACCTTCGCCCATGTCCGCAGCGGATACAGGGCTTCGATGTCCCAGGGATGCAGGTCGCTCAAAGCCGACGCCGCGGTGTCGTCGGGGACCGTCAGTGTGGGCGGAACCCACCTGCGTTCGTAGCTGCGCACGTGAGGGCGGTGCCAGGAGGTCACGGCCGAGTCATCCGTTGCCGGCACGGTGAACGACGTCGGCACGAGTGTCCGCACTTCCTGGTCGTGAACGAGGAAGGAATCGTGGTGGCTGATGTTCGCCCCCTCCATCCCGAGGTACGCCCCCGCCTTGCTCAGCACGGCGGTCCACGGTGCGATGTACCCCCACATCGTCTGCGCCGCGCCGGCGACCGCTTTGCTGACCGCGGAGGACTCCAGGCCCAGGCCGGTCGCCGCGCGGTTCCAGGCCGACGACAGGAGGTCTCGCGGCGCCGCGACGATCGCCGGGAGCGATCCGGCCACGTCGATCTCCACCCGGAGATCGACCTTGTGGCCGAACTCGGCCAACGAGGGGTCCTTCGGATCGACGCGGTAGATGTCCACGTCCTTCGTCTGCTGCCCCTGGGATGTCAGGTCCTCGATGTCGACGCCGGCGTCGACGCTCACGCCTCCGTGGAAATTGCTGCGACCTCCGTTGATCTTGCCCGCGGCCGAGCCGAAATAGCGTCGCGACTTGTCCGACACCCGCTCCGTCTGCGTGACCGCCTCGCTGCGCAGCATCATCTTGGCATCCGTGCGCAGACGGTGCGTGAAGGCCGGCTTCAACTCCTTGGCGCGCACCCGCACGCGGACGAGCCGAGCGCCGAGCCCCTCCCACTTGGGCACCGCGTACCAGCCGACGACTCCTGAACCCATCAGCGCGTGGAACTGGTTGCGCAGGGCTTCGCTGGAGAAGTTCGAGCGCAGGGCCCGATAGAGATCGTCCGGGATGACCGGCTGCGTCCCCTCGACAGAGAGGTGGGGGATCGGACTGTCTCCGACCGGAACGCGCCGCAGTAGTCCTCCTCTGGCGAGGGCTTCGACGACGTTGTCGAAGACCAGGGGCGCCTCAAGCTCCTCGGCGTGCAAAGCGGTGACCGGCAGCAGCCGGTGATAGCCGCGGGTCACCGGCTCGTCCGCTGCGGCGTCGTCGATGTGGCCGACGAGCGCGGCGGCCTGTGCGACCAGATCGTCGGTGCCGTCGGCGAGCAGGCTCTGCCGGGCGGCGAGAACCGCGAGGTCCGCGGGGAGAGTCTGCCGCGCGGTCGAGTTCAGGAGGGTGTCGTCGTCGGCCAGGACGACGGCGACGGCGACGGCCACGCGCGCGGCGGCGTCCGCCGGCGGTGCGGCGAACTCCTGCATCAGGATACTGATTTTGAGTTCGGCCTCGTCGGCGAGCCCGACGATGGACTTCAGGCGTTCTGCGAGCGCGTCGACGCCCTGTCCGAAGTTCGCGATGCGTGTGGCCTGATAGCGCAGACGGGTAGTGAGGGCCGCCGCGTGGGCGGCACCGCCGTCCGCCATCTCGACCTGATCGGACAGCCTGCTCACTGCGGAGGCGCCCTCCACGCTGTTGCGGTGCAGGAGGCGGGCGAACGGGAGGATCCTGTCCAGAGCCTGGACTTCCTCCTGCGCCGCGTGCCTCACGACACCGATCGCATCTGACACGGCCGCGACGGAATCAGCCAGAGTCCGAAGATCTCCGCCGGCCGGCTGGTCGGCGCGCATCGCGGTATCCGCGGCCGCGCGCATGGCGAGAACGGTCTCGGACAGCGCGTCCAGGGCTGCGGACAGCGAATCCGCGTGCGCCGCCGTGATCGGGGCGGTCTCGGCGAGCAGATCGGCGGGGTCGGAGATGCGTCCCGGCAGTACCGCAGTCTTGGCGACCCACGCGGCCAGCCCCTCGTCGATGCGTTCCAGAAGACGATGCGGCACCAGTACGGTCGCCGCGTGTCCATAGTGCTGGGCCAGTGACAGGCTCTTGAAGGCTTCTTCCTGCTCGCCTTCGGCGCCGGTCCGCTCGCCCCGAGCGAGCCTGTTCCGAAGGTTCCCCAGCCAATCGGTTCCGTCGCGCCACCGGATGAGGTTCACGACGATGCGGACGTCTCCGCGTATCACTGTCGGATGGACGGGGTACACGGTCCCGTCCGCGACGGTGGCGGTGTCGACGTAGGTGACCCTCGACACGTGGATGTCGCCGGTGCCCGTGTTGTGTGTGGAGCCCCAACCGCTGGCGCCGCCTGCCCCGAAGCTCAGCCCCGCGCGCAGCACCTCGTTGTCGCGAAGGGCCGCGTTTTCCTGCTGTCCTCCCGGATTGACGACCGTGGGTCCGCGGCGGTGCAACGAGGTGTCACCCGTGTGGTCGCGCAGTGTGGGGAAGGCCCCCGGCACCCTCAGTTCCTCGTCCCGGAGTTCCTCCACGACCGTCGCATCCCGGCTGAAGTCCTCGGCGAAATCCTCGTCGATCGAGTCGTCGAAGGCTCCGGGAACAAAGCGGCGAGCGCCGGTGGCGGGCGGCGCGGTGCTCTCGGACCGGGCAGCGGTGGAAGCCTGCGTTGCGGAAACGGTCCCCGCCTGGCTCGTCGACGCCGATTCCGGCAGATTCGGCCCGGTCCGGGTCTCGGCGCCGCGACGCGTATAGCGGTACTGGCCGGACAGCTCCGCCGCGAGCGCACCGCTGGCGGCCACGCCACGCGCCGACGTGTACATCGACCGGCCCGCCTGGTACTGCTCCAGCTCTCTGCGCTCGCTGGTGATCCCGCGCTCTCTGACATGCTCGACGACCTGTAGTCGAACCTGCACGGCCTGGTTCCACCCGCCGCGCCGCGGCAGGCCCGCGACCCAGCCGTGGAGGGAGGACATCTCCTCGAAGTGCGCTGACAGGGACTTCGGGGACAGCAGCCTGGTGAGTACCGCGGGGACCTCCGTGGCCGCCATCGCCGCCGTTCCGTGCAGCTCGCGGTAGAGGTCCTCGACGCCGTTGAGCAGGTGGGGCATCTGGGCGAACTGCGCGTAGAGCCCGCTGGTCGCGCCGCCGACCACGGGCAACGGCCGCGTCACGTTCAACCTTCGGGCGGAGTTCACCAGGGGTGAATGCATTTCCGGTTCGACGGCGATCGGCGGTGCGATTACCTGTGCGGTCACCACGCCGGGTCGGGACAGCCACACGGTGGTTTTCGGAGAGTCGGCGGCGACTTCCTCGAACGACAACTCCCAGGCCGCGTCGTAAGCCTTCTCATCAACCGTTCCGGTCGCCTCAGTGCGCCGATACGAGGAACTGGCCGTCTGGAAGGTGTCGGTGGAGGAGTACTCGCGCGCGTATTCCGGGGATGCGGAGAATTGGAACCGTCCTCCGCTCTGGTCCGGCTCCGCTGATTCGTTCTTGGGCTCGACGTCGAGGCGGAAACCGGCGCCCGCGCCGACCGCGAAGCCGTCGGTGCGGTCCACACCGCTGGTCGACTCGGTCGTCGTCATCTGGCGCTGGTTGACCGTCGAGGCGAAGGCGAACTCGTCGAAGGGCTCGCGGCGCAGGTGGAGCTTCGCGGTCAGGCGGAACTGCCGGTCGGCCACCGCGACCGTGTGGACGATGCCGTGCAAGGCCTCGGAGATGTCCGCCTCCAGCGCGTGCCTGCCGAAGAACGACGCCAGTTCGTTGTCCACCGCCGTGGGGTTCAGTGGTGTCCCGAAGGTCTGGCGGAACGTGAGCTCGGGCACCCGGGCCGCGATCATCGTGCGGAACTGCCGCTCCACCCGCTCCGATCCCGGCATCATGGTCGCGACGGCGAACGCCATGTCGACGCCGGCGGGGCCGCTTCCGTAGCGGGTGTAGCCGGGGTGGTCGGTGTAGGCGAACGGTGCTTCGCCGGCGGTGTCGGTGTCGAGCCAGGCCGGCCGGGTCTGGCTCACTTCCTCTTCCGGCAGGGCCCAGTCCCGGGCGAGGAACCGGATGCCGCGGCCGCCGCGAAGTGGGGCGCCGATCTCGGAGGGGACGCGCGCCTCCACCGTGCGCACCTGGTGGGTGCGGGACACGACGTCGATCTCCAGCCGCAGCGTCGCCGTGGCCCGCACGAGATCGTCGGTGGCGTTCAGGACGGTGTGTGTCAGCGTCTGGGCGCCCTCTCCTGTCGACCCGCCGCGTTTGGCCGCGCCGCCGCCCGCGAGCATCGGCGCGGTGCCCGTGATCGAGACGGACGGGACCGGCTCGTTCGGATCGGCGGCCCAGCGCAGCCCGCTCGCGGTGTACGACGCGGACAGAGTGGCCGTGGACTCGAACTTGTTGTCGTGGGTCAGGGTCGTGCCGGAGCCGATGTCGTCGCGGACGGTGACCTGCTTGGCGAGCGAGTGCAGCTTCACGCCGTTCTCCTCGGCCGCCAGCCTGATCCGCAGATGTCCGTCGAAGAGCTTCCCCCCGGCCCGTCCGCGCACCACGATCGGGCCGGACATGTCTCCGGCGCCGAGCACCAGGCGGCTCCGGTTGCGCAGCCCGCGTTCGCTGAGCTGTTCCTTCAGTTCCTTGAGCACGTGCACGACGACGTGGGCGCGGAGATCGGCGCCACGCAGCGCCGCGTGCAGATCGGCCACCGCGGAAGTGATGTCGATCGCGTTGAGTACCAGCGGTATCCGGCTGCGCGCGTGGCCGAGCGCGTCGCTTCGGGTCGCGGTCTCGTCGGCCGACCCCGTCACATCGCCCGCGGAGCCGGCCTCGTGCTCGGGTACCACGTCGAGCGGCTGCTGCGCCTGCTCGCCCACGAACGCGGCCGCGTATTCGACGACGAGACCGCGGGGAACCACGGTCCCGGGATGCTTGGACGCCACCATCTCGGCCAGTTCCTCGCCGGTGAACTCGGCCGAGACGAGGGCTGCGGACTCTTCGGAACCCACAGTGTCCGTCTCGCCGGCCACCTCGTCGACCGCGGGCCGCGTCGTCGCCGGGGTCACAGCGGGGTCCCGAACGGCGTACCTGGCCTCCTGGCCGTCCACGAACACCCGGAACACGAGATCGGCATGGTGCGCGACGCGGTCCTGGACGAAGGGCTTGCTGCCCGCGATGTTCAGCTTGGCCCAGGAATCCTTGCCCGCCGTCGCTCCGGTGACGCTGATCAGTGGCACGGCGACCACGCTCGCCGCGATGCGGCTCGCGTTGTGGGCCAGGACGTTGATGAACTGTGTCGCCCCCTCCCACCGCTTCTCCTGGGAGGTGACGCCCTCCCCGACCGTGGAACCGAACGAGACGCGGTACTCCCGCGCGCCACCGGTCTTCTCCTCGACCATGCTCGACGCCGGGGTCGGGCGCGGGCGCACGTCGCGAAGCACCGGCTTCAGCCAGACCAGCCGGTCCTGCGACACGAACGCGTGCCCCAGGTGCAGCTTCTCCTCCCAGGCCAGGTTCTCCTGCTCGGATCGCGTGGAATCCGGCTCGCTGGCCAGCAGGTCCGCGAGCGCGTTCTCGACCTCTGTCCGCATTTCCTGTCGGGCGGCCGCTGTCAGGCCCTGCATCGCGGGTTCCGGCAGGTGGGTCGTCTGCAGGACCCGTCGAGCCCACAACCTGGCCTGGCCGGCCTCGAACCGGGCGGAACCGCCGACGATCAAGTCCCCGAGGGCTCCGGGAACCAGGAACGGCGAACCGTTCGACTCCGCGGGCCTGGTCAGGTCCTCCATCTCGATGGCTTGGTGCCCGTGCCCGGACGTGGCGTGTGCGTCCAGGCTCTCTCCGACATGCTCGGCGGGGCGGAACGGGAAGCGAGTTCCCCACCGGCTGCCGGCGAGAACCTCCTCGACCACGTCGGCGTCCGCGGCCAGACCGGTGAGCTGGGACTCGGTATCCGAATCCGGCTGCGTGGCGGCTGCGGCACGCCTTTGTGCCTGTGCGCTGGACTCTGCGGGCGCCTCGGTGCTGCTGGTCGCTTCGCCAGGGGATGGGGGTGTGCCCGCGCCGGGAAGGCGTGGCCGCTGGCGGCCCAGCATCGCGTAGGCGATGCGTTCTGCCATCCAGGGGAGTGTCAGGCCTGGAGTGATCCGGGCCTGATCGTCTCTGACGGGGGCTATCTCCGCCAGGCTCACAGCGGGGGTGCCGGGGCCGCCGAGGCGCTTCAACGCCGAGTTGACCCACACCACGAGATGCGTCGCGTCGTTCGACGTCTCGACCTGCTCTGGCGCGATGTGCTCTGCCTCGTGGACGAGCTGGCTGTTGCGGACCCACTCGTTACGGAAGTCCTCGGCGAGCGTTTGCAGCGCTGTCTCCGGCAGGGCGTGGCGGGTAGTCAGATCGGCGAAGGCGGTATCGGCCTCTTGGATGGCTTCGGCGCGGTGGAGCTCCGCGGTCAGCCGGGTGGGCAGGGCTGCGCTGAGGGCCTCCAAGGAGCGGCCGACCGCAGCGGATGCGGCGTCGAGGTGCTCCACCGCGAAACGTTTGGCGGCCAGCTCCTGGCGAGCGGTTGATATCGCGGCCTGTACGTCTTCGGCCCATTGCCTGCCGATGCGTTCCATGCCGTCGGCCGTCAGCCGGGCGGGAGAACGTTCGAAGAACTCCTCGGCGATTCCCACATCGCCGATGGCGGCTCTTTCCACGTGGAGGTGGACCAGGTTCTCGAAGGCCAGGCGCTCGCGGATGCCGGTCAGTGTCGTGTCGAGCTCGCGCTGGACGGCCTCGGGGCGGTCGGTTCGGCGGGGACGGCCGGCCATGGTGTGCTGGTACCAGGTGTCGGCGGCGGTGAGGAGATCGTGCAGGACCTGATCGGCGATCGGCGCGGGGATCGCGCCTTCGGCGTCGCGGACGGCGTCGACCACCCGGGTCCGGGCCTGGACCCGGAAGGCGAACATCGCCCGCAGTTCCGCGGCCAGTTCCTCGAACCGGGAGCGGACCAGCGAAGGGACGTCGGATAAGGGCCGGGTGGCGGTGATTCCCCGGTAGACGGCCCGCGCTTGGACGATGATCGCGGCGGCCGCCTTGTCGAGCGTTTCTGGCCTGGCCCGACCGCCGGGCGCGCCCGGGTCGGCGAGTGCCGCCTCGACCGTCGCGGTGAGCTGATCTCCGAGTCCGGACAGGGCGTCCGCGAAGGCGAGCGTGGCCGTGGCTTTGTCGATCAGCGTGGACGCCTCGGCCTGGAGCAGAGACCGGGCCGCCTGTGGGGAGGTGTCCCACCACGGCCCGATGTCCAGAGTCTCGGCCTCCGCCATGAGGGTATTGACATACTGAGTCCAGGCCAGGTGTGCGTGTGCGGCGAACACCTGCCCGAACGAGTCCTCGCCGTGCGGGTCGACAGTGATCGGACGGGCAGTTTCCGTCAGCGGCGCGAGGATGTCAGCCAGGCGTTCGCGGGTCCGGGCGGCGCCGGCGCGGTGTTCGCGTGCGAGTTCCAGGCGTTGGTCGAGGCTGTCGGCGAGGTCGTCGAGGACGTGGTGATAGACGCGGGCGGCGTTGGGATCCAGGCGGCCGGAGGACGTCTCCACAACGTGGGTCACGGTGAACAAGGCGTGGGCTTGTGCGGTGAATTCGGCCAGCACGGTGTCGGTCAGGTCCGCCTCGCTTTGGCCGAGGGCGTCCCAGCGTTCGCGGGTCTCCTGCGTGAGGGCCTCAGTCTGCGCCACTTGTCGCCGGGACAGCTGGATGATCCTTGCCTGGGATTCCAGGGAGGTGCGCAGCCGGTGCAGTTCCTGCTGCCATCGGCTCGCGGCGTTGTGCCAGATGGCCGACCCGGTGTCGGCCTTGGTGACGACGACTGCCTGCCAGGACCGGTCGAAGGCCTGGTCGAACTGCTGCCGGAAGGCCGGCAGGCTCGGCCGGGCGACGACGGCCGCCGACCCGGCGACCGGCCTGTCCGACAGCACCGCTCGGTACACGGCCGCCGCGTCCGGCCGTATCTGCTCCACCCGCTCGACGGCGGCGATACGTGCGGCGTAGCCGTCCAGCAGTTCTGCCTGATGTTGCACCCAGCCGATCGAACCCTCGTCGGTGTTCAGCGAGGACGGGACGTGGACGGCTTGTGTCGACGCTTCGCTCAGGAGCGACAGGGCTTGTCGGACGGTGACGTCCTGAGGAGGGTGTCGCGGACTGTCGAGTGGTGGCCCTTCGAGGGCGGCGGTCGAGGGCGTGGAACGTAGGGCACTGCTCTTGTCGACGAGAGCGTCTACGGTTTGCGAGGCCGGTGCTGCTGTGGTCGCCGATTGGAGTGTGCTGGCACGTTCATCGAGAGTAAAAGTGTTGATGGTTGGGTGGTCGGCCAGGAGCTGGTCCGTCAGGGAACGGTCTGCCGGAGGAGGGCTTGCCGGCTGGTGGTCTGTCGGTGGTTGGCCGGTGGCTGGGTGGGCGGTGATTGGTGTGCTGTCGGTGGTTGGGGTACTCGGGCCGGCCGGGGCTGCTGGTTCGGTTTTCGGTGTGGTGCGTAGTTCGGTGAGGGTGGTGGTGAAGGTGTCTCCACGGTCGTGTTCGTTGTTGAGCCAGGTGTGTGGGTCGCGGCGGAATTCGTCGCGGGTGTTGTGGATGTAGGTGGTGGCGGCGGTGCGGTAGTCGTTGGCTAGGGCGGTGTAGCGGTCGGTGGGGATGGTGA
>NZ_JAAFYZ010000233.1 GCF_018274385.1 Catenulispora pinistramenti | reverse complement strand
CGGCACCTACACCGCCACACCACCTTGACACCCCCACCAAAACCTTAACTACGCGGCATTGGCCACCGGCACTGTAGGCGAAGCCCTGCCGACGCGACCGAGGGGAACGAACCGAAAACCAGCCGGAAGAATGGCAAAGCCCAGTGGTTCGGTACCGGCGACTCGCCGAATTCGGCCGCCGGTCAGGGTAACGGCGGCGCGGCAGTCCCGAGGGTGGGCATGCTGGGCTGGCGGGCGCGGGCACAGGTGTGGGCGCGGGCTCGCCTGGCCGCCAAGATGGCCACCGCCGGATGACAGATAGACCTGGCCACCAAGGCATGCCGCCTACCGCACCCGGGCATGTTCTCGACCAACCGACTACCGGCCCGCCGCCACACCCTCACCGGCAGCCGCATCGCCGACCCGCGTTGTCGTTCCCTGCGATTGCCATTCTTCCGGCTGGTTTTCGGTTCGTTCCCCTCGGTCGCGTCGGCAGGGCTTCGCCTACAGTGCCGGTGGCCGGGGGTCAAGTTCGCGCTGTACGAAACCGCAGCTCACACGCCCAACCGCCGCGCGCGGACTTTACCCCCGGACACCGGTGCTGTACCCCCCGGGCTGACGACGCGACCGAGGGGAACGGACCGCACCACCCCACAAACCGCAGCCGCTGAGCCCTGACCCAGCCACCCGAGGGAACCGCGCTAGTTTCCCTGAGGTTGCCGAGGCCCGCCGGAGGCCCGGCCCTTCATCACAGTTCTTGACCTTGCTTGTGCCCTTGCTCTGACTTGCTGGAGTTGAAGAGGCCTGAGGTGGGGCGGGGTTGTGAACGCGCGAACCGGCAGCCGACAAACACACCCACCGCCCCGAACCCCGAACCGGCACAACCATGACCGAAGGCCGTAAAAGCATTTAAAACCCACAGCCCAACCGCAACCCGGCCCACAAACTCCAGCCCCCGGCCTTCGGGCGAAGGTCCGGGTGCCGGCCGGCGAGCAGGCGGACCGCGGCGGCGGCCAGCATCACGGTGCCGCCGGACGGCACGCCGACCGCGACCGGGCCGGTGACGGTGCCGGTCAGCTGCGACAGTTCGTGTTCGGCGTCGGCGACGCAGGCCCCGATCCGCTGCCCGGCTCGGGCAGGATCTGTCCGGCCGCGGTGAGTTCGAGGCGGCCCGGGGCCCGGTCCACCAGGGCGATCCCGGCCTCCCGCTCGAGTTTCGCAAGCTGCTGCGATACCGCCGACGGGGTGTGCCCGAGGCGGCGCGCGGCCTGGGACAGGCTCTCCGTCTCGGATTTCGCCTGCAGCAGTAGCAGGCGGCGTGGGTCCAGATCCATGGGTCCATTAGCGGGGCTACAAGGATGGATTAGCAATGCTCCCCTGTCGGGGGCGAGCTGCTGTGCGAGTCTGGCGGTCGTCGGCGGGACGGCGAGCTGGGGAGGGCGATGGAAGATGGAGCCACTGAGCCCGCGGGACCCGCGCCAGGTCGGCGCCTACCGCCTGCTGGCCCGGCTCGGCGGGGGCGGCATGGGCCAGGTCTACCTCGGACGCACGCCTGGCGGCCGGACCGTGGCCGTCAAGCTGGTCCGCGCCGAATACGCCGCCGACGAGAACTTCCGCCACCGGTTCCGGTACGAGGTCCAGGCCGCGCGCCGGGTCGGCGGCCGCTGGTCGGTGCCGGTGCTGGACGCCGACACCGACGGGCCGCTGCCGTGGGTCGCGACCGGCTACGTCGCCGGGCCCGATCTGCGCAGTGCGGTCGACACCTTCGGACCGCTGCCGCCGACCACGCTCCGCGCACTCGGCACCGGCCTGGCTGAAGCCTTGCAGACCGTGCACGGACTCGGTCTGGTGCACCGGGATGTGAAGCCGCCGAACGTCCTGCTCGCCCCGGACGGGCCACGGCTGATCGACTTCGGCATCGCCCGCGCGCTGGACGGCGAAGCCGCCGCGCTGACCGGTACCGGCATGCTGATCGGCTCGCCGGGCTACGTCTCCCCCGAGCAGGCCGCCGGGCAGCAGGCGGGGCCGGCGAGCGACGTGTTCGCGCTCGGCGCGGTACTCGCCTTCGCCGCCACCGGCCGCGCGCCGTTCGGCGGGGACGTCGGCGCACCGGTGCTGCTGTATCGGGTACTGCATGAGGAGCCGGACCTGACCGGCGTCCCGGAGCCGCTGCGCGGGATCGTTTTGGCTTGTCTGGCCAAGGATCCGGCCCGCCGGCCACAGCTCGCCGAGCTCCGGGAGCACCTGAACGCGGTGGGGCCGTCGGCCGAACAGTCCGGCTGGCTGCCGCCGGCGATCGCGGACGCGGTGGCGCGGCTGGCCGCACAGGTCCTGGACTTCGACAGCCCGCGGACGGGGCCGCAGGACGGTTTCACCGCCACGATGCCGGGGGCACCTCCCGGGCCGGGGCCGATACCGATGACCGTGCCCGGTCCGCCGGTGACGATCTCGGGATACGCGCCGGGACCGGAACGCCGACGCAATCGACGGCTGCTACCGGTCGTGGCGATCGCGACGGCCGCGGTGGTGATCGGCGGCGTGGTGGTCCTGGCGACTCGCGGCCACGGCGATTCGCCAGGATCCGCCGCGGCACCGCCGACGCCGACGTCGAGCGCTGCGGGCCAGATCCCCAGCGCATTCCTCGGCAGCTGGTCCGGCTCCATATCCCTGCCCGGACAGTCCCAGTACACGACGTTCCCCTTCCACGTGACCATCCGGCAGGCGCAGGGCAACGACGGCACCGGGCAGGCCTCGGTCACGGTCGACGGCACCACATGCTCCTTCACCAATGACTTCGAGTCCGCCACGAGCACCCAGCTGGACCTGATATCAGGGCCCTCCACTGGTGGCCCGGCCTGCGCGACCACCTCACCGATCAAGCAGGTCTACACGCTGTCCTCGCCCGCCACGATCACCGTCGCCCTCGTCGGGGCCGCCCCGGCCGTGCCCGGCCAGCAGAACGAGCTGACCGGGCTGCTGAGCAAGAACTGATGCCGCCACTCACCGCGCCGAACCCCATCAGGCCGGTAAGAATGGGGGCGTGCAGCCCGAATCCGAACCCGGGGGCGGCGGGCCGGTCGACGAATCGGTCCGCGAGCCGCCCGGAATCGCGCTGCGCCCCATGGTCGGCTGGTATTCGGGCTACCGGCAGGCGGGCGTCCCGGCGGGGCGGCACCGCGGGCTGCCCTCGCCGTACCTGACGCTCATCCTCACCCTCGATGATCCGCTCACCGTGCTCGCGCACCCCGACCCGGGCCAGGTGCCCGGTGACTTCCGGCTGCTGCTCGGCGGGCTGCACACCGCCCCGGCGCTGATCGGCCACGACGGCCGGCAGTCCGGTGTGCAGATCGCGTTGGATCCGCTGGGGGCGCGGGCCCTGCTGGGGATTCCGGCCGGGGAACTCGCCGAGATCGACGTGTCCGCCGATGACGTGCTGGGCCGGGACATCGTCCTGGCCCAGGAACGGCTCAGGGCGGCGAAGGACTGGCTGGGGCGGTTCGCCGTGGTGGACGACTGGTTGGCGAAGCGGGCCGCGAAGTCGGTGGTCACCGCGATCCCCGCCGAGTTGACCCACGCCTGGCGGCTGCTGCGCCGCTCGAACGGCACAGTGCCGATCGCCGATCTGGCCTCGGAACTCGGGTGGAGCGCGCGCCGCCTGTCGGGCCGCTTCAGCGCCGAGTTCGGGCTGACGCCGAAGGCCGCGGCCCGGGTGATCCGGTTCGATCGGGTCCGGCGGCGGCTCGCGGACCGGGCCCGGCGCGGTCCGGTCGAGGTGTGGCCGGACGCCGGCCGCCGACGCGGGCTGGGGCTGGCCGGCCTCGCCGTGGACGCCGGCTACTACGACCAGGCGCACCTGGACCGGGAGTTCAACGCCCTGGCCGGCTGCCCGCCGGTGGCCTGGCTGGCCGAGGAGTTCCGAAATATCCAATCCGGCGCCGTACCCGGCGAGGGAACCTGGAACCGTCCTGAAGACGAAGGACCAGGGGGAACGACCACGAAGGAGCAGTGACCGCCATGACCACTGAGACGACGCCCGCCCCGCAGGTGTGGCCCACCCTGCGGGCGACCGACGCACCGGCCCTGATCCGTTTCCTCACCGAGGCCTTCGGCTTCCGGGAGACCGTCGTCTACCGGGACGGCGACCAGGTGCACCATGCCGAGCTGGCCTGGCCCGAGGGCGGCGGCATCATGCTCGGTTCGGTCAAGCCCTCCGACGGCGGCGACCACTGGGCGCTGCCCCCCGGCCAGTTCGGCGCCTACGTGGTGACCGACCACCCGGACGAGCTGTTCGCCCGGGCCAAGGCCGGCGGGGCCGAGATCGTGCAGGAGGTGTACGAGACCGAGTACGGGTCGCGGGACTTCCAGGTCCGGGACCCGGAGGGGAACCGGTGGTCGTTCGGGACGTATCGGGGGCATCCGCTCCCGGGCGAGTGAGGTGGATCAGGCCTCTGGGAAGAGCACGTCGGCGACGTGACGGGTGTCCGCGTACTCCCGCACCGACGTGATCTTCCCGTCCCGGACGGTGAACACGCCCGCGCAGCGGTTGTCGTACGCGGCACCGCCGGCCGCGGTCGCCTTGGAGGTCCACTCGGCCAGCACCTGGTCGCCGTCGGCGAAGGCGTTGACCAGCTCGATGACCACCGGCGCCGAGGTGTCGAGGTAGGCGCCCATACCGCCGAGGAAGTCGTTGATGATCGCGTCACGGCCCTCCCAGAGGCGGGAGATCGGCAGGTTGCCCGGGTAGAGCCAGGTGGCGTCCTCGGCGAAGCTGTCGGCGATCGTCTGCGCGTCGCCGTCGCGGACGGCTTCCACGTAGCGGACGACGACGGACTTCGGGTCGGTGAGGGTGGTGGTGTCGGCAGTGATGGTGTTGGCAGTGATGGTGTTGGCAGTGATGGTGTTGGCAGTGGTGGTGCTCATCGCGATGCTCCTTTGTCAGGTTTCGGCTCTGTACTTTGTTCGGTGGGCCGGGGTTTGATCAAGCTACGGTGAGGACCGCGTTGCCGCGCACGCCCCGATCCCGCAGCCGGGTCAGCACCTCGGCGGTCTCCGTCCAGTCGGCGACCAGGCCGACCTCGGGGTGCAGGCGGTCGCCGGCCACCAGGCGGACCAGGGTCTGAAGGTCCTCGGCGTAGGAGGCATCCGAGTCGGCGTAGTGGAAGTGCCGGATGGTCGCCGATTCCGGGCCGGCGAAGAAGTCGAAGAAGTCGAGGGTCACCGGCTGGCGGCTGGCCTGGCCGAACCAGATCAGCGTGCCGCGGCGGGCCAGCTTGGCCAGGGCCTTCGGCAGGTTCGGGCCGCCGGTGGATTCCAGGACCACGTCGAAGGGGCCGACGGCGTCCTCGATCCTCGGGACGACGCGGGCCGCACCGAGTTCCCGGAGCCGGGCGCCGCGTTCGGGCGAGGAGCTGACCGCGGTGATCTCCAGACCGGCGGCGGCCGCGAGTTCCACGAAGTAGTGGCCGACGCCGCCGGACGCCCCGGTGATCAGGATGCTGCGACCGGTGACAGATCCGGCCACCCGCAACAGGCGCAGCGCGGTGAGGCCGGCCAGCGGCAGGGCGGCGGCGATGGCGGCCGGGACCCCGTCCGGCAGCTCGGCCAGCGAGTCGGTCGGGACCGCGACGTACTCGGCCCAGCCGCCCTGCGGGGGGTGGCCGACGACACGGGTGCCGACCGCGGGGCCGGTGCCGTCGGCCGCCGCCTGGACCACGAGGCCGGCGATGTCCTTGCCGGGGCGCCAATCCGGGCGCGGCGTCTCCAGCTGGAAGGTCTCGCCGCGGTTGACGGAGTACGCCTCGACCTTGACCAGCGCTTCGTTCGGGCGCGGCCGGGGTTCGGCGACGACGGTGAGTTCCACGGACCGGTCGGTCCGGCCGGTGGCGGTCATGGCCTTCATGGCGATCCCTTCCTTCGGGGTGTGGCTGATTTCAGCTCCGGCAGCTCGGGTTTCCGGCTGCGAGATCAAGATGACCACCGGGGTGCCGGGCCGGTCCAACAACCGCACCGCCGGTTTCGACAACCGCCGGTGGTGGGCCAAGGTGGAGGCATGGATCTTGACCTGGCCCAGGTGCGGGCGTTCGTCGCCACCGCGGACCGGCTGCACTTCGGGCAGGCCGCCGAGCAGCTCGCGGTGAGCCAGCAGGCGCTGTCCAAGCGCATCGCGCGCCTGGAGAGCGAGTTGGGGGTGCAGCTGTTCCTGCGCGGCGGGCATGCCGTCGAGCTGACCGAGGCCGGCCGCCGGTTTCTGGAGCCGGCGCGGCAGACGCTGGCCCAGGGCGATCGCGCGGTGGCCGCGGCGCGGCACGTCGAGCGTCCGCTGCGGATCGACTACTGGGGCCATCTGTTCGCGCCGATGCGGACCCTGGCGCCGGTGATCGACCACCTGGCGCGGGCGGTCGCCGTCTCCGTCGAGACCGGGCCCGGGCGCGACCTGCCCGGCGTGCTGGACGCGCTGGCTCGGACGGCGACGGACGTCGGCTTCGGGCGGGTGCACGGGGCCGACGGGGGGCAGGGCGCCGAGCTGGCCGGGTACGCACACCGGCTGGTCCGGCTGGAGCCGGTGGACGTCGTGGTCGGCGACCGGCACCGGTTGGCCGACCGCTTCGAGGCGCGGCCCGACGAGCTGCGGGACAGCGTTCTGTGGAGCCCGGCCGCGCTGGAACGGCTGGACTTCTACCGGCGGTTCGCAGAGCACTTCGATATCAGCGCGGAGGCCGGCACGGCGAACCTCGGGATCGGCCATTTCCTGGAGCAGGTGGCGGCCGACCCGACGCGCTTCGCCCTGGTACCGGCGGATCTGGAGCTACCGGACCGCGCGCACGTCCGGTCCCTTCCGCTCGTCGAGCCGACGCCGTTGTACGCGTGGTCGCTGCTGTGGCGGGCGGCGGATCCGCATCCGGGCGTCGAGCCGCTGCTGCGGGCGTTCGCCGAACTCGGCGGACGGAGCCGGTGGCTGGAATACCGGCCGGGGCGGGACTGGTTGCCGGCGGGCGACGTCTCAGAGGTCTCAGTCACATCAAGCACCTCAGAAGATTCAAGTAATTGATTACCGGTTAAGGGAAATACCACTGGCGAGGAGGCGCCCATTCGGGGGACGCGGGGCGGTGGCGCGGGGTGCGGGCCGGGCCAGAGCGTGTTTCGCTGCAACAGAGCCGTCCGGCTCGATGACGGGAAGGAGGCACGATCATGCCCGACTACGACCCGAACCAGATCGCGAACCTCGTCGGCCAGCTCGGCGGCGACCACCAGCAGGCGGCCCAGCAGCTGCAGCAGATGGGCGGTCAGATCGACCCCCAGCAGCACGCGGACACCTTGCAGCAGATGGGGATCGATCCGCAGAAGCTGCAGAACGGTGACTACCAGCAGCATCTGGACGCCCAGGACCAGCCCGGTTTCCAGGGCTACCAGAGCGGCGACATGTCCGGACAGGCTCCGCAGTTCGGCGGCCAGAGTGGCCAGGGCGACCAGGGCTACCAGAGCGGCCAGGGCCAGACCGGTCAGAGCCAGGGCGGCCAGATGCAGGGTGGCCAGAGCCAGAGCGGCCAAGGCAACCAGGGCTACCAGGACAGCCAGAGCGGTCAGGGCGGTCAGAGCGGCCAGCAGGATCAGAACTTCCAGCAGTTCGACCAGAACCAGAGCGGCATGCGCGGCATGGAGCCCGACCCGGATCAGCAGATGACGGACGACCAGCAGATGGCGGGCCAGCAGGCGTCTCGGCGGCAGCAGTCGGGGCAGCAGGACTACTCCGACCAACAGACCCAGCAGGACCAGCAGAATCAACAGAACCAGTGACCCGGCGACAGCCGGTGAAACGATAGGCAGTGCGCAGGCCGGTCGTCGTGGATGCCACGGCGGCCGGCCGTCTTTGCCGCGACCGTATCGCGACTACACCCCGGTCACACCAGCTCCTTGCGCAGAAAGACCCGGCTGGTCCCCGGCGGATCGCAGGGCACCTCGCCGAACACCGTCCAGCCCTGCTTCCGATAGAAGTCGGGGGCCTGGAAGCTGATCGTGTAGAGAACCGCGGCGCGGCAGCCGCGGGCGCGGGCCTCTTTCTCGGCCTCGCGGAGGATCGCGGCGCCGAGGCCGTTGCCGCGCAGGGCGGGCGGTAGGTAGAAGAGGTCGACGAAGAACAGGCCGAGAGATGTCCGTCCAGACAGGCCGCCGATCGGTTCGCGGGACTCGGGATCGCGGATCAGGACGGCCAGGGGTCGGCGATCATCGATGCCGGTCGCTTCGACGTTGAAGCGGTCCAGCGCGGCGGAGAGGGTCGCGATGTCGGCCGGGGTGGGGACGTCGGTGAGGTGCGTGAGGTGCATGTCGGCACGCTAGGACGGGGATGCTTTGACAGCGGTCGAAGCGACATCGGCGACAATCGAGGCATGGATGATCAGCGGGTGGGCCGGGACGTGGGGGTGGACCTGGCCGCGGTGGCGCGGTTGCTCGCCGACGGGACGCGGGCCGCGTTCTGCCTGGCGCTGCTCGACGGCCGGGCCTGGACGGCCGGCGAGCTGGCCCGGTATGCCGGGGTCACGCAGTCGACCGCGACCTCGCATCTGAACCTGCTCGTCGGCGGCGGGCTGCTGGCCGACGAACGGCACGGCCGGCACCGCTATCTGCGCATCGCCGACCGGCGGGTCTTCGAGCTGCTCGAGGTCCTGGCCGAGTTGGCGCCGCGGCAGCCGGTCCGGCCTCGGTCGCTGACCGTCGCCACCCGGCAGCAGGCGCTGCTGGACGCCCGGCTGTGCTACGACCACCTGGCCGGTGCGGTGGCGCTGGAGATCAAGGACGCGATGGTGGAGCGCGGATTGCTGGTCTGGGACACCGGGCAGCCGGCCGCCGCGGCGCTGACGGACCGGGGCGCGGCCTGGTTCGCCGACGTCGGCATCGTGCTGCCCGCCTCGCGACGCCCGCCGGTGCGCGCGTGCCTGGACTGGACCGAGCGCCGCACGCATCTGGCCGGCGTGGTCGGCGGCGCGTTGTGCGGCCACGCGCTCGCCGCCGACTGGGTCACGCGCGTCGGCACGACCCGCGCGCTGCGCGTGACCCCGCTCGGCCGCCAGGCCCTGCACGACCACCTCGGCCTGCCGATCGTTAGCAGCGCTACACGGGGCAGGTAGCAAATACCCTCACTCCCTCGACCGCGGCCGTGTCAGCCTGAAGGGATAAGGGATACGGCCTGAAGAAAAACGGTCGGCGGTCGGCGGTCGGGAGGGATCATGCAGCTGAGTTCGGCCCAGATGTTCCACCATCGGTGGTGTGCGGCGCTGGCCGCGGGAGACGTGGCGGCGCTGCGCGCCATGTTCCATCCGGACGCGGTCCAGGTCTCGACGGCGACCGGGCAGGTGCTGACCGGCGTGGAGCAGATCGCCGGCACGCTGGAGCAGCTGTTCGCCGTGGCCGGACCGGTCGCCACCTCGGGAGTGGAGAGCTTCGTCGATCTCGGCGACTCCTTCTGCGTGGAGTCGGTGCAGTCCACCGCCTACGCGCAGGTGTTCGGCTACGACGTGTTCGTGATGGACGGCGGCCTGATCCGCTTTCATGCCAACGGAAGCATCGCGCCGCGCGCGCTGTCGCCGCTGCCCCAGCCCACCGGACCCACGCAGGGACAGGACGTCTACCAGCGCTACTGGAGCGCCACCAACGCCCAAGATCCGAACGCCCTGTCCGGGGTGTACACCCCGGACGTCAGGTTCTCCAACGTGGGCAACGTCGTCTACGGCCGGGACCAGCTCGTGGGCGCGGTGCACAGGTTCTGGGCCAGCGGCATGCGGTCGACACTGAAGACGGTGTCGCGGTTCGTCGAGGCACCGCACGCGTTGTGTCTGGAGGCGACGGCCGGCGTCGGCAGCCGGGGCGGGGCCCTGGACATCACCTACTACGAAGTGTGGATGCTCCGGCAGGGTCAGGTCAGCCACCTCATCAGGGGCCTGATCACGCCCCGGCCCGCCGAGCTGCAGCAGATCATTCAGAAGATCGCCGCGGCCAACCAGCGGACGGTGCAGGACTTCGCGCAGGCGACCATGCTGCGCAGCGCCATGCAGGTCCGCTGGTAGAACCCTGACTCGCCGGAGCCGGGAGTCACAGCCCGGGCCCGGGTGTAGGTTCACTGCATGTCTGCACCTCCGGTCCTGCGCGACGTTTACAGAACCCTGATGGAAAGACGCGGGGACGCCGCCGCCTCGATCACGTTCGACGACGGCCCGGGCCCGATCGCGCGGCTCGACGTCTTCGTCTACCGGCCCGTGGATCCGAGCGGTCTGACCACGTTCGTGACGGTCGGGATGGCCTCGGCGCCGATGCCCGCACCGGAGGGCGGGGAAGGCGGGCGCGCCGAGTTGTGGCTGTCGCGTACCGGGGCGCTGGCCGAGCCGGACGAGCGGCAGATCGCGATGCAGCTGGCGAATCTGGCCGTGTACCCGTGGAAGACCGGGCGGGCGGTGAGCTGGGCCCAGATCGTCGGGTTCGAGCACGACTTCCCGACGTTCCCCGGCTGCCCCGCGGTGTTCCTGGCCGGGCCGTTGCTGACCGACACCCCGGACTGGCTCGACACCTGCGAGGGCAAGGTGCGGGTGATAACGGTGGTGCCGATCACCGAGCAGGAGCGGGCCGCCGCCGCGACCATGCCGCCGATGACCTTCGCCGGGAACCTGATCGAGTCACGGAACGTGTTCACGGCGCCGGATCCGGCAGGCGCCTGAGCGGCCCGGACTATTCCGTCTCCGCGGCGTCGCCGGGGTCCGGCAGCCGCTTGATGCGGATGTCCCGCTTGTGGATGCCCCGCTCCACCAGCTGCTCCGCACGCGTCCGCGCGCTCTCCGACACGGCGTTGCGGACGGCTTCGGCGGCGGGGGTGGCGCGGCGGATCACGCGGGCGATGAAGCCGCCGGGGACCGGGAGGTCCAGGACTGTGCAGTTCCTGAGCCAGTCGGCGTAGTACCAGGGGGCGATGCAGGCGCCGAGGCCGGCCGCGGCCATGGTCTGCAAGGTGCTCAGGCTGACGGCGATGTGCTCGCCGGCCGGGACGATGCCGTGCAGGTCGGCCAGGCGCCGGAAGCAGCGGCCACGGGCCGAGGCGGGCGGGGCGCCGATCCAGGGCCGGCCGGACAGGTCGGCGGGAGTGGCCGGGAGCTCCCAGCCGGACGGGATCGCGATGCGGTACTCGTCCTCCATGATCACTTGCGAGACGTAGCCGGGTGGCAGCGGGACCGCCGTGTCGCGGTCGTCGATGATGATCGCGACGTCCACACTCTGGGCCCGCAGCATCCGCAGTCCCTCGGCCTGCTCGGCCTCGACGAGGATCGGCCGCAGATCCGGGTGGTGCTCGGCCAGCAGCGCGACGGCGCCGGCCACCACCTCCACCGTCTCGCCGGGCGGCATGGCGATCGTGATCGGTCCGGTGGCGCTGCCGGTCAGCGCCAGCAGCTCGCGCTCGGCGTCGGCCAGCGAGTCGCCGATGCGGCCGCCGGCGCGGGCCAGGATGCGGCCGGCCTCGGTCAGCTCCAAGCGGCCCACGCCCCGGTCCACCAGCGCGGTGCCGGCCTCCCGCTCCAGCTTCGCGAGTTGCTGGGACACCGCCGAGGGCGTGTGGCCGAGTCGGCGGGCGGCCTGGGCCAGGCTGTTCGTCTCCGATATCGCCTGGAGCAGGAGCAGGCGGCGGGGGTCCAAGTCCATGAACCCATTAGCGCCACTACATGTGCCGCTTAGCAAATCTCAGCGCCGTGCCGGACCGCGCTATGCGAGTCTGACGGCTATGACGCGGATATCTTTTATCCCGTTCGTCGGGATCATAGGCATTAGTGCTGCCGCCCTCGCGGGGTGCAGCTCCTCATCGGGCACCAGCGGCGCCCTTGGCTCGCTTGGGGTGCCGAGCCAGAACACCACTGGAAACACGACGGCCGCGAACGGCGCCCCGAGCACGGCATCCGGCTCGGGCGGCCAGGGAACGACCGCCGGAACGACGACCGGGATCACGAATGGCAGTGACGGCAACGGCACCGGAGGCAATGGCGGGAACAGTGCGGGGAACGGCAGCGGCTGGGTGCTGAGCGCGCCGAAGTCCGTATTCGGCTTCGCGCAGATCCAGCCCCAGGCCGCGAGCCTGGCCAAGATCCAGTCTGGGCTCGCGACCACCGCGGGCGAGCTGGGCGTCTCGGGATCTCAGGTCATCGCCGTCTACGACGACCCCACCCATGATGTCTACGTCATCTTCGCCGGCTACAACGGCAGCGGGTTCGACCCCGGCAAACTGAAGCCCGTCTTCAGCGCCGGCCCGAAGTACACCACCGACGGCACCGGCGATCATCTCGTGGAGAACCATGTGCTGTACGACCCGGGAACGCACGGCGGCTCGGCCGGCTGCACCTCCACCATGGTGCAGTCCGGAGGACTGGCCGCCGAGTCCACGGCCTGTGTCTGGATGACGGCCACCACCATGGGCAGCGTCACCTACTACCCCAAGCCGGACCAGCAGAAGATGGTGTTCGGCACCGGCCCGGAAGTGATGGGCAAGGTCATGCAACAGCTGCGGGACCAGGTCGAGCACAAGTCCTGACCTAGGCTTCATCAGGCTCGGTCCACAAGCCTGAGAAGCGGATTCCCTTACACCAGACCGGAATCCCGGACCCGGACCTCCTTGGAGAACCGCGCCGACCACTGGCCGCGGTCGACGTTCAGCGCCGCCTCGGCCAGGCGCAGCCGCTGGATGTCGGCCGTGCCGGCCGGCGCGAGCACGTGGTAGGCGTCGCGCAGGTACCGCTCGATCCGGTACCGGGTCTGCAGGCCGCGGGCGCCGATGATGTCCATCGCCGCGCGCGCCGAGTCGATCGCGTACTCGACGTTGATGAGCTTGGCGTTCATCAGCTCCGTGTCACAGGGCAGCCCCTGGTCCAGCAGGTACACGGCGTGGTACGCGGCCAGGCGCGCGGTCATCAGCCGGGACTGCATGTCGCCGAGCCGGACCTTGATCGAGGAGATCTCGTGGATCGGCGCGTCGTAGAGCCGGCGCTGCTGGCAGTAGGCCACCGTGTCCTCGACGATGGCCTGCTGGATGCCCAGGGCCACGGCCGTGAGGTTGGGGCGCCCGTAAAGCGTGCTGGACGAGTAGGCCACGTCCAGCCCCTCGCCCTCGTGTCCGAGTCGGTTCTCCACGGGTATTCGGCAGTTCTCCATGACGATCTCGCCGAAGCTGAAACCGTGCAGGCCCATCGTCGGGGCCAGCGGCTCCAGGCGGACGCCGGGCCGGTCGTACTCGACCAGGAAGGCGCTCAGGCCCTTGGATCCGGGGCCGGTGCGGACCACCACCCCGTGCACGTGGCCGACGTGCGAGTTGCCGACGAAGACTTTTCGACCGTTCAAAACGTAGTGGTCGCCGTCGCGGACGGCGCTGCCGGACATCCCCAGCACGTGCCCGCCGGACTCCGGCTCGGTGACCGCGATGGTCGGCAGGCAGTGGCCGGTGGCGATCGGCGGCAGCCATCTTCGGCGCTGCGCCTCGGTGCCGAAGTGCAGGATCTTGGCCACGCCGAGCTGCGAGGCCTGCACCATGGCGCCCATCGCCGCCGAGACCCGCGCCAGCTCCTCGATGATGATCGTCTTGCCCAGGTGTCCCAGTTCCATCCCGCCGTACTCGACCGGGATGGTCGCGCCGATCCAGCCCCGCCGGGCGATCGCCGTGGACAGCTCGTGGTCGACCTCGCGCGTGTCCTCCATCCGCGCCACGCGCGGGAGCACCTGCTGTTCGGCGAAAGCCCGGACCTCCTCCCGCACGGCCTCATGCCGGTCGTTGGTGAAGACCTGGTTCATGAGTGCTGACACCGACTCTCTCCTCACCGGTTACGGCGTTCCGCGCGGGCTCGATAGAGATCGCAGAGCGCGCGCACTCATACCTATCACGTGATCACCGCTTCGCAATACAGCGTCCTGGCTCGCCTATGCCGTGCCCGTCGGGGGTAGGTGTTACTCCTGTGAATCAGATCGTGTCCGTAAGCTCCCCGATGTCCGAGGCGAGCGCCTTGGCCCGGCTCAGCACGGTTGCTCCGTCGCTGTCCCGCAGCCCCAGAGTGAGCACCGCGGTGGCGTGACCGGGCACCCGGACCGGGACCGCGGCGAAGACCACCGTTCCGGTCGCGGGCTCGTTCAGGGGGATCGCGGCGGTGGCCGACGGCTCGCCGCCGCGCTCCAGGTGGTCGATGATCGCCAGGATGCCGACCGGCGCCAAGTGCGGGAACGCTTCCGGGGCCGGCGTGCCCAGCATCTCCACGGCGCCGAAGAGCTGATCGTGCAAGGAGTTCGCGTACAGCACCTCCAGATTCGGCCGGGCGGCGATCATCGCGGTGCCGCCGGCACCCTCCAGCACTCCGGCGATTTTCTGCCGACCGCTGATTTCGGCCAGCACCTCATCGCGCGCGGCTTTGAGGACCTGGAGGCCGTCGTTGCCCCAGGAATTGCCCTCGGATTCACTGCGTGGGGCCGGATCGATCGCGCACACGGTGCCGATCACCGTTCCGTCGTCGTCGATCAGCGGCACGCCGATGTAGCTGCGCACACCCAGCTCGTCCACCACCGGGTTGCCGCGGAAGCGGGAGAACTCGAAGACGTCGTCCAGCGTCAGCGCGGCCTTGCGGCCCACGACGTGCACGCAGAATCCCTGGTCCATGTCCATGAACCGGCCCGGCTCGCCCAGGAACGCCGGGTCCCCGCTGGCCGGTTCCTTGCCGTACAGGCCCACGAAGTACTGGCCGCTCTCGCCGACCAGGTTGACCATCGCCGCGGTGGCACCGGTGGCCTCGGCCGCCTTGCGCGCGACCTCGTCGAACACTGAGTCCGGGGTGTTGGCCAGGCCCAGCTCGCGCTGGCGGGCCGCCCGCGCGGAGGCGTCGGAGGGCGCCGGCCGGCCCAGCCGCAGGGCTGGGGTCTGGAAGTCGTCGCGGTCTGTCATATGTAGCTTCCTTCATGCGCGGCCAGCTCGGGGGCGGCGGGCCGGACGGTCCGGTAGTCGATGGTCTGCAGATGCTTGACCAACGCGATCAGGACGTTCACGGCCGAGGTGCGCGACCGGGCGTCGCACATCACGACCGGGACGTCGGGGCGCAGTTGCAGCGCCTCACGCACCTCGGTACCGGTGTACGAGAACTGTGCGCCCTCGAACTCGTTGACCGCGACCAGGAACGGGATCCCGGTGCGCTCGAAGTAGTCGACAGCCTCGAAGGAGTCCTCGATGCGCCGGGTGTCGACCAGCACGATGACCCCGAGCGCGCCGATGCACAACTGGTCCCACATGAACCAGAAGCGCTCCTGGCCGGGCAGCCCGAACAGGAAGAGCACGTACTCGTTGGCGATGCTTACTCGGCCGAAGTCCAGCGCCACGGTGGTGGTGGTCTTGCCACCGGTCAGCGCGATGTCGTCGACGCCGACGGAAGCCTCGGTGATCGTCGCCTCGGTCTTCAGCGGCGCGATCTCCGAGACCGCCCCGACCAGCGTGGTCTTGCCGACGCCGAAGCCGCCGGCTATCAGCAGTTTGAGGCCGCCGGGCAGATTGTCGACAGCACGGTCAGAGCTTGTAGAGGGCATCCAGCACCTTCTCCAGAAGGTCTGTGCTCGGCCGCGCGCGTTCGAAGACGGGCACCGGGGCACGGGTGTCTATGGCACGCCAGCCGAGCAGGTCGGACAGCAGGATCTTGGTCACGGCCAACGGGAGCCCGGACAGCGCCGAGACCTCGGCGACCGAGATCGGGCGGTCGCACAGGCTCAGGATGTCGTCGTGGTCCGGGCCCAGGTCTCCCAGGGCCCGGCCGGTGGCCACCACGTAGGTCACCAGGTGGAAGTCCTCGTTCGGCGCGGTGCGGCCGCCGGCGACCGCGTAGGGCCGGATCAGCCGCCCGGCCGCCGAGTCGACGAAGGCCTCGGGATCGCCTCGGCTCACGACCGGGCCCGGGCCGCTGCCACCGGGCCGTCCGCGGCGCCACGCGGGGCGGTGCCCAGCTCCCGGGTGACGGCGGTGACGCAGCGCTGCATCTCGAACCCGATCTGCCGCGGGTCGGCCTCGCGGTCGGCCAGCACGCCTATGCAGGTGCCGGGGCCGGCCGCGCCGATGCACAGGAAGGCGCCGTCCAACTCCACCACCACCTGGCGCACCCCGCCGGCCCGGACCGTCTGGCCGATCGCGGTGACGATGCCCCACATGCCGCTCTCGGCGGCGGCCAGGGTGTCGGCCTCGTCCTTGTGCAGACCGGTGGTGTACGCGCGGACCAAACCGTCCGTCGACATCAGTAGCACGCTGCGGGCGGCCGGGATGCTCTGCAGCATCCGGTTGATCAGCCAGCTCAGATTCTCTTCGGTCTGGTTGCTCACTGGTTCCACTCCTGACGGTTCGCGGTGGTGCGATCGTGCTGCGAAGGATCCGGTCCGGCCGCCGGGGGATCGGTCGGTGCGGTGCCCGCGGAAAGGCCTTGCCAGAAGTCCGACATCATCGTCGGCGACAGGGCGCCGGTGCCGTGCTGGTTCTGCTGGTCCTCGGCCTGGATCAGGCGTGCCGAGATGTGGCCCTGGGGGGTGCGGCGCCGCAGTTGCGGACGGCCGTCGGGCAGCAGGCCGGAGTCGCCGGCGGGATCGCCGCCGGGGGGCGTCTGCGGCTCGCCGGAGCGGGACCACGGCGGAACGGCGCCGCCGGCGCCTGGGGGGTACTGGCCGGCGGTGGAGGGCGCGGAGGACGGC
>NZ_JAAFYZ010000232.1 GCF_018274385.1 Catenulispora pinistramenti | reverse complement strand
CCCGCAGACTGCGCCGCCGCCCCCGCCGCATCGCGTCCGCGGCGCCGGGCAGCCCGCCCCGTGCGGTGCCCTGCTGCACGGCCCGTGCCAAGCCTTCGTCGAACTCAGACATAGTTCTCCGCCTCCTCGTTCTCATCCGCGTATTCGGAGACATGGCCGGCCAAGGCCCGGCGCCCCCGCGCCAGACGCGACTTCACCGTGCCGGTCGGGGCGCCGGTCTCCAGGGCGATCTCGTCCACGGTCCGGCCCACCAGGTGGTGCAGCACGATCGCCTGCCGCTGGTCGGCCGGGATCGCGCGCAGCGCGGCGACCAGTGCCAGGTGGTCTGGCGAGGTGCCCGGCTGCATGTCCGGCCGGGCGCCGCGCCGGTGCGCGCGCAGCCGGTTGGCCGTCCGGCGCCAGGAGCTGACCGCGATCCGGAAGGCGACCGTGCGGACCCACGCCTCGGGGTCCTCGTACGCCGCCACCCGGCCCCAGCGCTGCCAGGCCCGCGCGTAGGCCTCCTGGAGCGCGTCCTCGGCCTCGGCCAGATCACCGACCATCGCGTACACGTGGCCGAGCAGTCGGCGGTTCGAGGCGACGTAGAACGCCTCGAAGTCCGCCTCCGATCTCGCTGTACCCATCAAATCCGCCCCTTGTCGTCCGAGAGTGGCGATCGGCGCCACCGATCGGACACGCCCCGGCCCGGCCGCGGGTTCCCCCCGCGCCGCGGAAATCCCTGGAAAACCCGGAGCCCGCCGGTCCGAAGCGGACCGGCGGGCTCCGTGCCCACAGCAGAATGCGCTGCTCAGTGCGTCTGTGTCACCTTCGCCAGGGCCCGCGGCGCGTCCGGGTTCAGGCCCCGGCTCATCGTCACGTGATACGCCAGCTGCTGGAGCGGCAGGATCTCCAGGATCGGCGACAACTCCTCCGGGACCCCGGACGGCAGCACGAACCCGGCGGTCGCCCCGGCCACATGCTCGGCCGAACCGACCACGACCAGGTCCGCACCGCGCTCGTGCAGCCGCTCCAGCACCGGCTCCAGCGCCGCGCCGCCGGCCCCCTCGGCCGCCACCGCGACCACCGGGCTGACGTTGTCGACCATGGCCAGCGGCCCGTGCAGCAGGTCCGCGCCGGAGAAGGCGTGGGCCGGCAGGTAGCTGGTCTCCATGATCTTCAGCGCCGCCTCGCGCACCGTCGGGTAGGAGTAGCCGCGCGCGGTCAGGACCAGCCGGGAGGCGAAGCGGTAGCGCTGCGCCAGATCGGCCACCTCGGACTCGCGCGCCAGCACCGCGGCGGCCAGCTCCGGCAGCGCCTTGGCCGCCGAGCCGTCGCCGCCGCGCAGCGCGTCCACCAGCAGCCACAGCGTCAGCAGCTCGGCGGTGTACGTCTTGGTCGCCGGCAGCGCCAGCTCCGGACCGGCCAGGACGTCCAGGGACAGCTCGGAGGCCTGGTTCACCGGGGAGCCGGCGACGTTGGTCACCGCCAGCGTCAGGCCGCCGCGGGCCTTGGCCATCTCGGTGTACGCCACCAGGTCCGGGGACCCGCCGGACTGCGAGACCGTCACGCACAGCACGTCCCGCAGATCCGGCTCGGCGCGGTAGGCCGTGGTGGTCGACATCGAGGTCAGCCCGACCGGCAGGCCGAGCGCGATCTCCATCAGGTACTTGGCGTAGTACGCCGCGTTGTCGCTGGTCCCGCGGGCGGTGAGCAGCGCGAAGCGCGGGTGGGCCGCCTTCACCTGCTCGGCCGCCGCACGGATGCGCGGCAGCCCCTCGGTGAGGATCCGCTCCAAGACCGCCGGCTGTTCGGCGATCTCCCGGGCCATGATCTGTCCTGGTTTCAAGACCTGCCCCGATTCGGTCCCCTCGGGCTTGGCATCGCTCACCTAGGCCGTCCCTTCCGTCAGGAGCCGCGCGACCGCGAGCCCGGACACCAGCGCCGCACCATGAGTGGCGATCTGCGTCGCCCCGGCGGACTTCTCTCCCAGACCGTACGCGATCCCCATCTCCACCACGATCGCGTCCGGCCGGACGGCCGTCACGGCGGCCAGCGCCGAGGCCATCCAGGCGTGCCGGTGCGCGTCGCGCACCACCAGCACCAGGGACCGGCCCGCGGCGGCGGCCACTGTCTCGGAGACCGCGGCCGGGGTGTACACGATGGCGGCCGGACGCGGCCGCACCGCGTCCAGCGCGGCGGCGGTGTCGTCGTCACCGGCGAAGCTGGTCGGCGCGCCGGGCTCGACGAACCGCACCGCCGAGCTGCCGGCCGGCAGCTCGCCGAGCACCGGGCTCAGGCCCCAGGGCACCGCGGCGCCCGCCGCGTTGTTGGCCAGCGGCACGAACTCCAGGATCGAGGCCGGACCGGCCAGCGGGGCCAGCGGGGCACCGGAGACCCGGACCGCGCGCAGGGCGGCGGTCAGGCCGATGGAACCCGGGGCGTCCGGGACCTCCGAAGTGTCCGGAGTGTCCGAAGCAGCCAAGGCCGCCGGGGTGTCGCCCGGCGGCTCAGAGCCCGTACTCCCGGCCACCGCACCGCCGGCAGCGTGCGTCCCCTCCACGGTCGCACGCTGCTCGGCGGCCCAGGCCCCCAGCTCGCGCACCCGGGTGGCGGCGTCGTGCAGCCGCTCGGCGGGCAGCCTGCCGTCCCGCACCGCCTCGACCAGCGCGTCGCGCAGCATCAGGTAGTCGCACTCGTCCCGAAGGCCGCCGCCGACGCAGACCGCGTCCACTCCGGCCGCCAGGGCCAGGACCGTCCCCTCGGCGATCCCGAACGTGTCGGCGATGGCGGCCATCTCGATGCCGTCGGTGACCACCAGCCCGGTGAAGCCCAGTTCGCCGCGCAGCAGGTCCACCAGGACCTTGCGACTCATGGTCGACGGGAACTCCGGGTCGTAGCGGGGCGCCAGGATGTGCGCGGTCATCACCGACTTCACCCCGGCCTGGATCGCGGCCCGGAACGGCGCCAGGTGCTTGGCCCACTCCTCGTCGGAGTGCTGCACCAGCGGCAGCCCGTGGTGCGAGTCCACGGCCGTGTCGCCGTGCCCGGGGAAGTGCTTGGCGCACCCGGCCACCCCGGCCGCCTGGAGGCCCCTGACATACGCCGCGGAGTGCCGCGCCGCCACGCCCGGGTCGGCCCCGAAGGACCGGGTCCCGATCACCGGGTTGTCCGGATTGGTGTTCAGGTCCGCGTCCGGGGCGTAGTTCAGGTTGATCCCGGCGCGCTGCAACGAGCGCCCGATCTGCCGGGCCACCGTCTCGGTCAGCTCCGGGTCGTCCACGAACCCCAGGGCGTAGTTGCCCGGGAACGCCGACCCGGTGGCGACGTCGAGCCGGGTGACGTCGCCCCCTTCCTCGTCCACCGCGACCAGCACGTGCGGGTTCTCGGCCCGCAGCGCCGCCGACAGTTCGCCGGTGCGTTCCGGCGTCGCGGCTATGTTCCGTCCGTAATAGGCGACTCCGCCCAGGCCGTCCTCCGTCAGGGCGCGACGCACCCAGTCGGGAACCCGGCCGGAGTCGTCATTGACGAACCCCGGCTGGAGGACGGCGGCGGCGTCGCGCAGCAGTTGCTCTCCCATGCGCGCGCCGACCCCTTACCCCTTCACCGCGCCGGCGGTGAGACCGGTCGAAAGGCGGCTTTGGAAGATGGTGAACAAGATGATGACGGGAGCGGCGATGATCAGCGCTCCGGCCATCTGCCCGGAGTAGTCCGAGCCGTGCGACGGGGTGCTGCTGAAGAACGTCAGCCACACCATCGCGGTCTTGTTCTGGGCCGGCCCCATGATCTGCCGCGCCATCACGAACTCGTTCCAGGCCTGGATCCAGGCGAACACGCCGGTGGACACCAGCCCGGGGGCCAGCAGCGGCAGCACGACCCGGCGGAAGGCTTGGGCCTTGGTGCAGCCGTCGACCATGGCCGCCTCGTCCAGCTCGGCCGGGATGCCGACGATGTAGGTGCGCAGCGTCCAGATGATGAACGGGATGGTGAAGACCAGGTAGGCCAGGATGAGCCCGAGCAGCGAGCCGATCAGGTTCGCGGAGTTCAGCACCGGCAGCAGGCCGACCAGGATGGTGACCAACGGCACCATCTGGACCACCAGGATCGCCACGATGAACGGCTTGCGGCCGCGGAAGTCGAAGCGGGCCACGGCCAGCGCCGCCAGCAGGCCGACGACCAGGCTGATGGCCACCGAGCCGAGGGTGATCACGACGGTGTTCCACAGGTTCGCGCCGAAGTTGTCGTCCATGGCGGAGGAGAACGACGAGAAGTCCCAGTGCGAGGGCCAGAACGTCGGGTGTTGCGCGATGAGGTCCTTGTTCGACTTCACCGTGGTCAGGAGCATCCAGTAGATCGGGAAGCCCAGCACGATGGACACCACCATCGCTACGGTGTTCCAGAAGGCGGTGGTCATGGCCCGGCGTGGGGCCCGGCGGTAGGTGCTCACTTCTGATCCCCGATCCTGAGCATCTGACGGATGTAGAAGACGAGCACCAGCATCATGATGACGATCATCGCGACCGAGATGACCGCGCCGTCGCTGTACCGGTTCCGGTCGAAGGCCTGCTCGAACAGGTAGACGCCGATGGTCCAGTACCCCTGCTCGGGCGCGCCGTTGCGCATGGTCCAGATCTGGTTGAAGACCTGGAAGTCCCAGATGAAGGACAGCGCCGTGGTGATCAGCAGCAGCGGCCGCAGGATCGGCAGCGTCACGTTCCGGTAGACCTGCAGCGGCGAGGCGCCGTCGACCCGGGCCGCCTCCTTGAGCTCGGTGGGCACCTGCGTCATCCCCGCGTGCAGGGCCAGGACCAGGAACGGCAGCGCGCCCCAGACCACCACCGAGGTGACCACGACATAAAGGCCCTGATTCGGATCGGCGAACCAGTCGTGGTGCAGCATCCCCTTGAAGCCGACCAGGTAGAGGATGTAGTCGATGACGCCGTAGGCGTTGTCGAACAGCCAGCGGAACACGGTGCCGGTGACGATCGTCGGCATGGACCAGACGAACAACAGCACCGTGATCAGGGTGACCCGGGCCCACGGCGAGATCCGGCCCAGCAGCGCGGCGATGGCCATCGCGATGAGCATGCTCAGCCCCACGTTCAGGGCCGTCCAGATCAGGGTCCGGCGGATCACCTGCCAGAACAACGGGTCCGACAGGATCGAGCTGAAGGTCTGGAAGCCGACGTAGCTGACCAGGCTGGGATTGACGAACTTGCGGTAGTTGTTCATGTTCTGGAACGCCAGCAGGACCATCCGCACCAGCGGATAGCCCATCATCGTCGCGAGCACGACGACCGAGGGCGCCAGGAAGAGATAGGGCAGGGACTTGCCCCGCACGGTCACGCCCCGCCGTTTCGGCGGTGGACTTTGGACCTCCCGTTGGGAAGGCCGGTTCTGGGTAACACTCATCGGATCCGCGATCCTCTCGGGCGCCCGGCGCTGATGGCGACTCGCAGGCGGCGGCAAGGAAGCGGCCGGCGGTGAGGAACCCCCTCACGACGCCGGCCACTCAGGTGTTCTGTGTCGGGGTGTGCTGCGGCGGTGCGACCGGCTCCCCAGCCGGCCGCACTCCGCTCCCCCCTTGTCGATCAGTCGCGAGTCAGCTGTTGAGGTCCTTCAGGATGCTGGCCTGCAGACTCTTCAGCACGGTCGCCGGATCCTGACCGGAGGCGATCTGCCCGAACGCGGTCTTCAGCTGGGTCTCGTCGGCCGGGGCCCAGTTCGGCGAGTTCGGGATGAACCAGGTGACGCCCTTGGCCGCGTCGCCGGTGGCCTTGTTGGCCGGGTCGGCGGCGATGTAGTCGTCGATCTGGGTCTTGTTGTTCGGGATCGCCTTCTGCGCCAGCAGCTTCATGCTGGTGGTGTCGGTGAAGATGCGGATCCACTCCTCACCGAGCTTGCCGTTGGCCGCCTTGCTCGGCACCGCCAGGTTCGAGCCGCCCAGGAACGCCGGGGTCGGCGCGTCGGCGGTCACGCCGGGGACGGCGATCTCGGCCAGGTCGTTCTTCAGCGTGGGGTCGCCGACCTTGGGGTCGTAGACCTGCGCGGCCTCCCAGCCGTTGCCGATGATGGCCGAGATGTTGCCCTTGGCCATCAAGGCGTCCTGGTCGGTCTCGTCCTTGGTGGCGCCACCGACCGAGTAGTTCTTCTGCAGGTCGTCCCAGGTCTGGATGCCCTGCAGGAACTTCGGGTCGGTCATCGTGCCGGTGAAGTTGGTGCCGTCGGACTTGGCGATGACGCCGCTGACGCCGTAGGTGCCGGCGCCGAAGGAGATGGCGGTGTACCAGTTCTGGCCCGGCAGGTAGAGCGCCGAGAAGTTGGCCTTGGCGGCGTTGGCCGTCTTGACCTTGTCCAGGTCCGCCTTCAGCTCGTCGATGGTGGTGGGCGGGGTGGTCACCCCGGCCGCGTCCCACAGGTCCTTGCGGTAGATCAGGACGCGCGAGCCGGCGTAGTAGGGGATCGCGTACTGCTTGCTGCCGTCCGGCGAGGCGCCGGAGGCGGCCAGGCTGTCCAGCCAGGCGCTGGAGTTGTCGAACTTGGACTTGTCCCCGGTCAGGTCCACCAGCTGGTTCGCGCCGATGTACTTGGCGGTCTGGGTGTTGCCCAGCTCCATCGCGTCTGGAGCCGACGAGGAGCCGATGGCGGCGTCCACGGTCTGGCCGTAGTTGGTCCAGGTCTGCCAGTTGATCTTCACCTGGGCGCCGGTCTCGGCGGTGAAGCGCTGGTTGGCCTGGTCGACGACGTTCTCCCAGCCCTTCTGCGCGTCCTGCATCAGCCAGATGTTGACGGTCTTGCCCTTGCCGTCGGTGGTGATCGGCGAACCGGTGGAACCGGTGCCGCCGGTACCCAGCTGGTTCGAGGACGGGGCCGCGGTGGTGCCGGTGCCACTCGCCGCGTTGCCGCTGGACTTCGACGAGCTACACGCGGAAGCCATGAGCGCCACGGCCACGGCCGCCGACGACAGGGCTATGAGCTTGCGCCTCATGCCGTACTCCTTGGTAGGTGAGGGATCTGTTGGATCCACGGCGACCACCAAGGACGTCACCGACCGCGCGACACGGCAACCCTGAGCGATGCCGTCCCGTGCTGCGTTTGATCGGTGTATCCGGTCTCGTGGATCTGTTGTGGTCGGCACCCGGGAACAACAGGGCTGTGTCCTACCGCCGAGAGGCGCCTCCTGAAGCGCCCGGCGTGCCCTTCCCGATTGGTTTAGACCAGTCCGGAGACTGGCATAGACCACTGGGGCCGTCAAGACTGCGCGACCTCGGTTGTCCAAGCCGTTACCAAGACGCAACCAGCACTGACATACATAATCCCGTCCCAGGTAAACCCCGGTATCCGAACAAAGTCGGCACCGAGATCGCCCGGCTGGACACACACGCGGGTCCATGGCACTTTGGGCCACGAGGAGGGGCCGTTCATGACCGCAGAACCCGCGAATATCGCTCTGGAGGCGCAAGGGCCGCCGACGCAGAGCCCGGCGCTGGAATCAGGGCTGGAATCAGCCCTGGAAACCGTGCGCGTGCCGAAGTACTACCGCCTGAAGCAACACCTGCTCGACCTCACCCAGACGATGCCCCCGGGCACCCCGGTCCCCCCGGAACGCCTGCTCGCGACCGAGTTCGACACCTCGCGCACCACCGTCCGGCAGGCACTGGCCGAGCTGGTGGTGGAGGGCCGGCTGGAGCGGATCCAGGGCAAGGGCACCTTCGTGGCCAAGCCGAAGGTGGCGCAGTCGCTGCAGCTGACCTCTTACACCGAGGACATGCGGGCCCAGGGGCTGGAGCCGACCTCGCGGCTGCTGGAGATGGAATACGTCGCCGCCGGCGTGGAACTCGGCGAGCGGCTGGGCATCCGGGCCTCGGCCAAGGTGCTGCGGATCAGCCGGCTGCGACTGGCCAACGGCGAGCCGATGGCGATCGAGACCACCCACCTTTCCCAGCAGCGGTTCCCCAACCTGCGCAAGCTGCTCGGCCGCTACTCCTCGCTGTACACGGCGCTGGCCGAGGAGTACGGCGTGCACCTGGGCGAGGCCGAGGAGACCATCGAGACCGCGCTGGCCACCCCGACCGAGGCCGGTCTGCTCGGCACCGACACCGGCCTGCCGATGCTGCTGCTGTCCCGGCACTCGATCGACACCGAGGGCGAGCCGGTGGAGTGGGTGCGCTCGGTCTACCGCGGCGACCGGTACAAGTTCGTGGCCCGGTTGAAGCGGCCCGACGACGAGTAGCCGGCGACCAGAGGGCCGGTAGCGGCCCGGCCGGCCCCGGGAGCGTGTCCCAACTCACCCCGCGATCGCACGGCCGGGGCCCGAGCCTCCCGTAAAGTCGCGTCGTGTCCATCGTCGTAGTCACCGGAACCAACACCGACGTCGGCAAGACCGTCGTCACGGCCGCCGTCGCCACCCTGGCCGCCGCCCGCGGCAGCTCCGTGGCCGTGGTGAAGCCGGCGCAGACCGGGGTCACCCCGGACGGGCCCGGCGATCTGGCGACCGTGCGGCAGCTGGCCGGTGTGACCGATCTGCACGAGTACGTCCGCTACCCGGACCCGCTCTCCCCGGCCGCCGCCGCCCGCCGTTCGGGCATCGCGCCGCTGGACTTCGACGACACCGTCCGGCGCATCCAGGACCTGGCCGCCAGCCGCCGCCTGGTCCTCGTCGAGGGCGCCGGGGGCCTGCTGGTCCGCAACGACGAGGACGGCAGCACGCTGGCCGACCTGGCGCACGCGCTCAAGGCGCCGCTGCTGCTGGTCGCGCACCCGAGCCTGGGCACCCTGAACATCGCCGCGCTCACCCTGGAGGCCATGGCCGCCCGCGGCCTGGACCTGGCCGGCATCGTGCTCGGCTCCTGGCCGGCCACCCCGGACCTGGCGATGCGCAGCAACATCCGCGACCTGGAGACGATCGGCGCCCGGCCGCTGGCCGGCGCGCTTCCCGCGGGCGCCGGGCGGCTGGACCCCGCCGACTTCCTGCTCGCCGCCCGGGCCGGACTGGCCCCGGCGTTCGGCGGCACCTTCGATCCGGCAGAATTTCGGCAGACCTGGGACCCTCGGAAGGCGGCCTGACTTATGACAACCACCGAACAAGACCTCGACATCCTCGGAGCCGCCCGGCGCCAGGTGCTGGACGAGGGCGTGGGGCTGACCGAGGAGCAGGTGCTTCAGGTTCTGCGGCTGCCCGACGAGGCGCTGCCGGAGCTGCTGCGGCTGGCGCACGAGGTCCGCGAGAAGTGGTGCGGCCCGGAGGTCGAGGTCGAGGGCATCGTCTCGGTGAAGACCGGCGGCTGCCCCGAGGACTGCCACTTCTGTTCGCAGTCCGGCCTGTTCCCCTCCCCGGTGCGCGCCGCGTGGCTCAACATCCCCGAACTCGTCGAGGCGGCCAAGCAGACCGCGGCCACCGGCGCCACCGAGTTCTGCATCGTCGCGGCGGTCCGCGGCCCGGACGAGCGCCTGATGAAGCAGATGCGCCAGGGCGTGAAGGCGATCCAGGACGCGGTCGACATCCAGGTCGCCGCCTCGCTCGGGATGCTGACCCAGGAGCAGGTCGACGACCTGGCCGACATGGGCGTGCACCGCTACAACCACAACCTGGAGACCGCGCGTTCCCACTTCCCCAACGTGGTCACCACCCACACCTGGGAGGAGCGCTGGGACACCCTGACCATGGTCCGCGATGCCGGCATGGAGGTCTGCTGCGGCGGCATCGTCGGCATGGGCGAGAGCCTGGAGCAGCGCGCCGAGTTCGCCGCGCAGCTGGCGTCCCTGACCCCGGACGAGGTCCCGCTCAACTTCCTCAACCCGCGCCCGGGCACGCCGTTCGGCGACATGGAGCCGATCGGCGCCAAGGAGGCGCTGAAGACCATCGCCGCCTTCCGGCTGGCGCTGCCGCGCACCATCCTGCGCTACGCCGGCGGCCGCGAGATCACCCTGGGCGACCTGGGCACCGAGCAGGGGCTGCTGGGCGGGATCAACGCGGTCATCGTCGGCAACTACCTGACGACGCTGGGCCGCTCCCCCGAGGAGGACCTGGCGCTGCTGACCAAGCTGGAGATGCCGATCAAGGAGCTGTCGAAGACGCTGTAGCGGCCGGCCGACACGGCCACAGGGCGGTCCGGGGCGGTCATCCGACCCGGGCCGTCGCCGTCCAGGCCGCCAGCAGCCGCAGCGCCGCCTCGGACGGCGACCCCTCCGGCACGGTGTGCAGGATCAGCGCCTGGTCCGGGTCATCGGGGGCGCGGAAGGCCTCGTACTCCAGGGTGATCTCACCGACGACCGGGTTCCGGTAGGTGTAGCTGCCGTGCGTCTTGTCGCGCACGTCGTGCCGCGCCCACACCTGAGCGAAGTCCGGGTTCCGGCACAGTTGTCCGATCAGCGTGCCGAGCGCCGGATCCTCGGGATGCCGGCCGAGGTCCAACCGCAGATACGCCGCGATGTCCGCCATCTTCCCCACCGGGTCCGCGAACAACGCACGGAAGCCCTCGTCGTGGCAGACCAGCCAGGCGAGATTGCGTTCGTGCGGAGCGAGGGTCTCGAAGTCGGTCATCAGCGCTACCGTGAGCCCGTTCCAGGCCAGCACATCGGTGCCCAGGCCCACGATGTAGGCCGGGACGTCGGTCGTGGACTCCAACAGCCGCTGGAGCCCGGGCCGTACCCACTGCGGCTCCCGCTTGCCAGTCCCCTGGTACACCTGCGACTGGCCGGGCCGCGCCAGCCGGTACAGGTGCTCGCGCTCCGTCGGATCCAGCTTCAGCGTCCGGGCCACGGCGTCGAGGACCTCCTCGGAGAACTGGAGCGCGCGGCCCTGTTCCAGCCGCACGTAGTGGTCCACGCTGACCCCGGCCAGCAGCGCCAACTCCTCGCGGCGCAGCCCGGGAACCCGGCGCCGGCCGCCGTAGTCGGGCAGGCCCACGTCGGCCGGGTTCAGCCGGGCCCGCCGGGAGCGCAGGAACTCGCCGAGTTCGGCGCGTCTGTCGAGGGTCATGACTCCTGCCTAACACGCGCGGCGCATCCTGGTCATCCCGTGCCTAGGCTTCGCGCGGTCCTGGGTAACCGTCCACGCGAGGCGGATCGTCGTGGGCATGACGAACGAGACGACACAGCAGAGCACGAACACCGCCCTGGACACCGCCCGCCTCGGCACCACCGACCTGACCATCACGCGCGTCGGCTTCGGCTCCTGGGCCGTCTCCGGCAGCGGCTGGAGCTACAGCTGGGGCGCCACCGACGACGCCGAATCGGTCGCCGCGATCCGGCACGCGGTCGACTCCGGCGTCAACTGGATCGACACCGCCCCGGTCTACGGTCTCGGCCACTCCGAGGAACTGGTCGGCAAGGCGGTCTCGGCCTACTCCGAGGCCGACCGGCCCTACCTCTTCACCAAGGCCGGGCTGGTCTGGGACCCGGAGAACCCGCAGGCCGCGCCGATCCGCACGATGCGGCCGGCCGGCGTGCGCCGGGAGCTGGAGGCCTCGCTGCGGCGCCTGGGCGTGGAGCAGATCGACCTGTACCAGGTGCACTGGCCGGACACCGGCAAGGCGCTGAGCTTCGTCCCCGGCGACGCCGGCGACGGCTCGGTCTCCCCGGACCACACCCCGCTGGCCGAGTACTGGCAGCTGATGGCCGATCTGAAGGCGGAGGGCAAGGTGCGCGCGATCGCGCTGTCCAACCACAGCGCCGAGGAGTTGGCCGTGGCCGAGTCCATCGCGCACGTCGACGCCGTCCAGCCGCCGTTCTCCGCGATCAACCGCTCGGCCGCGGCGGACATCGCGTGGGCGAAGGCGCATGACACCGGCGTCATCGTCTACTCGCCGATGCAGTCCGGCCTGCTCACCGGGGCGTTCTCGGCCGAGCGGGTGGCGAACCTGCCGGCCGACGACTGGCGCCGCGAGAGCGCGGACTTCACCTCCGGGCTGGCCGCGAACCTCCAGGTGGCCGAGGCGCTGCGGCCGATCGCGGCGCGGCACGGCGTCAGCGTCGCCGAGGTCGCGATCGCGTGGACGCTGGCCTGGCCGGGCGTCACCGGGGCCATCGTCGGGGCGCGCAAGGCCGCGCAGGTGGACGGCTGGCTGCACGCGGGGGCGCTGCGGCTGACCGAGCAGGACCGGGCCGAGGTCACCGCCGCGATCCGGGTCTCCGGGGCCGGGTTCGGGCCCGCGACCGCGACCGCGTAGCGCGATCCGGCGAGGTCCCGGAAACAGTCCCGGCCGATCATCCCGGCCGGGACTTCCGTGTGGCTCCGCCGCCCCGGCGGCGGGGTGATGACACCGCGTCGCCGGGCGATGAGGATCGACCGGTAGACCCTTGCGGAAGCCGGGTGCGGGCGGAAAGCTACTGACTCGTAACTTCGCCCCAGTCCGCCCAGTCCGCCTGAACCGCCCGCAGGGGAGCCGTCGTGACCGAAGCACAGCCCGAAACCCCGCAACCGCTGCACGGCGGCCAGATCTCCGTCGAGGTGGCCCGCGCGCACGGCGTCGAGACCATGTTCACGCTCTCCGGCGGACACGTCTTCTCGCTCTACGACGGAGCGGTGAAGGCCGACCCGCCGATGCCGATCCTGGACGTCCGGCACGAGCAGACCGCGGTCTTCGCCGCCGAGGCCACCGCCAAGCTGACCCGCAAGCCGGGCCTGGCGGTCCTGACCGCCGGGCCCGGCATCACCAACGGCGTCTCGGCGGTGACCACCGCGCACTTCAACGGCTCACCGGTGGTCGTGCTCGGCGGCCGGGCCGCGGATTCCAACTGGGGCAAGGGCGCGTTGCAGGAACTGGACCACCCGCCGCTGCTGGCGCCGGTCACCAAGCACTCGGCGACCGTCCACACCACGGCGACGCTGGCCGCGGACCTGGACGACGCCTTCGCCCTGGCCGACGCGCCGCATCGCGGTCCGGTCTTCCTCGACCTGTCGCTGGAGGCGGCGTTCGACGTGGACGCCAAGCCGTTGCCGACGGTCGGCGCCCGCAAGGCGGTCGCCCCGGATCCGGAGGCGCTGGCGAAGATCGGCGATCTGCTGGCCCGCGCCGCCAAGCCGGTGCTGGTACTGGGCTCCGACGTCTGGATGGACGGCGCCGAGACCGCCGCGGTGGCCTTCGCCGAGGAGACCGGCGTCCCGGTCATCACCAACGGCATGGGCCGCGGCATCCTGCCGCGCGGCCACCGACAGCTGGTCACCCGGGCCCGCTCGGCGGCGTTCGGCGGCGCGGACCTGGTGATCGTCGTCGGCACCCCGCTGGACTTCCGCCTGGGCTACGGGTTGTTCGGCGGCCGTGACGGCAACCCGCTGGCGCCGGTGGTCCACCTGGTCGACTCCCCGGAGCAGATCAGCGGCCACGTCGGGCTGGCGGCGAGCGCGGCCGGCGACCTGGCCGCGGCCTTCGAGGGCATCGCGGAGTCCTGGCGTAAGGGTGCGAAGTCCGGTGCCTACACGGACTGGCTGACCGCGTTGCAGGACAAGGCTTCCGCGGCCATCGCCGCCGACCGGGACCTGCTGACGTCCGCGTCCGACCCCATCCACCCGGCCCGCATCTACGGCGAACTGCTGCCCCGGCTGGCCGACGACGCGGTGGTGATCGGCGACGGCGGCGACTTCGTGTCGTTCGCCGGCCGGTTCGTGGAGCCGGGCCGGGCCGGCTGCTGGCTGGACCCGGGCCCCTACGGCTGCCTGGGCACCGGCCTGGGCTACGCGATCGCGGCCCGGCTGGCGCGGCCGACGTCGCAGGTGGTGCTGATGGTCGGGGACGGCGCCGCCGGCTTCTCGCTGATGGACGTGGACACCCTGGTACGGCACGGGCTGCCGGTGGTGATGGTGATGGGCAACAACGCGTGCTGGGGCTTGGAGAAGCACCCGATGCAGGCGCTGTACGGCTACGACGTCGCCGCCGACCTGAACCCGGACGCCCGCTACGACAAGGTGGTCGAGGCGCTGGGCGGCGGCGGGGAGTTCGTCACCGACCCGGGGCAGATCGGGCCGGCCCTGGACCGGGCATTCGCCTCGGGGCTGCCGTACCTGGTCAATATCGCGACCGACCAGACCATCGCGTATCCGCGCTCGACCACGGGGCTGTGAGTATCGACTGGATATCGCGCGAGTACCGAGTACCGAGTACCGAGCTGAGAGTGTCGCAGCCTGGCGGAGTTTTGTAGTCTCCAGCGCGTGACTGACTGGGTGACCATATCCTCGCTGGCCACCGCCGGGACCACGGTGATCCTGGCGGCGGCCACGCTGAAGTCGGTGCGCTCGGCCTCGCGCGCCGCGGCCGCCGCCGAGCGGGCCGTGCTGGTGGGCCTGCGGCCGGTACTGCTGAACTCCCGCCTGACCGACCGGGACGAGAAGATCTTCTGGGCCGACGACCACTGGGCCGTGGTGAGCGGCGGGCGCGGCTACGCCGAGATCGTGGACGGGAACGTGTACTTCGCGATCTCGGTACGCAACGCCGGCGCCGGGCTGGCGGTGTTGCAGGGGTGGTCCGTCTCCGAAGAACGCCGCGGTCCGGAGGACGAGCACACGGCGCTCACCGACTACCGCCGGATGATCCGCGATCTGTTCATCCCCGCCCACGACGTCGGCTACTGGCACGCCGCGATGCGCGACACCGACGACCCGCAGTACGACGCCATGGTGGCGGCGATCAAGGAGCGGCGGGTGTTCACCGTCGAGGTCCTCTACAGCGACCACGAGGGCGGGCAGAGCAGCATCTGCCGGTTCGTGCTGCGGCCGCGGGACAAAGACGGGAATCCGGCGGACTGGCTCACCGGGGTGGGGCGGCACTGGAATCTGGACCGGCCGGATCCGCGGAGTACGCAGTATGCGTAAGGCGCAATTCCCTTTGATCACCGGTTGGGGACGAAGCTAGCGTCAGATACATGAACTCCGAGTACATGAGCTCCGAGACGAATGCGCCCGGTCCCAGTCCCAGCCCCAGTCCCGATCCCGGGAAGTGGCTGGAGTACAACCGCGCCAACTGGGACGAGCGGGTACCGATCCACGTCGACGGCGACTTCTACGACCTCGCCTCGTTCGTCGCGGGGCGGGAGGCGCTGGCGGAGTTCGAGCTGGCCGAGGTCGGAGACGTACGGGGCAAGCGGCTGCTGCATCTGCAGAGCCACATCGGCACCGAGACCCTGGGCTGGGCCCGGCACGGGGCCGTGGTGACCGGACTGGACTTCTCGGGGCCGGCGATGGCCGCCGCGGCTTCGCTCGCGGAGCGGATCGGCGTCACCGACTCGCGCTGGTTCACGTCGGACGTCTACGACGCGGCTGAGACGCTGGGCGGGGAGCAGTTCGACGTCGTGTACACGGGCAAGGGCGCGCTGTGCTGGCTGCCGGACATCGCACGGTGGGCTCGGGTGGCGGCTTCGGTGGTGAAGCCGGGCGGGTTCCTGTACCTGTCGGAGTTCCACCCGTTCGGGAACACGCTCCGCGAGGAGGACGGCCGGACGGTCGGGTACGACTACTTCGACGCATCGCCGCAGGTGTGGGACGAACCGGGGACGTACGCGGACTCCGCCGCGGCGACGCGGGAGAACGTCACGATCGAGTTCAACCACGGGCTCGGGGACATCGTCAGCGCCCTGATCGCGGCCGGGCTGCGGTTGGAGTTCCTGCACGAGTTCGACATGACGATGTTCGCCCGGTATCAGGTCCTTGAGAAGCGTGACCGGTTCTACCGGCTGCCCGAGGGGATGCCGCGGGTGCCTTTGATGTTCTCGCTGCGGGCTTCCAAGCCGGTATAGCCGCTTACCGGTTTTGTTACCGCGTCTACGGTGTCTACCGCGCCTATCGGCTACAGCTTCGCCATGAAGCGGTCGGCGTTGACGATGACGCGGGTGATCTCGCCTTCGCCGACCAGCCGGCCGGCGGCGTCGTGGGCGGCCACGGTGAAGCGCAGGAGGCGGTCGTCGCGGTGCGCGAGTTCGGCGGCGGCGGTGACGGTGCCGCCGACCGGGGTCGGGTAGACGTGGTCGAAGCGGATGCGGGTGCCCACGGTGGTCTGGCCCTCCGCGAGGAGCGGCGCGGCCGCCGCGACCGTCGCCTGCTCGGCGAGGGCGACGAGGCGGGGCGTGCCGAGGACCGGGAGGTCGCCGGAGCCGATGGCTTGGGCGGTGTCGGCTTCGGTGACGTGCAGGGCGACCTGTGCTGTCGGAACAGGCTGTGCTGCCTGAGCGGCCTGGCCGCTGTGCGCGCTTTGCGGCTGGCTCGGCGTGCTCTCGGCGCTCTCGGCGCTCTCGGCGCTTTCAGTGCTGTCGGTGCTGTCGGCTTCGGTCACGCGTAGACCCTACACAGGCTGTGGAAGACGCCCCGCCGGCTCATGAGCTCCGGCCAGGTGCCGCGTTCCACGACCTGGCCGGCGTCCAGCACCACGATCTCATCGACGTGCTCCAGCCCGGCGAGGCGATGCGTGACCAGGAGCGTGGTCTGCGGCAGGGCGAGGAGATCGCGCAGGAGCGCGTCGGCGGTGGCCGGGTCGAGGTGCTCGGTGGGCTCGTCGAGGAGCAGCACCGGGAAGTCGGCCAGCAGCGCGCGGGCCAACACCAGGCGACGATGCTGGCCGCCGGAAAGGCGCGCGCCATGCTCACCGACGAAGGTGTCGAGCCCGCGCGGGAGAGTGCCGACCCAGTCGGCGAGGCGGGCTTGCCGCAGCACCGAGACGAGCTCCGCATCACTCGCGTCGGGACGGGCCAGCCGCAGGTTCTCGCGCAGGGTGCTGTCGAAGACGTGGGCGTCCTGCGCACACAGGCCGACGACGCGCCGCACGTCCTCGGGCCGCAGGGCAGCGGTGGGAACGCCGCCGAGGGTGATGGACGCGGGGTCCGCGGGGTCGACAAGGCGGAGCAGGGCACTGATGAGCGTGGTCTTGCCCGAGCCGCTGGGCCCGACCACGGCGACCTTGCGGCCCGGTGCCAGATCCAGGTCGAGCTGCTGGAAGGCGGGGCTGGTGCGACCGGGCCAGGTGACCTGGAGGGCTCGGGTGGTGATGGTGGGGTGGGCGG
>NZ_JAAFYZ010000231.1 GCF_018274385.1 Catenulispora pinistramenti | reverse complement strand
GCCGACTGGTCAACCTCGGCCTCCACCACACCAGCGGCACCTGGGCACTGAGCACCACCACATGATCGAGGGAGCCGCCCCACACGAGGACGGCCCCCCATCACAAGATCTTCATTAGCGTTCTAGGCGGATACCGAGCGCCGCACCAAGTCCTTGCTCAGCACCGCGAACTCCAGGTCGTCCCGACGCGGCTTGCCAAACCGCTCATCCCCATACGGGAACGGCTTCACCTCGCCGGTCCGCACGTACCCGCGCCGCTCGTACCAGGCGATCAGATCGGCCCGCTGCCGCAGCACGGTCATCTCCATGACGCTCAGCCCGAGCTCGTCCCGCGCCACCCGCTCGGCCTCGGCGATGATCTTCTTGCCCAGCCCCGCGCCCTGGGCCGTGGGACGGACGGCGAACATCCCGAAGTACGCGTGCGTCCCCCGGTGCTGGAGCTGGCAGCAGGCGACCGGCTCGCCGGCCAGCTCTACGACGAGGATCCGGCTGTCGGGGGTCTCCACGACGGCGCGGACGTCGTCCTCGTCCGTACGCTGACCGTCGAGCAGGTGCGCCTCGGTGGTCCACCCGGCCTTGCTGGACTCGCCGCGATAGGCGGACTCGATCAGCTGGACGAGCCACGGCACGTCGGCGGCCGTGGCGGTGCGGTACTTGGGTTCGCTCACCTGAGAACGCTATCGGAAGCGCCGGGAACCACCACTCGTCCCTCGATGCTCGCGGCCAGCGCGCGATAGGTCCCGGCCAGCCCGGCTCCCGACGTCCGGTCGCCGACAAGCCGCAGCGGAACGTCGGCGAGCGCCCGGGCACGTCGAGCGATCGACGCGTACCCGGCAAGCCGCTCCCGGACGCGGGCCGTATCGGTGCCGGATATCAGGGGCCTGGTCATCGGACGCGCCACGAGTGCGAGCTGGCGCATGCGTTCTTCCATCGCGCGGACGTGTCCCGAGAGGTCTTGGTACGCGGGCTCATCAGCATCATCAAGAACCGCCGCACTGGCCCGCAGCAGCTCGATGACCGAGTCGAAGAACGCGCGCTCGGCGGCGTCCAGCGTGTCGCGGGTACTCGTCGGCAGCACGACGAGCCCGACGATGATCCCCACCAGCGCGCCGAGCGCCGTCTCCTTCAGCCGGAGCTCCAGCAGGCTGGACGAGAGCTCGTGCAGCACCCCGTACAGCTGCGCGACCATGATGGTGACGAAGAAGATCATGCCCGCGTAGGTCAGGTTCACGACGTAGAACCCGCACGACATGCTGGCGACGATCACGACGACGGACAGGAGCGTGTGCCCGCTCGTCAGCTCGCCGAGGCCGAGGCCCACCGCGATCCCCACCGACGTCCCGAGCACCCGCGCCAGCGCCTTGTGCGAGGTCTCCGAGCGGGTGGCGGTGCCGCCGAACGCGACGAAGGCGGCGATGACGGCCCAGTAGTAGCGCGTCTCCGACAGATGCCGCCCGAGCACGATCGCGAGCGCCCCGGCCAGCGCCACCTGCACGGCCTGCCGCGTCGGCAGCGACGCCCGGCTCAGCGGATTCCACCGGCCCCGGGCGGGAAGAGCGCCGGCGACGGCGGCGGATCCGGGGAGGCGGCCTTGGATGAGGACTACGGCCGGGGCGAATGGCTGGGATGCGGCCGGCGGCCGTTTGGCGCTCGCGGGGCGCTGGGATGCGGCTGGGGATGTGGCTTGGAATGCGGCGTGGGATGTGGCTTGGGGTGCGGCTGATGACCTCGCGACGCTCGCAGCACGCTGAGAAGCGGCTGCCGGCATCGCGGCGCTCGCAGCATACTGAGAACTAGCTGCCGGCATCGCGGTGCTCGCGAAACGCTGAGAAGTCGCTAGCGGCCTGCTGGCGCCGCTCGCCGCGTGCTGGGAAGTGGATTCCCGGGCCGCGGAGGCGGGGACCGGGTGCCCGTCCAAGCGGGCGAGGGCCAGATCCGCGAGTGCCACGGCAGCCGAGGCGAAGCGCGGCAGCGGAGCCCGCAGAGCATCAGTGGGGCCGATCGCGGTGGCCTCGAAAGCCGCGGCGGCGTCAGCGCCGGCCGGGAGGGTCAGGGCAACCGCGTCGACCAGCTCGTAAGCACCGTGGATCGCTGCGGCCTCGATGGCTCGCGCATCACGCGTTTCGCTGATGCCGTCGAGATCTGTCGCAGTGTCAGTGACCCGGGCATGCCGAGGCCTCGGAAGAACCTCAGCCACCTCCGCGGCCTCAACAGCCCTCGCATGCCGCGGCCTTTCGAAACCGTCGTGAGCCCCGACGGCCGGCACAACACACGCCTCAAGAATCGCCAGCGCGGCAGACCGCGCCGCAGCATACTCGCGCCGCGCTATCAGCTCAGCCGCGCGTATCGCCGCCTCCGCACCCTGCCCGCCTTGTCCGCCCTGACCACCGCGACCACCGCGACCGCCCTGACCGGGCTGACCTGGCTGACCTGGCTGACCACCCTGCCGTGCCAGCGCATCCGCGGCATGCGCCAGCTCGTCCAACGCCAGCTGCGCGTCGAGCAGCCGCCGCCGAAGGGCGTTGGCCTCGTCGTCCCCGACCGTGCTGCCCGGCTCGGCGAGCCATCCCTCGATCACCAGCGCGGTCTCCGCGAGCCGCAGGCCGCGCGAGTGCAGACGCCGCGCGGCTCGCAGCGTCCGCCGCGCGTCGCCCCGCGCCTCCAGCAGGTCCGCGCACGCCCGCGCTACGGCACCGGCCCGGGCGGCGAAGGCACCGCGCAGGCGGGTGAGGGTCCGGCCGGAGTGCTGACGCAGCACGGTCAGCGCCAGGAGCAACGAGACGCCGGTCCCGACCGCGAGGTCGGCCATCAGGGTCGGGAGGGTGGAGACCTTCGCGCCGAGGAAGGCCGCGAAGAAGTAGCCCATGAACATCATGAAGCCGTAGAAGAAGAACGCCGGCCCGAATCTGCGCACCCAGACCGCCGCGAACATCACCACGACGAACATGCTCAGCATCGCGTCCGTGCGGCCCGCGACCAGCGCGCCGGGGAGCATCCCGGCTCCGAAGGCGACCGGGAAGAAGACCGCGGTGCGCACCTTCGGCCAGCTCGCGGTGCCGGTCAGGGCCATCGCCCCCATGATCGCGACCATGCCGCCGAGCATCATCGCGACCAGGATCGCGCGGGCCGCGTCGTGCTGGGCCTTGGCGTAGCCGAACTCGATGCCGAGCGTGACGGACATCGCGACCGCCGCCGACACCGCCATCCGGGCCCGCACCAGACCGGGGTCGGAGGCCACGACCCGGTCCCACAGTTCGCGCAGCGCGCCCGCCCGTATGCCGCCGCCACCCGACGTGACCGTCGCCGTTGCCGTGACCGTGCCCACCCGCAGCCTCCCATCGCCCTTACCGCAGCCAGTCGCTCCGCCGCCGGTCAGGTCGCGAACCAGGCGGCCGGACGGCCTATCCTGCGGGGAAGGCCGCGGCCCGGAAGAATTACCTGCATCATACCGATAATTGGGAGGCAGCTGTGGAGGCAGCACGCGAGAGCCGGGTCACAGCGACGGGATCCCCGCCGGCCGGCAGCAGCGAGGCGGCCGACGCGCCGCACCGAAACGAGGCACTGGACCACGTCGAGCGGCAGACAGCCGTCCTGGTCCGCCACATCGAGCTCCTGTACCGGCGCACCGACGTCCACAACACCCTCGACCGCGCCGAATACCTCCTCCTGCGCACGCTCGACGACTCCGGCCCGATGAACATCAACGCCCTCGCCGCCGTCCTGGGCCTGGACCCGTCGACCGCCGGCCGCCAGGTGTCCGTGCTCCAGAAGGCGGGGTTCGTCGCCCGCAGCCCGGACCCGGCCGACCGGCGCTGCTCAGTCGTGACGCCGACCGCGGAAGGCCTGGCCCGGATGCGCGAAGTGCAGACCAAGCGCACCGACAACCACGAATACCTGCTCCGCGACTGGACAGATGAGGACGTACAGACGCTCGGCGCGATACTCGCCAAGTACAACACCTCGGTCGCAGAGAAGTACCTGACCGGTTCGGCGTTGATCGAGGAGACGGCTGCCGGGAAGTAGTCGCGGCGGCCTTAACGCCGGAGGATCGGCCAGAGCTAAAGACAGCGCCGAATCAGCTGAGCCTGCCTCGGATCCGCCAGAAGCAAAGCCCGGCCAAGACCGCGGTGAAGAGCGCGAAGATGCCCGTCTCGTACCACTGGAAGGTCCAATAGCGGCCGGCCGGCTGAAGCGTCACCTCGACATGGACGTTCTGCTTGGAGATGCAATCCGGCAGCTGTGCGGGTGCGGCCACGTTCACGCAGTCGGACCACCAAGACGTGTGTCCGACCTCCTGACCCGAGCGGTCGAGGACGGCGCTGGTCGAGACGATCCACGGCCCGCCGGCCACGTGGACCCCGCCGACCGTCCCGTACTCTCCGAAGAAAGACAGGCCGCTGACTTCGGCCTTGGTGAGCGCGACCGTCTGGCTGACCGGGGTGAGGTAGTGCGGCCGGACCATCGTCGGCATCACGCCCTGCACCACGACGAACACGACCAGCACCGCGGCCATCGCGGGAACGGTACGTCCGATGAACAGCCCGAGGGCCATGCCGAGTACGAAGGCGAAAGCGCCGTAGGCGAGCGGGACGATGTTGCGGTCGTCGAAGACCAGTGGCGTGAAGCGGTCGTCGCGCACCGCGTCCAGGGGGCTGGCGGCCCAGGTAAGGAGCAGGCTGTAGAGGCCGGTGAACGCGACTGCGGCCAGACCGACCAACCCCAGCTTCGCGGTCAGCCACCGGCCCCGCGTCACCGTCTGGTTCCACGCCAGCCGATGCGTCCCGGCCTCCAACTCCCGGGCGATCAGCGGCACGCCCCAGAACATGCCGATGACGGCCGGGACGACGATCAGCACGTACCCGAGGATTTCGGTCTGGAGGTCGTACTGGCCGGTGAATTCGTTCATGACGCCCGAACAGCTGCCCTTCGCGCAGAGGGCGAGGTCGGTGTTGTACGTGTGGCGGATCTGCTCGCCGAGGATCAGCAGGTAGCACGCGAGGAGCAGCAGCGCGGCGATGCCGAGGACTGCTTGCGTGCGGAACTGGCGCCAGGTCATCCAGATCATCGCTGGGCCTCCGCCCGGGTCATGTAGGCCAGCACCAGCGCTTCGAGGTCGATCTCAGCCCACTGCCACGGGCCGGACGGCGCCGCCGCACGGTTCGTGCGCACGACCACGCTGCTGCCGTTCACCGTGTGGTCGGCGTGGACGACTTCGAATCCGGGAGGCAGGACCTCGAGCTCGTTGCGGCTGCCGCTGAGCCTGCGGTGTCGCTCCAACAGCTGCGTCACCTCCCCGGCGACCTGGACCCGGGAGTCGGCCAGCACGATCAGGTAGTCACAGACCCGCTGGACGTCGGACAGCGCGTGCGAGGACAGGATCGCGCTCGCTCCGAGGTCGGCGATGAACTCCATCAGGTTCTCCAGGAACCCGCGCCGGGCCAACGGATCCAGGGCCGCGGCCGGCTCGTCGAAGATCAGCAGGTCGGGGCGTTTGGCCACCGCGACGGTGAGGGCCAGCTGCGCACGCTGCCCGCCGGAGAGCCGCCCGGCGCGCTGCTTCGGGTCCAGGCCGATCTGGGCGATGCGGCGCTGGGCGAGTTGTCCGTCCCAGCCCGGGTTCAGATGGGCTCCCATGCGCAGGTGGTCCGCGACGGACAGGGCCGCGTAGACCGGCGTGTCCTGCGCGACGAAGCCGACCTTGGCCAACTGCGCGGCGTCGGTGCCGGGACGCTGGCCGAGCACGGTGATCGTGCCGGACGTCGGCTTGATCAGGCCGCACGCGAGTTGCAGCAGCGTGGACTTGCCCGCGCCGTTGGGACCGACCAGGCCGATGACGCGGCCCGGCGGGATGCTCAGATCGCAGTCAGTCAGGGCGCGGCGGCGGCCGTAACGCTTGCCGAGGCCCTCGGCCTCCAGTACGGGTGTCATGGTTCTCAGCCCCGCGACCGGCGGTTGTCGATCATCTTGAGGATGAAGCGGACCACGGCGAAGAACACGATCAGGAACGCGATCGCCACGATGACGAGCAGGGCGTAGAACGTCGGGCTGTAGTGGACGCCGCCGCCGGTCGCGGAGTCGGCGAGGACGCCGGCGGGGGTCGGAGGATGTGAAGTCATGGCCCAACCGTGTCGGCCGCGCGGCCTGCCCGGCACCGGCCGAAAGCACGGTTCGGACGGTACGCACAGTACTTTCGGCCGGTGCAGCGGCGCAGGCGGTGTCACCTACGCTGATCTGCATGGAGGCGACGGACCCGGTGGCGGGGCGCAGGAGCGCCAGAACCCCGGATCGGGCCGGAGCCGTGGCCGACTCGCTGTTCGCCATGCTCTGCGCAGTGCTGCTGGCCTTCATCGTCGACCGCCTGGCGCGCGAGGGCCGGGTCTGGGCGCTCGACCTGGCCACCGGGGTGGCGGTGTGCGGGGTGGCGTTGGCCCGGCGGCGACGGCCCTTGGCCGCGCCGATCGTGGCGCTCGCGGTCAGCGGCGTCGGGGCGGTCGTCGCCATGGCCGCCGGGTTGCCCAGTGAGCCGGGACCGGCCGCGATCCTCGGTCTGATGGTGCTCGCGGGGACGGCTGTGCGGAGGTTGGCGGCGGTGCCGGCGACGGTGATCGCGGTGTGTGGAGAGGTCGTCGCCGGGTCGGGGCGGCTGGGGGCGCTGGCCGGGTATCAGACCTCGCATGCCGCGTATTGGTTCGCCACGCAGGGTTGGCTGGTCGCGGTCGCGGTCGGTGTGTGGCTGCGCTGCCTGGATCGGCGACGGCGCGGTATGGCCGAGGCGGTGCGGCGAGATGAGCGGCTGGCGATGGCGCGCGAGTTGCACGACGTGGTCGCGCACCACATCACCGGCATCGTGGTGCAGACGCAGGCGGCTCGGATCACCGCGCGGCGGCGGGATCGGGCCGATCCCGACGGGTTGGACGCCACTTTGGCCGAGATCGAAGCGGCGAGCGGCGAGGCGCTGACCGCGATGCGGCGCGTGGTCGGCCTGCTCCGCGATGCCGACGACGCGGCCACGACCGGTGCCGGCGCCGGTCCCGGCGAACTCGCCGAGCTGGTCAGGCGATTCGACGGGCACGGTCCGGTCGTGACGCTGACCCTGCCGGCGCACGAGGAGCTCCGCTGGCCGCCGGAAATCGCCTCCACGGTCTACCGCGTGGTCCAGGAGTCGCTGACGAACATCGCCCGGCACGCCGCGCACGCCCGCTCCGCCTCGGTCCGGATCGCGCGCGATCCCCGGGGCGGCATCCGGATCGAGGTCACCGACGACGCGCCGGCGGGCCCGCCGCGGCACCTGCACCGCGGCGGCTTCGGCCTGGTCGGCATGCGCGAACGGGTCGAGGCGCTGGGCGGCACGCTGGACGCCGGACCGCAGCCGGCCCCGGCGAGCGGCTGGGCCGTGACCGCCACCGTCCCGGCCCCCGCCCACGGAGCACGCTCTTGAGTATCAGGGTACTGTTGGCCGACGACCAGGCCATGGTCCGGCGCGGCCTCCGGCTGATCCTGGAGGACCAGCCGGACATCGCAGTCGTCGGCGAGGCCGCGGACGGCGCCGAGGCGGTCGAGCTGGCCCGCCGGCTGCGACCGGACGTGTGCCTGGTCGACATCCGCATGCCGCGCCTGGACGGGATCGAGGTGACGCGCGCGCTGGCCGGGCCCGGCGTGCCGGATCCGCTGCGCGTGGTCATCGTGACCACCTTCGATCTGGACGAGTACGTGTACGGCGCGCTCCGCGCCGGCGCACTCGGCTTCGTCCTCAAGGACGCGGGCCCGGCACTCCTCGCCGAGGCCGTCCGCGCGGCGAGCGCCGGCGACGCGCTCATCTCACCGTCGGTGACCCTGCGCCTGCTCAAGCACCTCGCCCCCGCTCGAACCACGAAGTCCGCACGCCAGCCGGCGCAGCCGCTGTCCACCCGCGAACTCGAGGTCGCCAAGGCCATCGCCGCCGGCCGCACCAACCAGGAGATCGCCGCGGAGCTGTTCATCTCGCTGAGCACCGTCAAGGGGCACCTGGCGAGCATCCAGGGGAAGCTGGGCGTGCGGAACCGGGTCGGCGTGGCGGCTTGGGCCTGGGAGAGTCGGCTGATGGACCCGGGGGCGTAGGCGTAGGGCGTAGGCGTAGGGCGTAGGCGCAGGCGTACCCACAGCGGCGCCCCATTCAGAACCACCTCCGCTGAATGCCATCGGCTCTCTCTGTTGGACGGCGCCCGCCGGCCGCGAAAGGCTGGAGCGTGCAGGGCTCTCCATCGGAGGAACGCAATGAGCCGAACAGAAACACAGACCCCCGTGACCTGGACGCTCAGCGGGTTCGGCGACGAGATCGGCCCCGACCCCGACGTCCAGTTCGCCGTGTTGCAGGCGCTGGGCGCCCGGCACGTCGAGATGCGCGGAGCGTGGGGCGTCAACGTCGTGGACCTGACCGACGAGCAGATCGAAAGCTACGCGGGCACGCTGGAACGCTGGGGCATGCGCGTCTCGGCGATCGCCTCCCCGATCGGCAAGGTGAGCATCGCCGACGACCCCGAAGACGAACTGCGCCGACTGGCCCGGGCGATCGCGGTGGCACACCGCCTGGGCACCGGCTACATCCGCATGTTCTCCTTCTACCGGCCGGAGGGGACGAGCGCGCAAGACGTCCGCGATCCGGTGCTGAAGCACATCAGTGCCCTGGCACGCCTCGCCGAACGCGAGAACATCGTCCTGGTGCACGAGAACGAGAAGGACATCTACGGCGACCTCCCCGAGCGGGTCCTGGACCTCATCGAGTCGGTGGGCTCCAGCGCGCTGCGGGTGGCGTGGGACAGTGCGAACTTCGTCCAGGTCGGCGTGCGGCCGTTCACCGACGGCTACGCGATGCTCCGGCCGCACCTGGAATATCTGCAAGTCAAGGACGCCATCGCGGCGACCGGGGAGGTGACGCCGGCCGGTGAGGGTGACGGTCAGCTGCTGGAGACGCTGACCGCACTGCGCGACGACGGCTACGCCGGTTTCGCCTCGCTCGAACCGCATCTCGCGCTCGGGCACGCGATGGGCGGGTTCTCAGGTCCGGCGTTGTTCGGCAAGGCCGCGCGGGCCTTCACAGGGCTCTGTGACTCGATCGGAGTGGCGACCGCATGACGGACGACGGACGCGATATCGAGACCGAAATCGAAACCGAAACAACGGCAGGCGAGGCAGCAGTCGAGAGCGAAGCCGAAGCGCGCTGGGCCGTCGCCATCGTCGGCGCCGGGGTGATCGGCCGGATCCACGCCGAAGCGGTGCGGCGCCATCCCAAGCTCCGGGTCGGCGCGGTCGTCGACCCCGATGCCGTCGCGCGCCGCCAGCTCGCCGGGCAGATCGCGCAGGCCGAGCAGGGCGCCGCGGAGGCACCGCCGGCCGAGTTCGCCACGCTGCCCGAAGCCCTGGCCGCAGGCGGCATCGGCCTGGTCGCCGTCTGCGTCCCGACCGGCCTGCACGCCGCCGCCGTCACCGCGGCGCTGGCCGCCGGAGTGCACGTCCTGGTCGAGAAGCCGATCGACGTCTCGCTGCCCGAAGCCCGGCGTCTGACCGCGCTGGCCGAGGAGGCGGCGCGGCGGGGCGTGCTGTGCAGTGTGATCAGCCAACACCGGTTCGATCCGGCGAGCGCGGCCGTGGCGGCGGCGGTGAAGAGCGGCCAGATGGGCCGGATCACGTCGGCGGTCGCGTCGGTCGCCTGGTGGCGCGGGCAGGAGTACTACGACTCGGCGCAGTGGCGCGGTACGTGGGCGCTGGACGGCGGCGGGGCGCTGATGAACCAGGGCGTGCACACCGTCGATCTCCTGGCGTGGCTGCTCGGCAGGCCGGTGGAGGTGTTCGCGCACGCCGCGATGCTCGCCCACGAGGGCATCGAGGTCGAGGACGTCGCGGTGGCCACGGTGCGCTTCGCGTCCGGGGCGCTGGCGGTCCTGCACGCCACGACGGCCGCGTATCCCGGCTTGTCGGTACGCCTCCAGGTCCACGGCACCACCGGCTCCGCGGTCCTGCACGACGACCAACTGGAGTACTTCCACGTCGCGCGGCACGGCGCCGGCGCCACCGGCGGACCCTACGGTGGCGCCGAACCCGACAACCAGGCGTCCCGCGTGGTCCCGGCGTCGGAGGTGCGCGGGAACGTCAAGGCGGCGGACACCTTCGTCGTCGGTCATCTGCGGCAGTACGAGGACGTGGTCGAGGCGATCCAAACCGGCCGACCGCCGGCCGTCACCATGCGGGACGGCCTGCTCGCGGTGGCTTTGGTGCGCGCGGTCTACGTGTCCTCGACGCTGGGCCGGCCGGTGGACATCAACGCGTTGCTCGCCGGCGACCACGACGACGTAGCAATAACCGTGGCCAGCGGTGGGGAAAGAGAACCCGGCGCTTGATCTGCACCTAAGCTGAAATCAGTGCGCTGATCCGCGCCAGCTCCTCGGTGTCGAAGTCGAGGTTCGCCACCGCCGCGACGTTGTCCGCCAACTGCTCGGGACTGCTGGCGCCGACGAGCGCGGAGGTGACCCGGCCGCCGCGCAGCACCCAGGCCAGAGCCAGCTGCGCCAGGCTCTGGCCGCGCGCCTCGGCGATCGCGTTCAGCCCGCGCACGGTGGTCAGCAAGTCCTCGGTGATCCGGTCGCTGTTCAGCGAGGTGCCGTGGGTCCCGGCGCGCGAGCCCTCGGGGATCCCGTCGAGGTAGCGGGCCGTCAGGATGCCCTGTTCCAGCGGCGAGAACGCGATCGAGCCCACGCCCAGATCGTCCAGCGCGTCGAGCAGGCCGTGCTCCTGCGGACCGCGGTCGAGCATCGAGTACTTCGGCTGGTGGATCAGCAGCGGGGTGCCCGACTCACCGAGGATGCGCGCGGCTTCGCGGGTCTGTTCGGCGGAGTAGTTGGAGACGCCGACATAGAGCGCTTTGCCTTGCTGCACAGCGGAATGCAGCGCCCGCATCGTCTCCTCAAGCGGGGTGTCGGGGTCGAAGCGGTGCGAGTAGAAGATGTCGACGTAGTCCACGCCCAGCCGCCCGAGGCACTGGTCGAGCGAGGACAGCATGTGCTTGCGCGAGCCCCATTCGCCGTACGGGCCGGGCCACATCCGGTAGCCCGCCTTGGTCGAGATCACCAGCTCGTCCCGGTGCGTCGCGAAGTCGGTCTTGAGCGCCGCGCCGAGCGCCGCTTCGGCCGCGCCGCCGGGCGGGCCGTAGTTGTCCGCGAGATCGAAGTGGGTGACGCCGAGGTCGAAGGCCCGGCGCAGGATCGCGCGCTGCACCTCGGCCGGGCGGGACGGGCCGAAGTTCTGCCAGAGGCCGAGCGAGACGGCGGGCAGGACCAGGCCGCTGTTCCCGGCGCGCCGGTAGGGCATGGTCGTGTAGCGGTCGGGGTGGGCGGTGTACATCGCGACTCCCAAAGCGGTGGGCGCAAAGCCGTGCGCGGCTCGGGCCGCGGTTCGGTATCGGCGGGCCCGCGGCTACTTTTCCGTGCCGGGCGAACAGAAGTCCAACAGGAGAATCCGCTGGGATTCAGTAGCCGCGGTTCTCAATCGTCTAGGCTGCCCCGTCATGGAGATACGCCAGCTTCAGCACTTCGTGTCGGTCGCCGAGGAGCAGCACTTCACCCGCGCGGCGGCGCGGCTGATGGTCTCGCAGTCGGGGCTGTCGGCCTCGATCCGGGCGCTGGAGCGGGAATTGCAGGCCTCGCTGTTCGTGCGCACCACCCGCACCGTGACGCTCACCGAGGCCGGGCGGGCGCTGCTGGTGGAGGCCGAGCGGATCCTGGCGCAGGAGCGGGCTGCCCGGGAGGCGGTGGCCGCGGTGCAGGGCGTGCTGCGCGGGACGCTGACGTTGGGGGCGGAGCAGTGCGTCGCCGGGGTGCACGTGGCCGGGCTGCTCGCCGCGTTCCGGCGGCTGCATCCGCAGGTGGAGATCCGGTTGCGGCAGTGGGGATCGGCGGCGTTGGCCGAGCAGGTCGCGGCGGGCCGGCTGGACCTGGCCTTCGCCTACCGGACCGACGGCCATCCGGAACAGTTGCGGTCGGTGGCGCTGACCAGCGAGCCGATGATCGTGCTCTGTCATCCGGACCACGCGCTGGCCCGGGCCGGGGCCGCGGTGACACCGCGGGACCTGGGCGGTGAGGCGTTCGTGGACTTCCATCCGGACTGGGGCCCGCGCCGGGTCACCGACGCCGCGTTCGCGGCGCTCGGCATCCGGCGGACCGTGCCGCTGGAGGTGAACGACGTGCACAGCCTGCTGGACCTGGTGGGCGAGGGACTCGGGGTGGCGGTCGTGCCGCGGCACTTCGAGCACAAGCGGACCAGCCTGGTCGCACTGCCGCTGGAGGACACCGGCGGGTCGGTATATGAGACGGCCGCGCTGCTTCCGAGCCCGCAGGCGACCAGTCCGGCGGCGAAGGCGCTGATGGCGTTGCTGGCGGCCGAACCGGGCCGCTGAAGCGGCTGGAGTAAACGGTCCGACACGCCCTTGACGGTTCTCCCGGGCGGCCTCATGGTGCTCAGTGGGCCGCGGTTCCGGAGTGCTCATGCATCGCAACACTCTGTGACGACGGCCCCCGCGCGCGCATCAGCACCTTCCGAACTCAGGGTTCCACCGAGAGAGGGACAACGCCGTGCACCTTCCCAAGTACGCCCGCCCGGTCTGCGCCGCCGTCGCCACCGTGGGCACGTTCGCGGTCCTGGGCGTCAGCCCGGCCGCCGCCGACATCCCCATCGGCCAGCCGGTCAACGGCACCTCCACGTACTACAACGACGCCGGCTACGGGGCCTGCGGCACCCAGATCAACGCCGCCACCGACTGGCTGGTCGCGGCGCCGGCCGCGTACTGGACCACGCCGAACCCCAACAACGACCCGATATGCGGTCTGTCGATCCAGGTGACCTACAACGGGAACACCATCACCGTGCCGGTCGAGGACAAGTGCCCGAGCTGCGACGCCTCGCACATCGACCTGAGCCTGCCGGCGTTCCAGTCGCTCGCGGATCCCAACCTCGGGGTCATCGACGTCACGTGGGAGTTCGTCAACCGGTAGCGGACGGGTCGTCGTCCCGGGCCCACTCCAGCGCCCGATCCACCGCCTCCCTGGTCAGTCCCGTCGCCGGATCAACGGGGATCAGCAGGGTCGGCTGCGGTCGGGCGCTGCTCCACGTCCTGGCCTCGGGCGGGTGCTGGTCGTCGATCCAGACCGCGGGACGGGTGCCGACGAAGCGCGCGATCACGCGCACCTTCTCGCGGGGGTGGAACGGCGGGGACGGCATGTGGGCCAACGGCAGCGGGGTGACGCCGAGCAACGGAGCCAGCAGGCGGTTGGCGTCGTGGTTCCAGGACGTGGCCCAGACCACGTCGAAGGTCTGCCGGAGCCGGTTGATCCAGACGCCGTGGACCCGGCACAGGCGGACCGGCTCGGCACCCGGGAACAGGTCGTGTTCGGCGAAGCCGGGCGGGCATTCGACAGCACTGTACGGATTGAGAACGCCGTCGACATCGAGGAGGAGCACCGGCCGTGGCACGGGTCCAGGATAAGGGACTAGAGCCCGTCTGCGGCGGGTTTGTCGGGGGCCCTCAACAGAGCCGGACCCGCCGTTGGCGTCCGGGGACAACGACTATGCTCGCGGGAGATTCGCCAGGAGGGGAGAGTCAATGAGCGACGGGGAAAGCCCTCTGATCCACGCACTGCGGCAAGCGGTGCGCTCCGCGCCGGAGCAGGCCGAATTCCGGGTCGCACTCGCCGAAGCACTCATCGGGGCCGGCGACACGCAGGGGGCGATCGTCGAGCTGGGTGAAGTGCTTTCGCTGGAGCCGGGTTCGGCACGGGCCCGCGAGCTGATGCTGGCGGCGCTCAGCGGTGGGTCGGCGGCGAAGACCGAAACAGCCGATGACGGCACCACCGCCGCCGAGACCAGCTCCGACCCCGACGGCAGCCCCGACGCCGACTCCGATGCCGACCCCGACGCCACCCAACAGGAAACCGGCTTCGACTGGTCGGCCGCCGAGGCCGAACTCGGCGACATCGCCCCGCCGCCCCGCTTCACCTCCACGACCAAGCCCCCGGCGCCGAAGCCGATGGCCGCGAACAACGAGGACGAGGACCCCGAGGGCGTCCCTGCCCACGAGGTCGAACGTCCGGCCCTGACCCTCGCCGACGTCGGCGGCCTTTCGCAGGTGAAGGAACGGTTGCAGGTCGCGTTCCTGGCCCCGATGCGCAACCCCGAACTGCGCAAGATCTACGGCAAGTCGCTGCGCGGCGGCCTGCTCCTGTATGGCCCGCCCGGATGCGGCAAGACCTTCATCGCCCGCGCGGTGGCCGGCGAGATCGGCGCGTCCTTCATCTCCGTGGGCATCTCCGAAGTCATGGAGCTGTGGTTCGGCGCCTCGGAGAAGAACCTGTCCGAGCTGTTCGAGCTGGCCCGGCGCCAGGCCCCGTGCGTGCTGTTCTTCGACGAGATGGACGCGCTGGGGCAGCGGCGCAGCCAGAACCGCAACTCGATGATGCGCACCCTGGTCAACCAGTTCCTCACCGAACTGGACTCGGTGGGCGCGGACAACGAGGGCGTGTTCGTGCTCGGCGCGACGAACGCCCCGTGGGACGTCGACCCGGCCCTGCGCCGCCCCGGCCGGTTCGACCGCACGGTCCTGGTCCTGCCGCCGGACGCCCCGGCCCGCGAGGAGATCCTGCGCTACCACCTGCGCGACCGCCCGATCGCGGGCGTCGACCTGGAGTCGCTGGTGGAACGTACCGACGGCTTCTCCGGCGCGGACCTGGCCCACCTCTGCGAGTCGGCGACCGAGAACGCGCTGATGGACGCGGTGCGCAGCGGCGAGGTGCGGATGATGGGCATGCCCGACTTCGAGAACGCGCTGAAGGACGTGCGCCCCTCGACCGGTCCGTGGTTCGACGCCGCACGCTCGGTCGCTTTGTTCGCCAACGAGGGCGGCGCGTATGACGACCTCGCGGCGTACTTCAAGAACCACAAGGGCGCTAAGGGCCTGTGATGACGGACGAGGACGCGCTGCGGGCCACCGTCGAGCGGGCCGCCGCGCTGATCCGGCTGGAGCGCTATGCCGAGGCCGAGCCGATGCTGCGCCGGGTGCTGGCCTCCGAGCCCGGGCACTACGGCGGGCTGGCGAACCTGGCCTGGCTGCTCGACCTCGCCGACCGCCTTGACGAGGCGCTGGAGACCGCGCGGCAGCTGATCACGCACTGGCCGAACGAGACCGAGGGCTTCTATCGGGCCGCGCTGATCCTGAAGCAGGGCAAGGAACTCGATGAGGCGCTGGCCCTGCTGGAGCGGGCCCTGCAGATCGAGCCGGACGAGGGCCGGATCCTGCGGCTGTGCGCGCAGGTCCTCGGCAAGTACCCCGGACGCCGCGTCGAGGCGCTGGCCATGGCCGACCGCGCCATCGAGGTGGACCCGCAGGTCGGCGACAGCTTCCAGGCCCGCGCGATGGTCCTGGTGGACGAGTACCGCTGGCGGGAAGCCGAAACCGCCATGGCCGAAGCGCTCCGGCTGGAGCCGATGAACACCACGTTCCTGGTCCAGGCCGGGATCGTGAAGCTCCGCCTCGGGGCGATCGACCGGGCCCGGGACGCGTTCACCTCGGCCCTGCGGCTGAAACCCAAGCCCTACCGGGTGCGCGAGGTCCTGGACACCCTGGAGACCAACGGCCTGCCCGCGCCGCTGCTGGACGTCTACACCCTCGGCTGCCAGGCCCTGGACATCCCCGACCTCGGCACCCCCGGCACCGCCGGGACCGACCCGGAGCTGCTGCGCAAGCAGGCGCGCATCGCCGGATCGATGTGGCGCGCGGCCGTCTACAACCACGCCTGGTCCAAGGACTCCCGCGATCGCTGCCGGGAGTTGGCCTCGGCGCTGATGGCCGCGGACCCGACGCTGCCCCCGGCCCGGCTGCTGGCCGCCGAGATCGCCAGCGACGACGACCGCTACGAAGACCTCCTCGCCCTCGCCGAGCCGCTGATCGCCGAGGGCGAGGCGACCCGCGACCTGTTCCGCTGGGCCGTCTACGGGCTGGAACATCTGGACCGGCTGGACGAGGCGCTCGAGATCGCCGCCGAGGGCTGCCGCCGCTTCCCCGACTCGAGCGAATCGGTGTCGCTGAAAGGCCGGATCCTGGCCGAGCTGGGCCGCCGCGAGGAGGCGGTGGCCGCCGCCGAGCGGGCGGTCGAGCTGGCGGGCGACGACCCGGGCGCGCTGACGTCCGCGGCGAACGTCTACAAGCGGCTGAAGATGAACGACGAGGCCAAAGAGGCCTACAAGGCCATCCTGCGCGTCGCGCCGAAGCAGACCACGACACTGTTCCAACTCGGCTCGCTCTACATGCTCGCCTACCAGGACCACCGGGCGGCCGAGCGCCTGATCCAGCGCATCGAACTCCCCGACGTCGGCGGCGACCGCACCGCGGTCCTGGGCCAGATCCGCTTCCAGCTCGGCAAGTGGGACCAGGCGATGGCCGACTTCGAGAAGGCCCTGGCCACTCCCATGCGCGATCCCGTGACGGTGCCGGGCATCATCATCGGCCTCCAGCTCTTCGGCCCACCCAAGCGCTTCCAGCCGCTGCTCGACAAGAGCGTCGAGATCCGCGCCGCCGGCCCCGGCGAGCCGGTGACCATCGACAAGTTGCGGCTGGCGGCCTTCACGCTGATCAAGTACGGCGCACTGGCCGAGGCCCAGGAGGTGCTGGCGCAGATCCTGGAGCTGGATCCGGAGAACCACGAGGCCACGATCATGGCGAAGGTGGTCGCCGATCCCGACGAGCCGGAGCACGCGGAGGCGATCGCCGTGGTGTTCACACCGGACCCGCACGACGACGAGCTCTGAGCCCCCGCACGCGGAATAGCCACGATCACCAGCCCGTTGGCGACGATCATGCGAGTCTTCCGTACCTACGCACGCGTCTACGCAGCAGACCTGGACCCCGTCTTGGCCGCCATGCAGACCGTGACCGGCGAACCCATCGCCACCCGCTTCTCGATGCCGAACGGTCTGGAGTTGGGCAGCGTCGGCCGGATCCTGGTGGTGGCCGGGGACAAGGAGGCGCTGGAGCCGTACACGGCCACGACCGCCACGCTGATCGTGGACGACCTCGACGAATGCCTCCGGCACCTGGAGCAGACCGGCGCGGAGATCGTTCGCGGCATCCAGGCAGTCCCCACCGGCCGGAACCTGACCGCCAAGCTCCCGGGCGGCGCGCAGATCGAGTACGTCGAGTGGGACGCCGCGCAGTGGGAGCGGGCTGGCGGCCGACCGGGCTGATGGTGGCTGGCGGTGCGGGGGGGGATTACGGAGGCGAGGGT
>NZ_JAAFYZ010000230.1 GCF_018274385.1 Catenulispora pinistramenti | reverse complement strand
TGATGTGTATAAGAGACAGGGGGTAAATGGTTAACAATCCCCGCGCTTGCGAGCCCGGTAAGCAGCCACGTTCGCCCGTGTCGCGCACCGGTCCGAGCAGTACCGCCGGGAACTGTTCGTCGTCGTGTCCACGAACACCGCCCGGCAGGGCAGCGCGTCGCACAGCCCCAGCCGCTCCGGCCCGCGCTCGGCGATCGTGTACGCCAGGCCGAACGCCGCCCCGGTCACGTACGACCGCGCCGGCCCCTGCGGCTCGTCGCTGAGGTGCAGGTGCCAGCCGGTGGTGTGGTCGCTGATCGAGGCTGAGACCGGGAAGTCGCCCAGCAGCTTGTTCAGGGCGTCGGTGGCCCGTTCGACCCGGCCGGTGGCCGCGAGTTCGAAGACGCGCCGCAGGCGGGGGCGAGCCTCGCGCAGTTCCTGCAGGCCCGCCTCGGCCACTGTGTGGGACACGCGCCAGCCGTCGGGCAGGAGGCGGCAGACGTCGTCGCCGCATTGCAGGTGGTCCTGGCCCGCGCCGTGGTCGTCGGTGTTCACCAGGGCCACTGCGCGGTCGGCATAGGTGAGGAGCTTCATGGGTGCCCGTTGCCCAGGAAGCGGTGGTCGAATCAATACCGACGAATCGGGTGATTCCGATGATGAGCGACCGGCAGGCTTCGCCCGAACCCGAACCCGAACCCGAACCCGAGCCCGAGCCCGGACCTGAGCCCGAGCGCGAGCCGAGCCCGAGCGCTAAGCCCCCGGCCCCACCACGAACTTGACGCTCCCGTCGGTGTCCACCGTCGCGTCCAGCTCCCGTCCGTCCAGGACGTGGGCGGCGGTCGACTCCAGGAAGATGCGGGCCGGGCCGGACTCCACCACCTCGTCCCCGGCGTCGGGGCCGGTGGCCAGGGACGCCGAGAACTGGTCCTGGTTGCCGTTCAGGCTCGGGTCGGCCGCGACGATGCGCAGCCCGGCGGTGTCCGGTGGGAGTTCGGAGCGGGAAGTCAGGACCTGAATGGCCGCCGCGGCCCGATCGGTGAGAGACAGCACGACATCCTCCAGGTGATGACGCTGGGGTGGCTCCATGGATCCATGGGTTCCCCCTTGGTTACCCGATCGCGTGGGGTCAAACGTCGCGGATCGGGGCGGGCCGGGGCGAGCGGGCGAAGCGAGCGGGCTGAGCGAGCCGTGCTCTGTGCCGGTCACTCGGCGGCGGTCAAGGCGAGATAGGCGCGCGCCGGGGCCAACGGCGCAGCCGCCGGCCCTTGCAAAAGGGCGCCGTCGGTGGCGAAGCGCGAGCCGTGGCAGGGGCACTCCCAGGTCTTCTCCGCGTCGTTGAACTCGACCGTGCACCCCTGGTGCGGACACAGCGCCGACACCAGGTGCAGCAGCCCGCTGGCGTCCCGGTGCGCGGCACAGTGCTCGCCGCCGACGTCCACCACGGCGCCGTCCCCGGGCCGGATCGCGTCCAAGGCGTCCCGCTCGTCGCGCTCGACCCGGTGCCGTACGACCGAGCGGGCCGGGCCGTTCCAGTCGTCCTGGTCGTGGCCGTTCTTCTCCAGCCGCTCCGGTGCGAACGGGGCGGCCCACTCCGGAGGGCGCGCGCCCCGGATCCCGGCGGTGATGAGCCGGCCGGCCAGCGCGGCGTTGGTCGCGTCCCAGCCGCCGAAGCCGGTCGCGATCCACAACCGCCCCTGCTCCCCCGATGCCGGCCCGATCACCGGCAGCCGGTCATCGGTCTCATAGTCCTGAGCCGACCACCGGAACTCCACGCGCTCCAACCCGACCTTGCCGGCCGCCCACGCGCTCAGCCGCCGGAAACGCTCCTGCACGCTGCCGGACCCCGCCTCGTACCGCTCCCCCGCGACGACGACCATCCGCTGCCGGTCATCAAGCGGCGCGCTACGGATCGTGGCCGCCGGCTCCCCGACCGCCACATACATCCCCTCCGGCGCCCGCTCCGCCGGCACCGGCCCGGCCAGCAGCAGCTCGCGCCGGGGCCGCAGCGAGCGCCGCAGCACGGAGTCCGCCACGATCGGGAACCCGGTGGCGACCACCACCTGCTCGGCGGCGACCGACGCCCCGGTCTCGGTCATGACGACGCAGGGTTCTCCTTCGTCGACGGTGACCACCGGACTGTGTTCGTACACTGCCGACCCCCGCCGCACCAGGTCCTCGGCCAGCGCCGTCAGCAGCTTGCGCGGGTGGAACTGGAGCTGGTCCACGACGTGCAGCGCGCCGGCGACGGTGAACGAGAGCCCGGTGGCAGCGCCGTAGACCGCGGGGATGTCGGCCTGGAGCGCGGCGGCCCACTCCTCGTGCAGCTGCGGCAGGGACTGCTCGTCGGCCGCGTAGACGTAGGACGGACGCCGCTCCAGTTCGCAGTCGGCGCCTAGCCGGTCGGCCACTTCGGCGATGCGCTCTACCGCGTGCTTCTGGGCCTGGGCATAGCAGCGTGCCGCTTCGGGCCCGGCGGCGTGGGCGATCCGGCTGTAGGCCAGTGCCTGGATCACCGAGGCCTGACCGGCCGCGCCGCCTTTGGCCGCCTCGGCGATCCGCCCGGCCTCCAAGACGGCGACCCGGCGGCCGGTCCGCGCCAGCTCCCAGGCCGTCCACAACCCGGCGGCGCCGCCGCCGATGACCGCGACGTCGGCTCTGCCCCGGCCGTCCAACCTCGGGTAGCCGGTCACGCCGTTGTTGAACGTCCAGTAAGCCTCGTCGGTCATGGACGCCGGGTAACCGACCTGACGAGCTTGAAACCCCGTTCACCCACATAGCGGCCAAAGGGGTATCCGCGCATTCCTGCCCGGCCAGCCGGCGGCCCGCAGATTTCTCGCCCGGTCAGCGCTTGCGCAGAGTATCGACGCTGACCGCCATGAGCAAAAGCGTGATGATGACCAGCATGCCGTTGCCGGCCTGAATGGCACCGACCATCAAGAGGCCACCGGCGATGAAAACCATTAGCATGAGGCCCGAAGGGCGTCCCTTTGAGGCTGCCACGGCGGCCTCCTTCCGGTCGAGACCGACAGGCGCACATCCTGTCGATTACGACCCTAACCGCGTGGCCGCGAACGCACTGTTCGAACGGCCCCGGGCTCAGGTTGAGGCAAGCCTGTCCTTAATCTTCGCCACGGCCTTGTCCGCCGGCATTTTCAGCAGCTCTTCCGGCTTCAGCCTCAGGGCCTTGACCAGCTCTTCGGCCACGGACTTGTTGACGTCGAACTGGGAAGTGAGGGCCTGGAACAGCGTCGCAGCGGCCTGATCCCGCGTGCTGTCGGCCTTGGGCTTCCAGACCTGCATGGCCTCGAGGTAGATCTTCCACCCCGACTTCTGGTCGGCATCCGGGGCCTGCCGCAGATGCTTGAGGTTGGCGCGGACCTTGTTGACCAGCTTCCAGGTCAGCACGCCGGTGGTGATCAGACCGACGACGCCGGCGATCGCCCAGCCGGCGATCGGGATCGCGCCGGCGGACAGGCCCAGGACGACGGCCACGATCGACAGCGCGCCGGCCGGGATGCCCAGCGTTCCGGCCGCCGCCGCCAGAATGCTGCGGACCCTCTTGCGCCCGCTCTTGCGGACGGCGAGGTCCTTGGCGGTGTGCAGGTTCGCCATCTCGCGGCATTCGGCGATGTTCTCCTGGATCGCCATCTTCGCCACGTCGTACTGGGCGTTGCAGGTGGCCAGCCGCTCGTCGTGGCGGGCCTTCAGCGCCAGTTCCGTGGCCTTGTCGGCGCTCGCGGGCATCTTGCGACGATCCAGCTTGTGCTGCGCCTTCAGGTTCTCCACCAGCAACGTGTGGTTGCTGTCGAGCTTGCTCTCCAGGCCCTGGAACTCCGCGAGCAGGTTGTCCTGCGCCGGCAGGGGCGCCTTCTCCAGCTTCTTCTTCTGGTGGTCAGCGTGGACGGCGTCCACGGTGCCCTTGATGGCGCCGTACAGGCCGGTGAAGATACCCGCGCCACCGCCGGCCACGCCCGGCCCCACCGTCCCGGTGATGGTGCCGACCCCGCCGGCGACCCCGCCGCCCACCGCCGAGGTGTTCGACGCGGTCTCCGCCAACGCCTTCTCGAACTGCTTGCGGGCCTCGTGCCGCTCCTCCACGGAACCGTGGCGGGCGTGGATCCAGGCCGCGGCGGCCGTACTCACCTTGATCACGGAGACGGCCAGGTCCGGCACCGCCATCACCCCGCCGGCGATCCCGGCCGCGCCGACACCGGCGGCCTTGCCGAAGTCTCCCGGAGTGTTTCCGCCGGTGGCGAGTCCGCCGGCCATGAAGTCCGCGGTGGGCGGTGCGGTTGCGCCCACGACGTCCGCACCGTGCTTCACCGCCTCCTTGCCGCGCTCCAGCAAGCCGGTGGCACCGGCGCGCTGGACCTGGTCGGCGGCGGCCGGGCTGGCGGGGCTGCTGCTCGGGACCGCAGCACGCTGCACAGGGCTCTCGGCCCCGGCACCGGCCTGCGCGTTCGCCGACTCCGCGGCCAGCGGACTGCTCAACGCGCGCGTGGCGTTGGCCTCGGCCTCCCGCTCGAACCGGTCCGAGGGATCGGAGACCTTCAGACCGGAACCGTTGTCGGTCCCGGCGACCGGGCCGCGGCGCTGCTGGATGACGTGGGTGAGTTCGTGCGCCAGGGTGTGCTTGTCACCGCCGCCGTCGCCGATGACGACGTGGTTCCCGGAGGTGTAGGCGCGCGCCCCGATCTCGGCGGCCGAGCGCTGCGCGGCGCCGCCGGTGTGCAGCCGCACGTCGGAGAAGTCGGCGCCCAGCCGGCTCTCCATCTCGGCGCGCATCGGCGCGGCCAGCGGACTGCCCGGGGCTGACAGGACGGACTGGACCGAGGAGCGCTGCACCGGAGCGTCGCCGCCGTGGCCGCAGCCGGGGCCGTGCTCGTGGCCCTCCTGGGCGTGCGCGTCGCCGGCCTCGGCCAGCAACTGCACCACCGCGGCGTTCCCGATGCTGCGCTGCAAGGACAGCAGACCGGTCGGGTCGGTGGACGGCGCCGCGGCGGAGCGGGCCGGAGCCGACCGCGTACTACTCGCCTTACCGGCCTTGGCAGTGTCCTGATCGCGCATCCGATGCTCCATCCGGGAAAGGTGCTTCAGTTCTCAGTATGCTCACACCAACACGCTGGTCGGCGGTTCGTCACGACAGACGTTGAGGTTCACGCCCGGACCTCGCGGGCCGCTCAGAATTCCAGGCGTACCAGGTCCTCCTCGGACAGCCGGCCCATCTTGCGGTACTCCCGCCGCGCTCCGGTGAGCAGGTCCTCGGCACTCACCGCGCGTCCACCGGCCGCGGCCAGGTAGGCGGCTGTGGTGGCGGCCGCGCGGATCGCGCCCCCGGCGAGCTCGAAGCGGTCGGCGACCGGATCGACGGCCGAGCCGTCGGCGACGTCGGGATCGAGCGGGACCGGACCGGCCAGGCAGCGCCGCCACAGCGCCTTGCGCAGCGCGGCGTCCGGGAACGGGAAGTCGACGATCAGGTCGAAGCGGCGGGTGAAGGCGTCGTCGATGTTGGCGCGCAGGTTGGTGGTGAGCAGGGCGACGCCGTTGAAGGATTCCAGGCGCTGCAACAGATACGCGCTCTCCATGTTGGCGTAGCGGTCGTGGGCGTCCTTGGTCTCCGAGCGCTTGCCGAAGACCGCGTCCGCCTCATCGAACAAGATGACGGCGTCGACCCGATCCGCCTCGGCGAACAGGCGCTCCAGGTTCTTCTCGGTCTCGCCGACGTACTTGTCCACGAGCGCGCTGAGTTCGACCACGTACAGATCCAGCCCGAGCTCGCCGGCGACCACCTCGGCAGCCAGCGTCTTGCCGGTCCCGGACTCCCCCGCGAACAGCGCGGCCACACCCCGGCCACGACCACCGCCGGTACGCAGACCCCAGGCACCCAGGACGCGGTCCCGGTTGCGGACCCGATCCACAAGCTCCCGCAGCCGCGAGCCCTCCTGCTCGGGCAGGACCAGATCCGGCCAGCCGACCGCCGGCTCGACGTGCCGCACGCCCGGACCCATACCCCGGGCGTTCTCCTGCCGCGCGGCACGGCGGATGTGGGACTCGTCGGGCTGCCGTCCTTCCAACGCGGCCAGGGCACGCGCCGTTTCGGAGGCGCGGGCGATGCCGGTCGCGGTGAGGCGGAACGGCGCGACGGTAGCCTCCAGATCGGTGCCGGGCGCGAGCGGGCCGAGCTCGGCGCGCCAGCGTCCGATCCACTCCGGCGAGCCGCCGGCGGGCGATTCGACGTCGACGACCAGGGGCCGCACCGGCCACGCACCGGATTCGCGGCGGACTTCGCCGACCAGCAGCACCGGAACCCGGTCGGTGCAGAACGGGCCCGGGTCGATGGGCTCGGGCAGGAAGACGACGAGGCCGGCGCGGCGTAGGCGGGCCTCGCGGATCAGGGCGGGCACGATCTGGTCGGCGCGGGTCAGGAGCTGGTCGGTCAGGGTGATGCGCAGTGCCGGGCGGCCGGCAGCCGCGAAGAGCGCCACGGCCACGGCATCGGCGCTGCCCTTGCGCTGCTCGCGCAGCTGGACGAGGGTCGGTCCGGCGCGAAGGAGATCGACCAGGCCGGGGCGGCGCGCGATCTCGGCGAGAGTGGCACTGTCCGGCGCGGCGAAGGCGGATCCGGCCTCAAGGCCGGCGGCGGACTTCGCATCCCCCGGCAGGTCGGACTGAAGCGCGGGCTCCGCAAGGCGACTGGCGCTGTCGGATCGCGCGTGGTCCAGTTCAGGCCGAAGTGAGGGCTCGGCTCGTGGCGCCGGTACCTCAATAGCCTGAATCAACCCGTGCAGCAGATCATCCGGCGTATCGTCGCCGAGCAGATGCGCCACCACCCGATCCGGCACCCGCAGCCCGCGCGAGAGCAGCGGCCGATCGGCGTCCTCCAGTTCCAGCAGCCCGCCGTCGGCCAGCGGCGCCCCGGCCCCGAACCGGGCGCGCGCCGCCGGGTCCCATGCCTCGTAGCCGCACAGGTCCAGCGCCAGCCCGACCGTCGCGCGCCGGCGTGTCACGTCATCGTTCAGATAGCCGTAGCAGGACTCGAAGACCCGGTCCAGGTCCGGCGCGAGCGCCAGCACCAGCACCGCCACATCGAATCCGGTCAGCCCGAAGGTCTCGGCCAGCTCCGCCAGCCGCGGCCACCGGTCCGCCGAGGCCAGTACTTGTCCGCGGACCGGGTCGGCGGACAGCAGCCAGCCGACGTGGTCCGCCGACAGACGCAGGCCGCGCAGCGGGTCGTCGGCGTTCGGATCGGTGGCCGAGCGGGCGTCTATCAGGGCCCGTACTTGCTCCAGGAGCAGGTCCAGGCAGCGTCGGGCCGCCGCGGCGTCTACTGGGATGTCGGCTGGGATGCCGCCCGGGATGCTGCCTGGGATGTCAACTGGGACACCGGCTGGGGCATCGACTGGGCCCTCGCCGCTCACTGTTCGGTCTTCTTGCGCTCGATCGTGCGCTCACGCTTGCCGTTCTCGATCTTGCCGTACCGGCGCAGCCGCAACGGCGCCTCGGTCTCCGGCTCGTCAAGGCGGTGGCTGCGGATACCGGCGCCTTCGGTGACCGCGGGCCCGACCGGATACTCCGGTCCCACCGGGTACGGGGCGGTGATCACCAGGTCCAGTGAGGGCTTCAGGTCGCCGCCGAGGGCGGACCAGATGTCGGCGATGGAGCGTGATTCCTGCGGCGGGGCGGCCGGCGTCATCGGCACTTGCAGGCCGAGCGAGGACAGGAGACCGGGCCCCTCGGGGATGGGCAGGAAGTCCTGCCCGAGCAGACAGCCGAGCACCACGGCCAGCAGCCGGTGTTCGTCCTCGGCGCGCTTGGTCCAGGCGGTCACCAGATAGGACAGCCGGAAGTAGCGCGGGGGTTGGCGGCGGCGTACCACGATGCCCTGCTCGTCCCGGACCGCCACCACACCGCGCTCGCGTCGGGCCAGGTCCTCGCGGATGTCATAGAGGTAGGCGTCGACCGTGGGCGTGTTGCGGCGCGCGGCCCAGTCCCGGGTGGGTGCGTCGAAGGCGATCTCCACGCCCTTGTCCGGCAGGGAGGATCGCAGCAGGCCGCGAAGTGCCTCGTCAATTTCGGGGATCAAGCTCGGTTCTCTTCCAGTCCACTGGCGGGCCCACTTTTCGCCAGTTCATCCTGGCCGCCCGGCCGCGGCACCGACCAGGTGCGCGGGGACGGCGTGCGGGGCAGTGCCCGATGTCCGCACGGGCAGCGCGGGCCGCCCTCAGGTCCAGCGCGGGCAGCCCTCAAGTCCAGCGCAGGTAGCCCTCGCGGGCGGCGTGCGCGACCACGTGGGCCCGGTTGCGCAGTTCCAGCCGGGTCATCACGTCGTGCAGCACACCCTTGATGGTGCGCTCGGAATAGCACAGCTTGGCCGCTATCTCCTTGGTCTCCATGCCCTCGGAGACCAGGCGGATGACATCCACCTCGCGGCTGGACAAGCCCATCGGCAGCGGCTCGGTGCCGGCGCCGCGCGCCCGGCGGGCCCGGCCGACCTCGCCGAGCAGGCCGCCGAGCAGATCGGCGGGCAGGTCGCCGGCGCCCCGGTCGACCAGTTGGACGGCGCGCACCAGGCGCTCGCCGGTCGCCTCGCGGCGCCAGACCACCGCGGTCACGCCGAGCTCGACCACCTCCAGCAGCTGCGCCTTGTTCATCCGGCTCACCACCAGCACGGTGTAGGCGGGTTTCGGCGCCGCCGCGGGGCCGGCGGCCAGCAGCTCGCTGGCGTCGTCGGCGCACATGACGATCAGCGGGTCGCGGCCCGGGCCGTCCTGGGCCAGCAGCTCGATCTCGGGGCGGTGCTCCAGCAGGTTCACGATGCCGGCGCGCAACACCGGATCGGCGGCTTGCACCACAGTCTGGACACGTCGCACTGGACGTCCCCCCTCACACCCTCGCCGGTCCATGGCTCGCCGAAACCGGGGCGGCCTCGCTGCCGCCATCAGGTAGAACATCACGACGGCAGCCGGGAAACCAACACGCCTCAACGGGAAGGCATCGGAACGCACAGGTGAATGTCCATACCTTGACAGTAAATGACCAGGCAGGAAGAGTGCGAGCGAAAAGATTACGGAGTGCTGAGGATTATGAGGTTGACGGTAACCGGATCGGACCCGCAAGCCCCGCCCGGTTACCGGCAGATGTCAGTGGCGTGAATAGAACTCCAGCTCGGTGATGGCGGTCTCGGTCTGGTTCGCCTTCGCCGGGTCGACACCGGTCGGGTCGTAGGAGGAGGTGATGGTCAGCACCACCTGCCGGATGTCGTCGCCGCGCAGCTGGAGCTTCTGGAAGCCGGCCTGGTCGTCCAGGGTGAAGGTCTTCTTGACCGGATCGCCCTTGCCCGGCAACGGGATGAGCAGCGCGTCGACGGTCTCCGGCGCGCCCTGCGCCCCGAAGGTGTCGGTCGCCGTGCCGGCCCCCGGCGTGATCCCCATGTCCAGCAGGTTGGTCGGCTGGCTGAAGGTCACGGTGATGCTCACGCCGTTGCTGTTCTGCGGCGAGAACCCGCTGCCCCACCAGGTGTCGGAGTAGGTGTCGTGCAGCAGCTTGGCCGGGTGGTTCGGGTCCTGGTGCGAGGTGGCGACGGTCCAGTTCGAGATCTCGTTGGGCTTGGAGAAGTGGTCCCGCACGTTCGTGGAGACCGGCTTGTACTCCTGGACCACCACGACGATCACCACGATCAGCACCACGCCCCACACCGCCGGGCGGATCGCCTGGCCGGGACCGCGGCGCAGCCGGGGCCGCTGGCCGGCGAACGGCAGCGGCCGGTTGCGCCAGAAGAAGATCAGGCGCCGCCACCACGACGGCCGCTTGGCCTCCACCGGCGCGTAGGCCAGGCGCTGGCCGCACTTACGGCAGAAGTGGCGCTCGGGCGGGTTGCGGGTGGCGCACCACTGGCACTGGATGCCGGCGTCGAGTTCGGCCAGTCCTTCGGACCGGTTGCGCTGCGGGGCGATGGGATCGGGCACGCCGGGCAGCACCGGGACGATGCCGGCCGGCGCCGACTGGTCGGCGACCGGGACCAGCAGGGCCCGGGCCCGTTCGGCGTTCTCGGCTTCGGCCCGGCGCGCCGCGGCCCGCTCGGCTTCGGCGCGCTCGGCTTCGATCCGCTCGGATTCGGCCCACTTGGCCGCGGCGCGCTCGGCCGCGTCACGCTCGGGATCGGCGCGCCCGTTTCGGGGCAGCGGCACCGTGCCCGAGACGTCGCCGGACCGCGGCTCCGACCCGGCGGCGGCCGACGCGATCGGCTCTGACGCGATCGAGTCCGGCACGTTCGAGTCCGGCGCGATCGATTCCGGCGCGGCGGCCGCGATCCGGTCGGCGAAGGACCCGGCCTGGTTCACCAGCGTGTCCTTCGGGCCCGGCCCGGCAGTGGCGACCAAGCTCGGGCTGTCGCTGCGGCTGTGGCTGTCGCTGTGGCTCGACACCGGCTCGTCGGCGTCCGACTCCTCGAACGCCGCCGGAGCGGCCGGGGCCGGCTTGGCCCGGCTCAACGCCGCACCACAGCTCTCGCAGAACGCCTCCCGCTGCTCGCGCGCACCGCAGTCGGGGCAAATCAGCTCACTGTATTCGGTGGACATCGGAGCGAAACGCTACCTTTCAGGATTTCTCGACGATGACGGAATACGGGACGTGCGCCGGACGCACCGAGGCCACCAGCGCCCGCAGCCGGTCCAGATCGACCGCGCGCGCCTGCTTGGCGGTGAGCCGCACCTCAAGCCGCGGCTGGGCGTCCCCGGGCAACGGCCCGAGCGGGCGCGCCGACCAGGACATGCCCCCGCTCTCGGTGATCTCCGGCTCGATGCCGAAGCCGAGCCGGACCGCCTCGGCCAGGCCGTGCAGGGTGCCCCGGTGCCGGTGCATCGCGGCCGCTCCCGCGACGGCCGCGCGCAGGGACTCGTCGGACTCGTCCCCGGACAACTCGGCGCCGACCCAGGTGCCCAGCCAGGCCACGAAGTCCGACGGCGCGAGCTCGGGCCGCAGGTAGGCGGCGAGGTTGTCCAGCACCGAGAGCAACGGCGAGAACAGATCGTCCAGCCCGCCGACGAACCGCTGCGCGAAATCGTCGTCGGCATAGACGCTGGGCAGCTGCTCGCCGAGCGGGAAGGGGCTGTTGAGCCCGTCTACCGCGCCCCTCATCCGCCGACCACCTTCACCCGGTGGTCATAGGAGAACACCAGCGCCGAGGGGTCCAGCTCGATCCGCTCGGCGGCGTCGCCGCGCTTGCCGGTCAGCGGGTCGGCCGGGTGCAGCCGGACCTCGTCGACCATCTCCACCCCCGGCACCCGCTGCAACACCGCGTACAGCTCACCGGAGTGCACGGCGCGGCCGAACGGCCAGCCCTCGCCGGTCGGACCGCCGGTCAGCGGGTCGAGGTAGGAATACAGGGCGTTGACGGCGCCGGTGCGGACCAGGTCGGTCTCGGCCCCGCGGAACGCGTGCAGCGTCACGGCGGCGGTGACGCCCTGGTAGTACGGCGGGCCGACGGCCAGCCGGGTGCCGATCGGCCGGCGCTCGTCCAGGTAGGCGGCGATCCGGCTGAGCAACTCGTCGCCCGGGACCAGCTGCTCGAAGCGCAGCACGCCGCCGACGTCCGGCACCGCCTGCGGCACGACCAGCAGCCGGACCGCGCCGAGCCCGACCTCCTTGCCGCCGATCTTGGTCTGCTCATCGACCGGCAGGCAGTGGATGCGCGCGGCTTCCGGGGCCGCGCGCCGGGTGAGTTCTTCGTAGTCCCGGACGGTCACCGCGCGGTCCTGGGCCCGCAGCGAGATCGGCGCCCGCACCTTCGCCTCGGCCACCGACTCCCCGTCCACTCCCCCGCGCGCCGCTTCGCGGTTCTCCACCCGCGACACGTAAGGGATCGAGGTTCGCAGCACACTGAGAGCGCCGCGCGCCACGTTCCCGGACCGGCCGCCGCCGATCCGGTAGGCGGCGGCCCGGATCCGCACGCCCTTGAGCGGGACCATGCCGTACTGCCGGACGCCGCCGTCGGGCTGGCGCAGCGCCGGGCCGAAGGCGAGCTCGCCGGTCACCGGGTCGAGCTGGAAGTGCCGATCCTCCGGGCTGGAGCCGGCGAAGGTGTCGACCAGCTGCCAGCGGTCCCAGCCCTCGCCGTCGGAGGTCTCCAGCTGGAGCATCGGGTCGTCGACCGCGACCGGGGTCCGGGAGAGCCGGAACCGCTGGCCGGCCACGCCGGAGGACTCGCCGATTTCCTCGTCGCGGACGGTCTCGGCGTGCACGGCGCGCACGGTGCCGCCCATCGTGCGGGCCGCCGCCGAGCGCAGCGTCGGGCTGACGGCGTAGAACGGCTGCGCGGGCCGCGGCTCCAGGACCCGGCAGCGCAGCCACGCCGCCTCGACCCCGGCCAACCGGGAGACGATGTGCCGGGACGGGACGTGCAGCGCCACGTCGCCGGGCCGGTTCAGACCGCCGGTGTCGTCGGAGTCCACTTCGCACGGCACCCAGCCGTCCGCCGACCAGGCCTCCCAGACCAGCGGCGGCTGGCGCGGGTCCACGCCGACACCGTCGACGCGGCTGCTCAGCCGCAGCACCGCCACGCAGGAGGGCACCGGCGCGGACAGGCCGAAGTACAGCGCGTCGCCGGGAGCCGGGGCCGGGGAGAAGGCCGCCACGTCCTTGCCGTCCATGACGTCCACGGTGCGGTCGGTGGGGCTGGCGCCGTTGTTCTGCACCACGACCGCGGTCAGCGAACACGGCACGATCCGCAGCTGCTCGGCGGTGCCGAAGACCAGCGCCTCCTCGGACTCGGTGCGCAGCGTGGCGATCTCCGAGCCGGGCGGCACCAGCACCGTGTTCGGCTGGGGGGCGGACAGGCGGAAGGTGACCTCGGCGCGCGCCGGGGCCGGCGGGAACCGGTTGATGCCCAGCAGGTCCAGGAACGCCAGGTAGTTCTTGTCCGGGACCCGGTTCAGCCGGTAGACCAGCTGGTCGGCCATGTAGGCCACGGCCTCGATGAGCGTCACGCCCGGGTCGGACACGTTGTGGTCGGTCCATTCCGGGCACCGCTGCTGGACGTACCGCTTGGCATCGTCCACGAACTGCTGGAACCGGCGGTCGTCGAGGTTCGGCGAGGGCAAAGCCATGTCAGGCTGCTTCCGTATCTGTCGCTGGCGCGGACCCTGGTCCGTCGTGGTCGGGGATGACGTAGAAGGGGAAGACCAGGGACCGCGGGTTGTTGGTGCCGCGCAGTTGGTAGTGCACGTCGATGTACAGCACGGTGGGGCGGTCGGGATCCACGGTGACCTGGACGCTGGTCACCGAGATGCGCGGCTCCCACCGGTCCAGGCTGGAGCGCACCTCGTGCTGGATACGGCCCACGGTCTTGTCGTTGACCGGGGCGAACACCAGGTCGTGCACGGCGCAGCCGAACTCCGGCCGCATCGGCCGCTCCCCCGGCGCGGTGGCCAGCACCAGGCGCATGGCCTCCTCGATCTCCTGGTCGTGGGAGACCAGGCCGATCCGGCCGCCGGCGTCCACGCGCATCGGGAAGCCCCAGCCGGAGCCGACGAATCGCTCACCCATGACGGATCAGCCCCCTGAGGGACGGGATCGGACGTCGCATGATCGCAAGCCTCATCTCAGATCGCCAGAATCTGCTGGCCGTCCAGCGTGCCCTCGCCGACGATGGCGACGTTGCCGGTCAGCGTGATCTCGGCGGCCTCCACCGACACCGAGGCGCCGGTGAAGTTGATCTCGGCGGACTCCACGGTGGTGGCCGCCGCGGCGATGTTCAGCTCCGGGGCCTTGAGCGACATGGCGGCCCCGGCGGTGATGCCGACCTCGGTGGCACCCTCGATGTTCACCGTGCCCTCGGCGGTCAGGGTGATGGTGGCGGCGCCGGCGCGGATGGTCACCCCGCCGTCGGGGGCGTTGCTCTCGATGAGGATCGGGCCGCCCGAGTTCTGGATGGTGGTCCGGTGCTCCATCTTGTCCAGGTGGACGGTCTGTTTCTGGTCGTCGGTCAGGAGCTTGACCCCGGCGTTCATGGAGTACTCGTCGTCGAGCAGTTCCATCCGGTTGCCGCGCCGGGAGGACACGGCCAGCACGTTCGGGATGCCGTCCCTGGAGACCAGTTCGTGCACGGTGAGCTGGGTGGGCTTGTTCACCCCGTTGTACAGGCCGCCGATCACGTAGGGGTGGTCGAAGTCGCCGCGGTCGAAGGTGACCAGCACCTCGTCGTTGACGGCGTAGCCGATGAAGCTGCCGGCGCCCGGGGAGCCGGCCGGGATGTGGCCGCCGGCCCCGCCCGCGCCTTCCAGGCCGCCGTGCGCGCTGACGCCGCCGTGCTGCACGGTGCGAGCCCAGTCGCTGACGTAGTCGTCGTCGAGCCAGGGGAAGCGCAGCTTGACCCGGCCCATCTGCAACGGGTCGTGGATGTCGGTGACGATCGCGCTGACCACGCCGCTCATCCGGTGCCCGGTGCCGCCCGGACCGCCGGCGCCGCCGGAGGCCAGGCCGTACAGCGAGCGGAACTGGCGGCCGGTCATCGACACCCAGGTCTCGTAGGTGCCGTGCTCGAACAGGTGCCGGACGCCGGTGATGGTGTAGGCGCCGTCGAAGGGCGTGCCGGCCTTGGACAGCGTGACGGCCTTGTCCGGCAGCAGCTGCGGCGTGCCCCGGACCGCGACTTCGAGCTCTGCGAAAGACGAGGTGACGTCGGTGGCCAGCGACTTGGCCGCGGCGTCGGTCTCGGTCTGGCTGGTGTACGGCGTCCCGGTCTCGACCAGGGTGCCGGTCCCGAACGGCGTGGAGACCTGCGCCGGGCTCAGGCCGGCCAGCACGTCGGGGTTCTGGGCGGCCTGGGACCGGCCCACGACGGTCTGCTTGGCGACCATGTTCCAGCCCCGGGAGCTGACCGTGGAGACCTGGTCGGCGGCGGTGAAGCCGGAGCGGCAGCGCAGGGTGTTGGCACCGAACTCGAGCACGTACGGGCTCTTGTCGGCGCTCACCCCGGTCAGCGGCACCGCCTTGACCGGCGCGCGGAACTGCAGCTTGCCCATGTTGTCGAAGTACACGACCTTGCCGTAGCGCTCGGCCAGGCCCTGGACGAAGGTCCAGTCGTCGAGGTTGGGCTGGGAGATCTGCGAGTCCGGGGACGGCGGCACGGTGGACTCGATGGTGCCCGTGGCCACCCCGTGCTCACCGGCGATCTTGCGGACGATGTCCGAGGCGGACATGTTCTTGTAGACCGCGACCCGCCGCTTGCGCAGCAGCTTGAAGGCGTGGTCCATGCCGCGGATCACGGTGTAGAACTCGCCGCCGGAGTAGTCCGCCTCGACCCCGGTCACCTGCCCGGTGATCAGCGGCTGGTCCTCGCCGATCAGCCCGGCCACCGCGAACACCGTCACCGGCGCGCCGATCTTCAGCTGCGCGTTGTTGGACATCAGCAGCCGGGTCTTGTCCCGGAACGCGATGTGGAACGTCGAGGGCACGTTGAGGCTGGACTCCACCCAGCAGGAGTCCAGCGAGGCCTTCAACAGCCGGGGCAGCGCGCCGCCGATCTCGACCTTGGGAACCGAGGAGAAGGAGCCGAACGTCACCGGATCACCGCCGGACCTGGTCGGGCGCCGGGATCAGCAGCTCGGCGCCGGGCGAGAGCCGCATCGGGTCGTCGATCTCGTTGGCCTCGGCGATGGTCCGCCACGCGGTCGCGTCCCCGTACTCCGACCAGGCCATCGACTGCAGCGTGTCCCCGGAGCGCACCCGGTGCGAACGGTGCGCGGACAGCGCGCCGGAGGTCGGGTTCTGGCCCAGGGTGAGCGAGGGGATCTGGGTGATGGTCAGGTCGCAGGAGGCGCGCAGCGGGACGCCGGAGGGGTCGAAGTAGGTGTAGTTGGCGGAGATGTTCTGCACGTAGGCGTTGAAGCTGACGGTGGAGAAGCTGCCCCACTGGAAGAACACCCACGGCGTGGAGGGCTGGAACGCGGCGATCGACTGGTCGGTCACCTCACAGCACTTCAGCAGCGCCTCGACGTCGTCCTGCACCTTGGTGCCGGCCGGGGTCATCGAGGAGTCGAGGAAGAGCTGGAAGGTCAGCGTGTAGGGATCGGCGCCGCCGAAGCTGGGGATGCTGACGTACTTGAACAGCGGCAGCGGGGTGCTGCTCCAGTTCGCGCTCTTGGCCAGCGTCAGCGTCTCGGGGTTGAACTGGAAGTTGATCTCCCGCATCGTCCCGCCGGGCTCCAGCGCCGGGCCGATCGGCGGTTCCTTGATCGTGAGGGAGGCCTTGACGAGGCTGACTCCGGGCGAGGTGGCCATGGTGGATCACGCTCCCGATTCGGTGAAGCCGTGGTGGGCGATGACCAGCCGCTCGGTGGCCACGGTGTTGCTGCTCGGGTCCAGCGTCGGCCCGCTCCAGCTGACCGGCAGCACGTCCAGCAGGCCCCACTGCACGACCAGCGTCCCGTCGGCGCGCAGCGCGGCGATCTGCGCGGTCGGGCGCTGGATGCCGGTGGCGATGGAGGAGATCCAGGCCGCGATCTTGCTGCTGTCCGGGGTGAGCGGCCGGGTCAAGGTGATGTTGCCGTGGCTGACCCGGCCGGGCAGGAACGTGGTGTAGCCGTTGTTCCCGCCCTCCTTGTGCTGGTAGACCTCCACCTCGGCGGACAGGCCCTCGCACTGGTTGAACAGGCCCAGGTCCTGACCGTCGATGGTCAGCTTGAAGAACAGGCTGGACCCTGGGTCCGTGGGGGTGGTCATGTCGTTCGTCAGTCCTCTTCGTCATACGGGTGGTGCGGGCCGATGCGGCGGGGCGGAGGGCCCAAGTCAACGTCCTGAATCGCGCAACCGTCCCATCCGCTCGCGGTCCATACGCAGCTCGGTGCGCAGCAGGCGGGCCAGGGGCGCTACCAGCTTCTCGGCCAGCTGTTCCATCTCCTGGTGCTCGCCCCGGCCCTTGGTGCGGTGGCCGCCGGCGCCTCCGCCACGCGGACCGGAGCCCGATCCCGATTCGCCACTGCGGCGGGAGTTGAGCAAGGCGCCGACGACGGGGTTGGAGTCGGCGATCATGTCGATGCCGCGCTGCTTGGCCATCTGCCGCAGCTGGCTGGGGTCGCGCATGAGGCTGGCCGCGTCACGGATGTCGCTGAAGGTGCTGAACTGGTCGGCGACGGTGTCGTGGAAGTCCCCACGTTTGTTGTTGATCTGCTCGGCCGCTGTGTCCCGGAGGAACGAGGTCATGCCCGAGCGCTGGACGGGGGTGGTGAGCGGCGCAGGGGCTGTCGCCGGAGGCGGGGGGACGGCTGCCGGGCGGAAGGCCATGGGGAG